>CAXAVL010000049.1:0-22646 GCA_963971905.1 uncultured Cellvibrio sp.
GTTCTACAAAGATGGTAAATACGATTTGGCTGGTGAAGGCCGTGTATTTACTACTAATGAGTTCTCTGATTATTTGGCTGACTTGGCTGCTAAATACCCAATCATTTCTATCGAAGACGGTAAAGATGAAAGCGACTGGGCTGGCTGGGCTGACTTGACACAAAAAATTGGTCACAAAATTCAATTGGTTGGTGATGACTTGTTCGTAACCAATACCAAGATTTTGAAAGAGGGGATCGATAAAAAAATCGCTAACTCTATTCTGATCAAGTTTAACCAAATTGGTTCTTTGTCTGAGACGCTTGATGCAATCAAAATGGCGCAAGATGCAGGTTATACTGCTGTTATTTCGCATCGTTCAGGTGAAACCGAAGATACCACCATTGCTGATTTGGCTGTGGCTACTGCCGCGGGTCAGATCAAAACCGGTTCTCTGTGCCGTTCAGATCGCGTATCCAAGTACAACCGTCTGTTGCGCATTGAAGCTGAATTGGGTGCGGCTGCTCCTTATAAAGGCCGTGCAGAATTCAAGTCGTAAACTGATTAAAAAAACAAAGGCCGGTTATTCGGCCTTTGTTTTGTTCAATAATAATCAATTCGCAATTAACGTTTATAAAGATCGCTCAATGTTATGAAATGGCTGCTGGGTGTATTAATAATATTACTTGCCGGGCTGCAATATCGTTTGTGGATTGGCGAGGGTAGTTTGGCGCAAGCGCACCGCTTGGAAGCCGATATTAAACTGCAACAAGCTGAAAATGATCGTATGCGTGAACGTAACCGCATTCTGGACGTTGAAGTAGAAGAGTTAAAAACGGGCCTTGATACTATCGAAGAGCGAGCGCGTAACGATATCGGCCTGATCAAAAAAGACGAAACTTTTTTTATGATTTTGGATGAAGAGCAGTAGTTACCCATAGCTACATTTTTATTAACTATCCAATTTCGATGTCCCCTCATGAATAATTTGTCATCCCCTCAAACCTCTTCCTACTGGATTATTGTGCCTGCTGCCGGCATCGGTGCGCGAATGGGAGTAAATTGCCCAAAGCAATATTTGTCGCTTGCGGGAAAGACCGTCATTGAGCATACGTTGGAGCGCTTATTAACCTTGCCTAATGTTGCCGGTATTTATTTGGCGCTAGGCGATAGTGATAGTTATTGGGGTGAATTGCCTCTCGCAAAAAATAATCACATCCACCAAGTTGTGGGCGGTGCTGAGCGCTGTAATTCAGTATTAAATGCACTTGATCAGTTGCAAGATAAGGCATCACCTAATGATTGGGTGTTGGTGCATGATGCGGCTCGTCCTTGTGTATATAAGCAGAGTATTTTGCGTTTGATCGACCAGGTAGGTGATCATCCGGTTGGTGGTATTTTAGGTGTGCCGGTGAGTGACACATTAAAACAAGTTAATAGCTCAGTTATCGATGCCACAATTGATCGACGCTATTTATGGCAGGCTCAAACACCGCAAATGTTTCGTTTTGGATTATTGCGTGAGTGTTTGCAGCGTGGATTGGCGGAAGGCCAATTAATTACCGATGAGTCTTCTGCGCTAGAGTTGTATGGTCATCAACCATTAATGGTACAGGGGCGCAGCGATAATATAAAAATTACTCGCCCGGAAGATTTGGCAATAGCAGCTGTGATTTTGCAGCAGCAAGCCCACCTTATTATTAGCTAAGTACAGTTACGGAATTACTCTATGTCTATGCGAATTGGTCATGGCTATGATGTCCATGCTTTTGGTCCCGGCGATAAAATAGTTATTGGTGGTGTTGTTATTCCGCATCACCATGGCTTAGTAGCTCACTCCGATGGGGACGTGCTGTTGCATGCATTGTGTGATGCATTGTTGGGTGCTGCAGCATTGGGTGATATAGGCAAACATTTTCCCGATACGGATATGCAATACCGCAATGCAGATAGTCGCGCCTTATTGCGGATGGTGTACGCAAAAGTAAATCAGTTGGGTTGGCGGCTTGCTAACGCGGATATGACAATAGTTGCACAGGCGCCGCGTATGGCGAACTATATATCGCGCATGGTTGAAACAATTGCTGCGGACTTACAGAGTGAATTAACCCAGGTTAATGTTAAAGCAACAACTACTGAGCGCTTGGGTTTTACTGGGCGGGAAGAGGGGATTGCTTGTTATGCTGTAGTCTTGCTTGAAAAATGTAGCTAATCCTACATTTATATTTTACTTATATATTGTCGATTTTCGGCAATGTGTTTAAAAATTTTATATTGTGAGTTGTATTGTGACTGAGTTTTCACTGGAATTTCCCCGCGCTTATGGTGCGTTAACGGCAACAGCTAATTTTCGTGCGCAACCAGAGGATTTTCAGGTTGATGAAGAATTAGGTTATGTTCCTTCTGGCTCGGGCGAACATGTTTTTTTACATGTGTGTAAGCGCGGCGAAAACACTGCTTGGGTCGCCGGAAAAATTGCTGAGCTTGCTGGTGTCAATGTAACTGATGTGGGTTATTGCGGGCGCAAAGATCGTCACGCAGTAACTGCCCAGTGGTTTAGTGTTTACCTTCCTAAAGCGCCTGAGCCGGATTGGACATTATTGAATACAGAGTCCATCCAACTTTTATCGGTTTCCAGACATCAAACAAAATTGCGGCGTGGTGAACATCAACAAAATAATTTTGTGATCCGTTTGCGTGAAGTGCAAACAGATGATCGAAGTATACTGCAACAAAAAATCGATAGTGTTTTCACACAGGGTGTTCCCAACTATTTTGGTGAGCAACGTTTTGGTTTAGGTGGAAATAATTTGCAGGAGGCTGAAGCGATTCTTGTTGATGGAAAACGTTATCGCGATAAACAAAAGCGCGGTCTGATGTTATCTGCAGCGCGCTCCTATTTATTTAATCAGGTATTGGCAGCGCGAGTGCTCGCCAAGAACTGGGCTAATCAGATTGAAGGTGAGATCAATCCTAGTCCATCTGGACCATTGTGGGGCAGGGGGCGACCGTTGGTGTCAGGTGCGTTGCTTGAGTTGGAGCAAAACGCATTGGCTGATTGGGCCGCGTGGTGTGATGGTCTTGAGCATGCCGGCTTATCGCAGGAACGACGTGCTTTGCAATTGATGCCACGAAATGCTCGCTCGGTCTGGGAGGGGGATGACCTCATTTTGTATTTTTCACTGGATGCAGGCGAGTTTGCGACAGCGATTCTGCATGAGTTCGCTGTGCTGCAGTCTCAATCGAATGAGGAGCCTGTTCCCATCTAGCGGGAAATATAAGAACCCGTGCTATAGTTGCTGTTTGGGGTGTTTCAGCGCCAGTGGCTCGTATTGATTTTTGTGTTTGCGTCAGCTGGATATACATAGGAGAAGATCTGAAGATGACCAACTTATTGATGCAAGGTGTAGGTATGACCTCGCTACGCACCCGTGAGCGTCTTATTCAGCGTTTGCGCGATCAGGGCGTAACCAATATGCGGGTGTTGGATGTATTGCTGAATACGCCGCGCCATATTTTTTTGGATGAGGCGCTTTCTCATCGCGCCTATGAGGATACTGCGCTTCCCATTGGCCACGGCCAAACTATTTCGCAACCTTATATTGTTGCGCGTATGACGGAAATATTGTTGGGGGCTGCGGGTGGTAGGCTCAATAAGGTACTGGAGGTTGGTACTGGTTCTGGCTATCAGACTAGTGTTCTCGCCCAATTAGTACCGAACGTATACAGTGTGGAACGAATTAAGCCGCTACAAGATAAAGCGCGCGAGCGCTTGCGCCAATTAGGGTTGCGCAATGTGCAGTTGCGTCACGCAGACGGCGGTTTTGGTTGGCCGGAAGCAGGGCCTTATGACGCCATTCTCAGTACTGCAGCGCCGCAAGCCGTTCCCGATGAGTTGTTAAAGCAGCTTGCGCCAAGTGGCGTTCTGGTTATTCCTATAGGCGGGAGAGAGCAGCAATTGCATTTGATTTTGCGTGATGGTGAGACCGAAAACTATATTACGCAAATATTAGAGCCAGTAAAATTTGTTCCTTTTCTTTCAGGCACTTCCCGTTAATACTTAATCTTAAATCTAAGATTTAAATAGGCGGTGTTACCTGTGAGTCATAATGAATTCAAATCGTGCGTTTTTACTCACTATCGTGGCTTTTTGGTTTCGTTGATTCCTTTTTTGTGCATGTTTTTATAAATATATTAGATAATTTTAAAATAAATTACGATTATTAAGTTCCAAATGGAATAAGGGTGATCAAAAAGCAACCTAAGCTCTTGAGTGATTTCATGTCGGAAGTGTCATCAAATAACCGGGTTAAATCATTAAGGGTGTTCTTAATATCGATCACTTTGCTGCTGGTTACTTCCTGCGCCTCTCATTCTCCTGCTCCTGTATTGGATCGCTCTCAGCGCCTTTCTGATCGTCCTAAGACACATGTAGTTATTGCCGGTGATACCTTGTTCTCTATTGCTTGGCGCTATGGTTTGAAATACGAAATTCTCGCTAAATATAATGGCATTTCTCCACCTTATATTATTAGACCTTCCCAAGTGATTCGCCTTGATATCAATGAGGCTGGGGCTCGCAGGGCGGGACCTGCTACTAGTATCGCCAAAGCGCCGAACGCCAATACTAAACGACCTCCAGTAAAGGCAGTAACCAATTTAAACCGTCAAGAAAATAAAACAAACGTTGCAGCTAATAACGCAGGTAAATCACAGGCTTGGGGTGCACCACAATGGCGCTGGCCTGCAACCGGGCCATTATTATCATCATTTCAGGGCAGTAATGCCTTGAATAAGGGTATTGATCTTGGCGGCAAATTGGGAGAGCCTGTGCTGGCGGCGGCAGCTGGACAGGGTGTGTATTCTGGAAGTGGGCTGCGGGGATACGGCAAACTACTAATCGTCAAGCATAATGAAACCTTCCTTAGTGCCTATGCTCACAATGATAGGTTGTTAGTAAAAGAGGGCGATTTTGTTAAAGTTGGACAGAGAATTGCCGATATGGGTTCAAGTGGTACTGATAGAGTAAAGCTTCACTTTGAAATTCGTCGTGATGGTACCCCGGTAGATCCATTAAAGTTTCTGCCACGACGCTAAAGTGTCATATTCATAAGTTAGAACGGGACTTTTGAATAATACCTAAAAACATATGGCATCTATGTGAAAGGTACAGCTTGAGCGAGCTGGATGACTTATAAAAAAGCCAGCCGGTTAAATAAAAATTGATATAAGGGGCTGAAAAATGACTATACAAAATAGGGATACAGCTACATTTGATCGCGATGATGTATTTATTGCTCCAGATGCAGAGTTGGATGAAGCAGAATTATTGTTGGCCGAAGAAGATGAGTCTCCCAAGTCTTCATCATCGAGCTCAAGTGAGCGAATCATTGATGATAAGTACAACAAAACACTCGATGCTACCCAGATATATCTAAATGAAATTGGATTTTCCCCTCTGTTGAGTGCCGAAGAAGAAGTGTTCTTCGCGCGCAAAGCTTTAAAGGGCGAAGAGGCAGCGCGTAAGCGTATGATCGAAAGTAATCTTCGTCTAGTTGTAAAAATCTCCCGTCGTTATGTAAACCGTGGATTAGCGCTTCTCGATTTAATTGAGGAGGGGAACTTGGGCTTGATTCGTGCCGTTGAGAAGTTTGATCCAGAGCGTGGCTTCCGTTTTTCAACCTATGCCACTTGGTGGATTCGTCAAACTATCGAACGTGCGATTATGAATCAGACTCGCACAATCCGTTTGCCAATTCATGTTGTTAAAGAGTTGAATATTTATCTGCGTGCAGCGCGCGAGTTATCCCAAAAACTAGATCATGAGCCAACACCGGAAGAAATTGCCAAGTTGCTTGATAGGCCAGTGGCTGATGTTGAGCATATGCTGAGCTTGAATGAGCGCGTTACCTCAATTGACGCCCCTATTGGAAATTCTTCAGACCGCGCGATTGTGGATACCATTGCTGATACTCATGTATCAGATCCGGCGGCACTGTTACAGGATGCGGATTTGACTACCAGTCTTGATCATTGGTTGGATGAGTTAACCGAAAAACAACGTGAAGTTCTTGCGCGCCGTTTTGGCTTGCGTGGATATGAAGTGAGTACGTTAGAGGAGGTAGGGCTTGAAATAGGCTTGACTCGTGAGCGTGTCCGTCAAATTCAAGTGGAAGCATTGAAACGTCTGCGCGATATAATGGAAAAGCAAGGCTTGGATAGTGCGGCTTTGTTTAGCGTGTAAATAACCAAGCTTCCCCGTTTTTGATTAAAAAAACCTCGCGCCAAAAGCTCGAGGTTTTTTTATTTGCGTTAAAATCCTTTCGTTTTTTGCGTGGCCCATAAATGCGCCGCAACAAGGGCGCGCCAGGGTGAAAATGTGTCTAGCCAGGCTTGGGTTGCTTTTGATCGGGCTTTTCAACTGTGTTTAACAATAACACCAAATACCTGATGAGTGCCGCAAGCCTACATGCTGAATTAATATGTGGCGTACAGTCACTGCAGCGCTCACGTTGATTTGTTGGTTGATAACTGCCCATCTCAGCGTTTCAGATGAAGGTCGGCATAAACTTATGATTTTGCGTGTTCTGTTTCCGTCTGTAATAATTTTTGTTTGCGCTCAATACCCCAACGATACCCTGATAAGTTGCCGTCGCTGCGGACTACTCGGTGGCAGGGAATAATGACGGCTAAGGTATTGGCGGCGCAAGCACCGGCAACTGCACGTACAGCCTTGGGTGATCCTATAGCTTTTGCTATTTCGGCGTAGCTGCGTGTTTCACCAGCGGGAATTTGCCGTAGTGTTTTCCATACTTGTTGCTGAAACACGGTGCCGCGAATATCTAGCGGCAAATCCACCTTCAGTTGTGGTTGCTCGACAGCACGCATGATCTGCATGACTGTCGTTTGAAATGCTGAATTTCCCATAATAAGTTCTGCGGAGGGAAAGCGTTGTTGCAAATCATCAAGTAGATATTGCGGCTCATCGCCGAGCAATACAGCGCAAATACCTTTTTCGCTTTGTGCGACCAAAATAGTACCGAGTGAGCATTTATCCAGCGCAAAAAAAATTGTCATTGCAGCTAGTTTCCTTGATGTGGGAGCAGGGCGTTCTGTTTTATGGCGGTGAGCTTTGGCGTAGGCTTTGGGGGTTAAGCTCGTTGCTGCTTTAAACAAACGCTGCAGATGATAACTGCTGATGCCTGAATATTCTGCAAGCTGAGCAAGGCTGGGCTCCTGCTCGGAGGATTCAATAAAGCGGCATAGATTGATGATGCGCTGCGTTTGTATCGCATTGCTGCTCAAGTGTTGTGGATGGCAGCGTTTACAAGCGCGAAAGCCTGCTGCTTCTGCCTGAGTGCAATCGGTAAAGAAGCGCACATTGTCAGGTTTGGGGCGACGTGACGGGCAGCCAGGGCGGCAGTAAATACCGGTAGTGATAACGGCATACAGAAATTGACCGTCAGCGCCGGCATCACCCAATAGCGGCCAGCGTCGGTCAGTAATTGCGTTAGTGGCGGTAGTATTCATGGCAATATTTGGGTGATGGCATTTAGTTTACTTTAGCGGTAAAACTGCCGCACTACATCCCGAATATTGCTATTGCATTCGAAATACTTATTGTCCTTCCTCGTGCACAGTATCGCGCTTAAGTAATTGCGGCATGCTTAGGCTTAACAGTAGCGGGATTGACAATATAGCGAGTGGTCCGCTGCCGTACACCATGAACGGTGTCCAATCTTTTACAGCATAAATCACACCGGTAAAAGTTTGCGCCTTGAATGAATCGCTGTGGCTGAGGATTTTTCCGTGGTTGTCGATAATCGCGCTGGGGCCATTGTTGGTGCTGTAAACCAGATAGCGGCCTGTCTCAAGTGCGCGCATTTGTGCCATTTGCATAAATTGTTTCGACTGAATTGAGTCGAGAAACCAGCCGAGATTATTCACGCTTAATAGCACTTGTGTTTCTTTCGCTGCTTGGGCGATTAAATCCGGGTAGACAATTTCATAACAAATTGCAGGGGTGATACGTACTCCTTTTGCGATAAGTCCATGCTGGTCTTGTGGCCCCAAATGAATAAATGATGTGGGCAGGTTAAAAAACTCAATCAGGCCGCGCAATTGATCTTCCAAAGGTACGTATTCGCCAAAAGGAACTAACCGGCGCTTGTGATAAAATCCATAGCCCTCACCTAGCCCTGCAATGGAGTTGTAGTATTTTTGTTTGTCGCGGTCTTCATATATCACACCGGTAAATAATGCTGAACTGTGTTCGCTGGCTTTGCTATTCATTTCCTCTAAAAAAGGCAGTGCATCCTGGTAGGTAAGCGATGTCGGAATTGCTGCCTCTGGCCAGATTACCCAATCGTTCGTCCATAAATTAGTGCTGAGATCACGCAATTGATCGAGTGCGGCGATAGTGGTGTCCTGATTAAAGCTGAGTTTAGTGCTCTGATCAATATTGGGTTGCACCATGCCGATTTTTATCGGCGCAGTATCTGGCTCTGCCCATGTGATGTTTTTTAAGCTGGTGCCAGCAGCCCAAAATGCCGCGCAGCTTAAACTGGCAATAATTAGCGATATTTTTTTTGTTGGTTGGCCTTTTATTTTCCATATCCATTCGGCAAGCACGGCGGCGCTCGTTACAAGAATAAAGCTGATGCCCATCACCCCTGTTATTGGCGCCCATCCCGCCAGTGGTGTATCTAAATGCGCGTAGCCTATAAATAACCAGGGAAATCCGGTTAGCAACCAAGTGCGCATCCATTCTCCAAGTAGCCAGCATGCAGGCAATGCAACAAATAATCCGAGTGAGTGGCGATTAAACCAGCGACCAAAAATATAAAAGGGCAGCATAAAAATACTTGCCATAAAACAAGCAAATATAAAAACCAAAAAACCAGCAAGCATCGGAGATGCGCCGCCGAAGTTATGGATGCTGACATAAATCCAGTGGATGCCTGCGCCGTAAAGCCCTATGCCAAACACGAAGCTGCGCCAGAGAATAGATTTGAGCGATTGTTCTTTTAATAGAAGTGCGAGGGCCGTCAGGCTGAGGAGTGTAATTGGCCAGAAATTGAATGGCGCAAAGCTCAGTGTAATTAATGCGCCGCAGAGTAGTGCGATAAATAGCGCTAAGGGGTTTGGGAGATTGAGGAATTTATCTGGCATAGATGTTATCTGTCTGGTTAAAAAAATCCCGCCGGTTGGCGGGATTGTTGTTGATATCACTTTAGTTAACTTAGTCGTTAAGTACTGTCAGTCGCAACAAGTGAATTTGGCGATTATCAGCGTAGAGTACACGAAATTGCATATTGTCCATTTGCACAACTTCATTGCGTTTTGGTAGGTGACCAAATTCTTGCATCAGTATGCCGCCAATGGTGTCGAAGTCTTCATCGCTGAATTCTTTATTGAAGAAATCGTTGAAATCTTCGATGGGGGTCAAGGCTTTAATGATGTAATCATTTTCACTGACGCGTTTGATAAAGTCGGTTGCTTCTTCTTGTTCGTCTGTTTCATCTTCAATTTCGCCGACAATTTCTTCCAGAATATCTTCAATGGTGAGCAGTCCGGTAATGCCACCATACTCATCCATTACTAGCGCCATGTGGTAGCGATTTTCGCGAAACTCGCGTAGCAGTACGTTGACGCGTTTGCTTTCGGGAATGATGGTGGCGGGGCGCAGAATGGTTTCAAGATTAAAATTATCTGTGCCTTTTAATGCGAGAGGTAACAGATCTTTAGCGAGCAGTATGCCTTTTATATCGTCAATATTTTCGCCAATAACCGGAAAGCGTGAATGACCCGATTCGATAAGTTGCGGCAAATATTCTTGTGGCGTGTCGTCGAGGCGGATTGCAACTATGTGTGAGCGCGGTACCATAATTTCGCGCGCTTGCAGCGAGGACACATCCAGTGCGCCCTCGATAATGCTCAGTGCTTCCTGATCCAGCAATTGGTTATCAGCGGCATCTTTAATAATTTCCAGCAGTTCATCGCGGGATTTAGGTTCCGCACTGAATGCATGGAGCAATTTATCCAGCCATGATCGTTCGTGTTTTTCAGTAGTGATGCTACTCGGATGGTCGTCCGACATGATGTAATTTCCCAAGGTTTTTTATTCTTCAGTGATGTCTTGATAGGGGGCAGGATACCCCAAACCGGTGATGATTTGGGTTTCCAGTGACTCCATTTCTTCAGCTTCGCCATCATCGATATGATCGAAGCCAATCAAGTGCAGGGTACCGTGCACCAGCATATGTGCCCAGTGGGCGGCTAAGGCCTTGTTCTGCTCTTGAGCTTCGCGCTCTACAACCGGAGCACACACCACTAGGTCACCTAGCAATGGAGTGCCGACTTCCTCAGGGATGTCGGCAGGGAAGGAGAGCACATTAGTAGGATAATCTCTGCCACGATACTGCGAATTTAGTTCCTGCCCTTCATCTTCATCGACGATATAAATACTGACTTCAGTATTTTCAATATCTTGACTTTGCAGGGCTGCTCCGATCCAGCGTTCAATATCGCTCAGGTCGGGAATTAACTGGCTTTGGCTGTTGCTTTCAATATCGATTTGATGAGCCATTTTTAGTCTTGCTTTGGCTGCTGTTGATCAAATGCTTCGTAGGCCTCTACGATGCGTTGCACTATAGGGTGGCGTACCACATCTTTAGAGGTAAAGTTAGTGAAGCTGATGCCATTGACCTTATCAAGCACTTCCATCGCATGCCGAAGGCCAGAGGCCATACCGCGCGGCAAATCGATTTGTGTTGGGTCGCCCGTGATGACTGCCGTGGTACCAAAACCAATTCGGGTCAGGAACATTTTCATTTGTTCACGCGTTGTGTTTTGGCTTTCATCAAGAATGACGAAGGAGTTGTTCAATGTGCGCCCGCGCATAAATGCGAGAGGAGCTACTTCAATCACGCCACGTTCCATGAGTTTGCCAACGGTATCAAAACCGAGCATCTCAAATAGCGCGTCGTAAAGTGGGCGTAAATAAGGGTCGACCTTTTGAGCAAGATCACCGGGCAGGAAGCCTAGTTTTTCACCGGCTTCAACTGCAGGGCGTACCAACAAGATACGTTCTATTTCATTTTTTAGCAGTGCTTCGACGGCGCAGGCAACGGCGAGGTAAGTTTTGCCGGTACCCGCTGGCCCAATACCAAAGTTAATGTCGTGTTTTTGTACAGAGCGTACATAGCGCTGTTGGTTTAAGCCGCGCGGTTTAATGGTGCACTTTTTGGTGCGAATCAGAGTGATTCCCTGATCGCTGCTGTCTTCAGTGGATGAGGGGTTGGCTTGAGTTTCAACGGATGTTGACTCAGCGTTATCGAGTTCTTGCATAAGTTGTTCAATACCTGAAGTTTGCAGTGCTAGGTGCACTTCATCGGGAGTGAGTTCATTGTGCTCAGTGTGCTTATAGAGGTTGCGTAACAGTTCGGCAGCGGCGCGCGTGGCATTGGCGGAGCCGATCAGTTCAAACTCTGTACCACGATTGCGGATTTCAATTTCAAGGCGCTCTTCAATCTGGCGCAGGTGCTGACCAAGTAAGCCATTAAGGCTGGCAAGGCGACGACTATCGCCTGGTTCTAGGCTGAGTTGGTGAGTAATAGGTTCAGGGCTAATGACGTGAGTGTTCAAAGCGGATATGAGTCTCGTACAGCTTCAGTTAAGGTAAGACTAAACCATTCAAGTGGCGGGATAAAGAATAAATTACACTTGAGGTGAGGTCGGGTAGGGGGCTGCTGCGCCAATGGACGATTAAGTCTTTGAATTTAAAGAGTTTAGTAAGCTAAATGAGACTGCGGGGTTGTCCCCCGCAGTGGCTACCGAACTCTGCTTGTCTCGTTCCTCTTAGGACTTAACCTGCAGGTTGTTAATAACACCTTTCACGCCATCATGTTTTGCTGCGATCGCTTGAGCCAGTGCTTTCTCTTCTGCGGATGTAACCTTGCCAGTTAGAGTGACCTTATTGTTTAAGGTGTCTACATTTATATTAAGACCTTTCACGTTCTTAGAGGCCAGCAATTCAGTTTTGATGGCGGCAGTTGTCGTAACATCGTCTACATATTGAGAAAAATTGCGGCTTTTGGAGGGCGCGGATTCGGCAACTTTTGTTAATTTGGCGTTTACCGTGATTTTGTTATCCACCGAATCAATGCCTTCGACGCCTAAAGCAATATTTTCCGCAAGCTCTTTTTCAATGTCAGAACTTACCTCTCCTTCTAGGGTTGCGACGTCATTGTCGACGCGAATATCGATTTCAAATGGATTCAAATGTTTGTTAAGGATCAAGGCAGTTTCCAGCTTGCTTTCAATCCAGCCATCTTTAAATGCCGACTTACTGTCTTTCCAGGTTTGTTTGCTGTCCTGTTTAAAGTCCGCCCAGAATTCAGCGGCTGTCTTTTTGTCCGTATAGCCACTATTTGTATTGGTGGTACTGCTATCCGCAGCTGCCGACAGGGAGGTAATTAAAGCGATGCTGCCAACGGACATAATAGTCGAATTCAATAGTGAACTTTTCATGGTGTGCTCCTTTGAATAACTTTCGCAATAGAACAAATTGTTGAATTGATGCGTTCAGAGTGAAGCGCATAATTAGCTCACTGCTTTTTTTGTGCCAAAAGTAAAATTTTGTAGCTAAGTTACTGCTGTTATTGGAATTACTATAAAAATAAGTATGGCCATTCATTACTTTTTTTAATAGAGCCAATATTTTCTTTGAAAGGTTTACATTGAAATGTAATTTTTCTATACGTTCTATTGTGTGGTTGAAAAGTTGTTGAGAGGTTTTTATTTTCGGACTTTAATTTTGATTAAGCCGGTCATATTTATCTTAATAGCTGGGAGGCAGAGGGGCGGAGGCTTAATAATGCTTCTTGTAAAGTTTTCCAATTAGTGCAAGTTTTGCAAAAAATAATGCAATTGTAGTGGTTGATGAAGGCGTCAATCGCTGTGAATGACGTCAACAGCGCGTTATCGTACTTTTTGGTTATGTTTGGCACGCTACTTGAAGGTAATGCATTGAAGGTTAATTTATGAGCCTTAAAAGGAGAGAATTATGCTTTATTATGCGTTAGTCTTTTTTATTGTTGCAATCATTGCCGGCCTTTTAGGGTTCGGCGGCATTGCAGGTGCAGCTTCGGGAATCGCACAAATTTTATTCTTTGTTTTCCTTGTGCTATTTGTTCTTTCTTTAATTTTCGGTAGGCGTCGCCTTTAGTTTTTTTATATCACTGAGGTAATTTTTTTAACAACACAAAAGAGGTAATATCCATGGCTACTCAAACATCTGTTAAAAATGCGGTCGATGAAAAATTAAATGATATCACTATGGCAGAGGCCATCTCGCAATTTAAAGAGGCTACTTCCAGTATCTACGATGCAGTTGGCTCTATTGGTAATGCAACGGCTGCTAATGCAAAAGTACGCCTCAATGAAGGTAAGGCTCGCGCAATCGAATTGGAAGAGAAAGCCGAAGAAGTAGTGAGAGCGCGACCACTGGTTACTGTTGGTGTTGCTTTTGCTGCTGGCTGGTTGGTCTCGCATTTATTACAACGCCGCCATTAAGGCTGAGTCATGAATAACCATGATCCTAATGAAATTCCTCTTGGGGCGCAAGTGCCCCAAGAGGAAGGCTCAAATCAAAATGCTCAGCCGCAATGGGTCGATGATTTGGAGCAAACCCTAATATTGGGTAAACAGTTTAGTAAGTTTGCAGTCGATTTGATGGATCTTGCTGGTGCAGAAATGTTGCTGGCAGTTAAAAGTTTTCCAAAGTTGATCATGTTGTGGCTGCTAATGATGCCGATCATTCTGTTGAGTTGGTGCGCGTTTTCAGGATTAATCGCGTGGCTTGTGTTTGCTTTGAGTGCGCATACTGGTTTAAGTCTGTTTGCCGTATTTCTATTGCAAATTCTATTATTAATTTCATGCCGTTGGCTATTTTTTCAATATCGTAAACGTATGACATTACCTTATACTCGCAATCAAATTGCTAGTTTTGTGCGGAGCATAAATAATGAGTTTAATGACAGAAATTCAACAGAAAAATGAATGCTTAGCGATTCAGAGGTCTACGTTACTGCAGCAGTGTAATCGCAGTGCAAAAAAATCCAAGTCAGGTACTTTTCTAGTGGCGTTTATATTTGCTCCGTTTGCGCTTGGTGCAGTCGCTCCCTTTTTTCTTGTGCGGCAGGGAGTTATGGTGCGAGCGTTACGCACACTATTGCTGCCCTCCATAATGCCATTCCTCCTTCCTCAGGTTGCAAGTCGTAATTAAGTGTAAAAGGTGATTTTCATTGTCAGGTTATTAATTGGTGCTGATTTTTAATATCCTGCTGATGCTAGAATGAGCTTGGATGCTGACTGGCTAATGAGAGGAGTTTAATCGTGGCTGACGTTTTATTGGTTGACGATGACAAGCGTTTTTTGGAAGCAACTGTACAATTGTTGCAGCTCTTAGGGCACAGTGTAACTGCAGCGGATAGCGTTGTAGCAGCACGTAAATTGATGTCTAATCATCAATTTACACATGTGATTTTGGATCTCATTCTACCCGATGGTAGCGGGCTACATCTACTGGAAGATATACCGGAAAATAGCAAAACAAAAATTACGTTGATTACCGGACACCCCTCTATTAAGTCGATTGTAAAAAATCTTTATGGTTCAAATATTGGCTACCTTATTAAGCCGATTGATCTGCAGCAGCTCGAAGCTCTTTTCGACGAGAAAATAGCTTTTTCCTCTCGCAATCCATCAGGCGAACTGCATTTCAACTATTTGGTGGGTGAGTCTGCACCTATGCAGCATTTATATGAAATGATTGCGCGTGTGGCCACAACAAACGCAAATGTTATGTTGCTGGGGGAAAGTGGTGTAGGTAAAGAGATGGTGGCTGCAGCAATTCACTATGCAAGTAATGTGGATGGTGATTTTGTTGCCACCAATTGCGGTGCATTTTCGCGTGAGCTTATTGGTAGTGAATTATTTGGGCATGAGAAGGGAGCATTTACTGGTGCTGTACAGCGTAAAATTGGGGTGTTCGAACAGGCCAGTAAAGGTACATTATTCTTAGATGAAGTAACTGAAATGCCGGTCGATCTTCAGCCAAATTTATTGCGCGCATTGGAGTCGAAAAAAATTACTCGTGTTGGCGCAATCAATACAGTGGATATTGATTGCCGTGTGATTTCGGCAACCAATCGTGCGGAACAGGATATAGCCCAGCAGGGCTGCCTACGAGAAGATTTGTATTTCCGTCTGGCCGTTTTTCCAATTCATATTCCTCCATTGCGGTCTCGTAAAGAAGATATTCCTTTGCTAGTGAGATATTTTTTGGCGAATTTTAATCGTGAATATGATGGTGAAATAGGCGTTAGTGATGAATCGCTGCGGCGCTTAATAGATTACGATTGGCCGGGAAAAGTACGGGAGCTGCGTCATGCTATTCATCGCGCCTATATTATGGCTGATAAGGATAAAAAACTATTAGTTCTACCTGAAAAGCTCACATCCCCTTTCTCTAAAGTACAGGCTCATGCGGCTGCAGGTATTCGAGTCGGGAAAACGGTTGAGGAAGTGGAACGTGAGCTTATTGAGTCGACGCTGGAACATTTTGATGGCGATAAAAAACAAGCGGCAGATATTTTAGGCATTAGTCTAAAGACGCTTTATAACCGTTTAAATACATATGGTGAGGCAGGGCTTTAATGATAATGAGAACAGGTGCTGACGATGACAAAAAATCAATTTATTCATGACTTGCGTAACCCACTTAATACTATCTCTATTAATGCTGAGTTGGGAAAATTAACCTTGGAGCGCACAGGAGATTTACGTAAAGCAATTAGTATCTTTGAAGTAATTTTGGCCGAATGTAAACGAGGGAGTCAGATATTGGATGATGCAAAAGATTCACATTTTCTTAATGGCATAGAGAATGACAAATAGCTGCCACAGCATATACCGGAAGTTAAGAAAATGAATACAGGCACTCTTAGCAAAATTCCTCGCTCTATCTGGGTAATGGCGCTTATGGCTTCTATTACATTTTTTTCGGTCAGTGCGGTACTGGCTTATCGTTCTATCGATGTAATCACTGCAAATAATGTCAGCATTAACAATACCTTGCAAACCATTAACTTGATCAAGGATCTGCATAGAGAGCTTGCCGCTGCAGAATCCAGTCAGCGAGGGTATTTGCTGACAAGGGATCCTGAATATTTGGGGCCTTATCATAAAACCCTGGGTTCTATTGATGAGTTGCTGCATAAGCTGAGTGAGTCATCTACTGAATTACCCGCGCAAAAAAAACGTTTTAAAAAACTTTATAGACATGTACGCGATAAAATTAATGAAATGCAACGAGTTGTGTTATTAACAGATCGAGACAAAATCCTCGCTGCTATACGGCAGATTAAGACGGATGAAGGAATTGAGCTGATGCGAGCGATCTCTCAATTGATCAAAGAAATGGAATACGAAGAGTTCGCATTGTTAGGGAAAAGTAAAGCGAGTGCTGCTAAAAATCGTGAATTTATTATTATCACTTTATTACTGGCGAACGGTATTGGCTTGGTCTTGTCATTAGGTGTATTTTTTCTTTGGTATCGCAATGCGTCTAAAGTGGCGCTGCTTAATGATGAGTTAGCAAAGGCCAACGCTGAGTTAGAAGATAAGGTGAATGCGCGCACACAAGTATTATTGCAATATTCTGAGGAACTACAGCGCAGCAATCGCGAGCTCGAAGAGTTTGCTTTTGTAGCATCCCATGATTTACAGGAACCCCTGCGAAAAATTCGTGCCTTTGGTGATAGGCTACAGCAAAAATTCTCTGCAGAGCTAGGTGAAAGCGGGGCCGATTACGTGGCGCGGATGCAAGCCGCATCTGGGCGTATGTCGGTTTTGATTGATGACTTATTAAGCTTTTCGCGCGTGACTACCAAGCAGCGCCCCTTCGAAAAAATTGATTTGAATAAAATCATGCATGAGGTAATGGGCGATCTTGACTATGCAATAGACGAGTCGGGAGCGCAGCTGCATATAGATCCTTTGCCAACACTGGATGCTGATGCTTCACAAATTGCCCAGGTATTTATGAATTTAATCTCCAATAGCTTGAAGTTCCATGCGCCGGGTGCGCGGCCAATTATTACTGTTAGCTGTGAGCATAATCTTACCTCACCTTTAGCGGGTGACGAGCGTTTATGGTGTTGCTTGCGTTTTGCAGACCAAGGTATTGGTTTTGAGTCTCAATACGCCGAGCGTGTATTTAGTTTGTTTCAGCGCTTGCATGGCCGGGATGAGTATTCCGGTACAGGTATCGGGTTGGCTTTATGCAGAAAAATTGTTGAACGTCACGGCGGAACTATTGCAGCACAGAGTGCGCCGGGTGAGGGCGCGGTATTTATTATTCATCTCCCAATGACACAGGTTGCTATAGAGTCACTAGCTGATTTGTTAACGGATGAGCCGTAACACTCCGCATTCATCATAGATATTATTACTAAATACCGCAAAGGATGTAGATATGAATCTTCCCAAAAAGACTCTGGTAATTTTGATGGCCGATGACGATGCCGATGATCGGTTGTTGGCACAGGATGCGATGCATGAAAGTCGTGTGCTTAACGAGCTGCATTTTGTTGAGGATGGAGTTCAGCTGTTGCGTTATTTGCGCGGCGATGATGAGTTCAGTGATCGAACGCTTCATCCTATGCCGGGTTTAATTTTGCTTGATTTAAATATGCCCAAAATGGATGGCCGGGAAGCATTGGCAGAAATTAAATCTGACCCGCGATTGCGGCGTATTCCGGTAGTCATTTTAACTACCTCCAAAGCTGAGGAGGATATGTTTAAGGGCTACGATCTTGGCGCCGCTTCCTATATTACTAAACCTGTTACCTTTGATGCGCTCGTTGAGCTGATGCGAACCCTGGGAAAATATTGGGTTGAGTTTGTGGAGTTGCCCTGATGAGTAGCAAACCCTACAGGCGAGGTAGGCGGTAAAATGCAAAATGTAAAACTGTTAATTATCGATGACGATGAAGATGATTTTTTTCTCGTTAAAGATTTAATAGCAGAAATTAGTCAAACCTGTACGTTTGACTGGGCTCCTACCTATGAAGCAGGGCAGTTACTGCTGCGTGAAAATCGCCACGATCTTTGTTTGATGGATTATAAACTGGGTGCGCGCGACGGCATTGAATTGTTGACCTTTGCTAATGAAGTTGGATTCTCTGGCCCCATAATATTACTCACCGGAATGCACCAGATTGAGGTTGATCGGCAGGCATTGCGCGCAGGTGCCGTCGATTATTTGGTGAAGTCTCATCTTAGTGCTGAGCAATTAGCGCGTTCGATACGCTATGCATTGGCGCGGCGCGAAGTGGAGCGGGAGCGGGTCGAGCGTTTAAAGGCTGAGGCGGAGAATCGCTTAAAAAGTGAATTTCTAGCGCATTTAAGCCATGAGCTGCGCACGCCTTTATCTGCGATTCTAGGGTTTACCGAACTCTTATTAAATAAAAGTTCCGACACTGAGAATGCAGCACATTTGCGCATAATTCACCGCAACGGAAAACATTTGTTGGGTTTGCTCAACGATATTCTTGATCTCTCAAAAATTGAAGCTGGTAAGTTGGAGTTAGAGGCGCAATCCGTTTCACTATCCGCTTTTTTGACGGATATTTATTTTCTTATGCAGGGCGCAGCTATCGATAAAAATCTCAAGTTGCGAGTAGAAGCGCCTCAACCATTACCGGTGGCTATTTACACTGACCCCATGCGTTTGCGCCAGATCTTGCTCAATTTAATGGGCAATGCGATTAAGTTTACCCATGAGGGTGAGGTTCTGCTAAAAATCGATTGGTGTTATGAGAATGAAATAAAAAAATTGCGTTTTTGTATTAAAGACTCTGGCATAGGTATTTGCTCTGAAACGCTCGCAGTGATTTTTGAGCCTTTTGTGCAATCGAAAAATGCGCAAGTCCATCCGCGTGCAGGCACTGGTTTGGGATTGACTATAAGCAAACAATTGATTGAGCGCTTGGGTGGAAATATTCAGGTTGACAGCGAAGTAGGCAAGGGCAGTGAATTTAGTTTTACCTTGGATCCTGGGGCGATTGAAGGCGTTGAGACTGAAATTTTGCAATTAAATATGGATGTGGCACCAGATCATCAGATTGCAATTCCCAGATTTGGCGGAAGAGTGTTGGTAGTAGATGATTTACGAGACATTCGAATGTTGATTGGGCACTTTGTACAGTTAACCGGTGTTGAAGTGGTTTATGCTCGCGATGGCGCAGAAGCTGTGCGTATCGTGAGTGCTGATAATTTATTGGGCAAACATTTTGATTTGATATTGATGGATGTTCATATGCCCATTTTGGATGGGCATCAAGCAGCGCAACAATTACGCCGCGAAGGGTATTGCCAACCATTGGTCGCTTTGACTGCAGCCCATATGAAGGGTGATATGGATCATTGTTATGCCTCGGGGTTTACCGCGTATTTAGGTAAGCCTATCGATCAAATGCGCCTGTATAAATGCCTAGCCACTTATTTGCCTGTCCAACATATTCAACGTTCGGATGCAGGGCCTTTGCCAAAATCGATTTTGGTTGTAGAAGATGATGCAGACGCGCTGGCGGCGATGGAGGGATTATTAAGTTTAATAGGTTGGCAAGTGAAAGGTGTGCAAAGTGCAGAAGCCGCATTGCAGGCGTTGCAGCAAAAAATCCCGCATGTTGCGTTACTGGACTTAAATCTGCCTGATATGAATGGCTATGCTTGCGCCGCAAAAATTCATCAACACTACCCATCAGTGCGTATTCTTGTTGCGAGCGGTGAGTCAGTTGATAATTTGCGTGCGGTAGAGGCGGGCATTTCAAACAGCTTGTTAAAACCTGTTTCGCTCGCACAATTGGAAGCGGCGCTAAATGTTTAACAAATCCCGCCGCAAATATCTGTATGTGTATTTGTATTTTTTGAATTTCTTTTTGTAAATATTGCAAATTATTAGCGTGTTTTCCTCTCTATAACTTCTGCTGCTGCGCTAACCCCTTGCCAATAGGGCATTTGGTGAAATTGGCACGCAATCCGCATTGGTATCCTTGCCACTACCACTAATGGATAGGAGTTTTTATGAATTTACTTCAACGTGTATTTATCATCGCTTTGTTGGTTGCGCCTTTGGCAGCATGTGATTCCAATGATGGAGCCGCAGAAAAGCTGGGCGAAAATGTCGACAAGGCGCTTGATAACACCCGCGATACATTGGATGACGCGGCCGACGAAGCTAAGGATGGTATTGAGGACGCTTGTGAAGAAGTGTCCGACGAGAATTGCTAGTTTTGCGCTATTGGATGGTTTAAAGCTACAGTCTCGGTAAATAAAAAATCCCCGTGTTGGTGCTGCCAACACGGGGATTTTTTATTGGGAATATTTATTTGTAGAGTAGTTACTTTATCCAGTCCGCATCCAATTCAGAGCTTACCAATGTGCCGCGCAAGGAGTTGGTCAGCGCTTCTTCGATAAGAATATCGGCGAACTTGCCAATCAAATCGGCGTTATCGCTGCGGAAATTGACCACACGGTTATTCTCGGTACGGCCACAGAGTTGGCCTGGGTCTTTTTTGGAATAACCGGTCACCAAAATGCGTTCAGTGTTGCCCACCATACGGCGGCTAATTGCCAGCGCTTGTTGAATCAAACGATCCTGCAAAATAGCGAGGCGATGTTTTTTCACTTCTTCCGGTGTGTCATCCGGAAAGTCTGCCGCTGGTGTGCCGGGGCGTGCGCTGTAAATAAAACTGTAGGATGTATCAAAATCCATATCCTGAATCAGTTTCATGGTCGCTTCAAAGTCGGCATCGGTTTCACCGGGGAAGCCGATAATAAAGTCAGATGAAAAACTGATGTTCGGGCGATTCTTTTTAATTTTGCGCAGCTTGGATTTGTACTCCAACGCCGTATGGCCGCGTTTCATTGCCATCAAGATGCGGTCTGAACCACTTTGTACCGGCAAGTGCAAATGGCTCACCAGTTCGGGAACCTGGTTGTACACTTCGATTAAGGCATCGCTAAACTCCACTGGGTGCGATGTAGTAAAACGAATGCGATCAATACCATCGATAGCGGCAACGTAAGTAATCAACTCTGCCAAATCAATCTGGGTGCCGTCGGCAGTATCACCGCGATAGGCGTTAACGTTTTGGCCGAGTAGATTCACTTCGCGCACACCTTGTTTGGCGAGGTGGAGAATTTCGGTCATCACGTCTGCCACCGGGCGGCTGACTTCTTCGCCACGGGTGTAGGGCACTACGCAAAAAGTACAGTACTTGGAGCAGCCTTCCATGATCGATACAAACGCACTTACGCCGTCGGCATCGGGTTGCGGCAAGCGGTCAAATTTTTCGATCTCAGGGAAGCTGATGTCCACGACAACTACGCCACCGGCTTTTTTGGTTTCCATCATTTCGGGCAGGCGATGCAGGGTTTGTGGACCAAAAATTAAATCCACGTAAGGTGCGCGTTTGGCGATAGCTTCACCTTCCTGGCTGGCCACGCAGCCGCCGACACCGATCACTAACTCGGGGTTTTTTTTCTTGAGTTTTTTCCAGCGCCCGAGTTCATGGAACAGGCGCTCTTGCGCTTTCTCACGAATCGAACAGGTGTTGATGAGGATTACATCGGCGTCTTCCGGGTCTTCGGTCGGCACCATATTGTGCGACTCGCCCAACAAATCCTTCATGCGCGACGAATCGTACTCATTCATCTGGCAGCCGTGGGTTTTGATATAGAGCTTTTTAATGGGCGCTTCTGTGGTGGACATCGAACTACTACCTGCTTGGAATTACACTGACTGATGCGTGTTTCAACTAATCTGTTGATCGAAAAACGCGCAGAAAAAGAAGGCGCGCATTATAGCTATCTTATGGGGTAAAGCCTATAGAAAAGGCCGGCTATCCGGCAGATGCTTGCAGCGGCAACATCCTGCCCGTGTTAAACTGCGCGCCCGCTTACTGCCTGCATCTGGCTGCGGCCGAATTCATTTCTTATAGGTAAACCATGAAAAAGACGTTCAAACTCCATGTCGAAGGCAAAAACAATGACCGCGTATTGGAGGCCATCAAGCACGAAGTGCGCAAATACGTAAAACGCGAACGCCGCAAAACCCTGCCCAAGGGTGTTGATTACTGGGCATTTGATTGCAAATTTGGTGCGACCTCAGAAGTCGCTGAAGTTGTGCGTTTGAGCGAACTGACCAAAAAAATGGATGAAGTGGCGGTTGCCGGTGGCGATAGCTTTTACGTCGAGATTTTAGCCGCGCACGGTATTCGCAAGCCCCGCGAAGAAGGTGATCACAGTTTGGATGATGACGAAGACTTGGGCGAGTAAGCATTTGGCTAGTGATAAAAAGCCGCTTCCAGCAATCTGGAAGCGGCTTTTTTATTGCCCTGAATTTTGTTGCTCTGAGTTGTACAGAATTATTTCTTTTTCGGGCGAGTTGATCGGCCTAAGGTGCTGGTCGGGCGCGCATCTTTTGAACCGGCGCGTTTGGGTTTACTCGCCGGTTTGCTGCCGGTTGCGCCAGAGCCTTTGGCTGATTTATGCGAGCCAGCTTTTGATGCGCCCGATTTGGCAAAGCCGGATTTTTT
>CAXAVL010000050.1:0-22540 GCA_963971905.1 uncultured Cellvibrio sp.
CTTTCCTCGCCATACGCGCCTTTTCTGGATTGCGTTTTTCCAATGCTTCCACAATACGGCGATGGTCATTAATAGACGGGTGAATCCCCTCTTTGCGAATGCGCTCCAGGAACGCGGTGCTTAATGCTGATTGATTGCGCAGCTCCCAGAGCCAGTTGACTACCGAATAGATGGCACTGTTTTGCGCCGCTTCGGCAATAATCGTATGGAATTTCCAATCGGCTTTTTCAGAGGCGTCTTCCTGCTTTTCCTCTTCTTCCATTTCGCGCAGCACTTCTTTGAGCTGGGCAATCTGCTCATCAGTTATACGTGTAGCGGCCAAGGCACAGGCTTCTGATTCGAGAATATAACGAATTTCCAATATTTCGAATGGACCAACACCTTTATCGGCGCTGTCCAGTGTGGGCTTCTTTTTGGTGACATAAATGCCAGAGCCGGTGCGGATTTCAATAATGCCCGACAGCTCAAGCGCAATCATTGCCTCGCTAATGGTTGGCCGGCTAACACCCAATTTTTCGGCCAAATCACGCTCTGCCGGGAAGCGCTCCCCCGGTTTGATGGTGCCATCGTGAACCAGCTTGGATAGCTGCTCTGCCACCTTGATATAAAGCCTATCGGTTTTAACGGCTTGTAATTCCACGCTCTACGCCCTCACCAAGAATGATTCATTGAATACTAAAAACTGTGCTTGGCAACCTATTGGCTATCTGACCACTTGATACATACACCATTGCGCCACTCAAGGTGTGCATTGTATCCGAATTACTAGAGCGCTTCGAATGATAAACGCTATGAGCGGTATAGTTTCAGCTTGAATCTCGGCCAACAAAAACATTAATATGGCAAGGTGGCTTTACCAATACTAATTATAAGGGCGGACAGTGTATGCGCAGATCGAAATGGTTGGCGATCGGGCTTATCTCCTTTATTGCCTCAGCTTATGCGGTTCAACTAGCCGCGCAAGAGAAGATAGTCAGACTCAACGCCGCCAGCGGTGCCAAAGCTGACTATGTGATTGATTTGCTCAACCTTGCATTTGCCCAGATAGATACGCCCTACCGCATTCAGAAAGACCTAACTCCATCTACCCAGTCGCGCATTACTGAAGAAGTGCAAGCAGGCAATTTGGATCTGATGTGGGTGTCAACCAGCCAAGCCTATGAAACTGATTTTTTACCGATTCGCATTCCCCTACTGAAAGGGTTACTGGGTTATAGAATTTTATTAATTCGCGCCGGAGAACAACAAAAGTTTGATGCGATTTATACCAAAGACGATTTAACCAATATCATTTTCGGGCAGGGTAGAACCTGGGCAGACGCGAGAATATTGGAAGCAAATGGTTTGAAAGTGATTAAAACCACCAAATCGCCGGGACTGTTTCATATGCTCGATGGCGGGCGCTTTGATGCATTCCCGCGCGGTGCCAGCGAGCCTTTTGCAGAAATAAAAAAATACCCGGAATTAAACTTAGCGGTAGAAAAAAATCTTTTGCTTGCCTACAAGATGCCGTTTTATATTTTTGTAAATAAGAACAATCCCGGTTTGGCAAAGGATATAGAACACGGTTTAAACCGGGCAATTGCCGCAGGCGAATTCGATAAAATATTTTTGCAAAATCCAACCGTTAACGATGTACAAGAATTTGCCAACCTATCCCAACGTCGAGTGATTTATTTAGACAACCCAACTCTGCCGCCACAAACACCTATTGATCGGGCAGAGTTATGGATAGACCCGCAGACATTTTAAGGTAGATTCCACTCAGGAAAGTTATGGTGTTGGCCGCCAATCGCCAAGAATTTTTTCTTGTGTGTAAGCTTGCACCTCTACCGCCGTTAGTTGCCGACGCTTCACATTCACCTGTGCACCTGGGCCGGTATTTTGATATTCAAAAAAACGTGCATCCTCTGGCATAAATGGAACTTTAGTGCCGTCTTTAGCGGTGCCATTCATTGCGTACCAACCATCGCGAGTGATGTGCGCATCCATCCAACTACCAATAAACACCGCCTTGCCTATTGCATTCGGGTCAGCATAACGGCCATCGACAAACTGGGTAGTGGGGTGCCAGGGGCGACCAAGCGGTACAGAGTTGTCCGGCACCGACTCTGCACGTGTGAGCCTGCAATTGATAAAGGTTAAGCCATATTCATCCGCAATTTGTGTGGATGGCGCAACCAGATATCCGTGTGGCTGATTAGGTTTTCCGCGCCCGAGGGTGTGAATTTCAGATTCGGTAAAGAGTGCATTGCCCTTCCCGAAAATAAAATCCACATTTCCGGCAATAAAACTTTTATCGAACCAGCTGCGCCCCGCGTTAACAAATAAGGTATCTTGATAACCTAATAAACGAACTTCCCGCGCTAAAAACCGGTCGCTACCATTATCCAGAAACAGCGCAACTGCCTGACTATTGGCGATGCGTTGAGGATCGTCATTTGCCAGTGCATCGTTAGTTAAAAAATCAAAACTATTTTCAATAGTGAGCTGATGTAATTGCACATTCGCAGCGCGAACAATCACGGTCGCAGAACCGGGCGTTCCCCATATTTGTCCTTTACTGGCGGCGGTGTCAGTGGACTGCTGCCCGGCATAGGCATCGTAATAAATTCGAGTGTTCTGTTTATCTTCCCCGATTAAATGAATGTTGGGTTTGGCAATAACGATTTTTTCGTAGTAGTCGCCCGCTTTGATAAAAATGCGATAGGGTTTGGTGGCGTTATTGAGTGCTGCCACAAGTGCAGCTTGAATACTGGTGAAGCTGTTGGCGCTGGCTGTTTCTGTTTTGCTAACCAGGGCATCATAACGTGATGAAGGTTGATTCGCGCAGCCGAAAATAAAGATCAACAAAAATAAAATTTTGGCGATTGAGCAAGCGGAATGAATTGTCGATTGATGGAAGAGCATGTTTCCTCCCATGCTGAATTGGTTCACTGTAGGGGCGCAATTTATTGCGCCCTGATATGCATCGCGTGTTATAAAATATTTAAACCACAAAATTAATGGGCGCAATAAATTGCGCCCCTACGGGTTATTCAAAGGCTTGCTGTACCGTTTTTAATATGCCTTTGGCATAGAAACTTTCCAGCCATTGGGTAGTGGTTGCAATAAAGCGCGCGTCATTGATCAGGTCTGCACCAAATACTTTTTGAATGCCCACTACCGCACTCACCATCCCTGCGGGATTACCTTGATTCGCATCGCACGCAGCGCGCAACTCTTTCGCCAATGGATCTGACACTTCAATGGGCGCGCCTTTTTCATCCACACCCGACACATAGCGAATCCAGGCTGCAACACCCAAACACAAAATATCGATATGGCCATTGCCTGCCAATTGTTCGCGCAAGGTTTCCAACAAACGCTGCGGTAATTTTTGTGAGCCATCCATCGCGATTTGCCAGGTGCGATGCTTCAACGCCTTGTTGGAAAAACGTTCGCGCAATTGTTGCTTATAAGCTTCTATATCAAAACCCGCAGGCGCAACCACGGTTTCACCGGCTTCGCGCGCCATGTAGGTTTTTACCAAATTAACAAACGCGGGCTGCTCCATAACTTCACTGATGTACTCAAAACCAGACAGATATCCGGTATAGGCCATTGTGGAGTGCGCGCCATTTAACAAACGCAATTTTATTTTTTCAAAGATATGCACATCTTCAACCAAAAGTGCACCGACTTTTTCCCACTCGGGGCGGCCATCGGCAAACTTGTCTTCAATTACCCACTGTGAAAACGGTTCGCACACCACCATGCCTTCATCGCGCAAGCTTTCACCCTTTACCCCCAAACGTGCTTCAATATCTTGCCGATCAGCATCAGTGGTGGCAGGAACAATACGGTCAATCATAGTGCAGGGGAAGGTCGCATTGGCTTTAATCCAAGTGGCCAGTGCAGGGGAAATTTTTTGAGCAAATTGCAGAACAACTTTTTCTAATACTTCACCATTATTGGGAAGGTTGTCGCAGCTTAGCGCGGTAAATGCTTTTTGTTGATTGTCGCAACGCTGTTTTAATGCAGCCACCAGAAAGCCAATGGCGGAAACGGGCTTATCGAGATGCTGCAGATCGTGAATAATATCGGGATGGGCTTCGTTTAAATTTCCAGTTGCCGGATCGTGGCAATAGCCTTTTTCGGTCACGGTCAACGAGACAATTTTTATATTGTCTGCTGCCATTTGTGCAACCAGTGCAGCAGGATTTTCCGGGCCCACCAAGGTATCCAACACGGCGCCAATAATTTGTAATTTTTCGCCTTCGCCTGAACGCTCTACCAAGGTATATAAACCATCTTGCGGAACCAGTTGGTCGCGCACACTGGCGGAGCGCAAGCTACAACCAATAATGCCCCAGTCGCCACCAAATTTATTGAGTACCGCCTCAGTATAAAACGCCTGATGGGCGCGATGAAATGCACCAATACCTAAATGTACAATACCGGCTTTAAGCTGCGTGCGATCATATGCAGGAAGAAGAATATCTTTTGGCAGATCACTTAATAATTTTTGATTTAAACGATTCATTAGAAAAATCCAGCAAAGTTAATATAACAACACATTTACAATGACCAGCATTGTAAACCTGCCTATAAATTCATGACATCTTATTCACAAGAAAAAACAATTTTTATTGGATCAAATTCTTCTATGACTTATTTATTTCTACTTTTAACCTTGTAAGAGTGATATATTTTGCGCTGATTTTACTCATGCAAAATATTCAATCCCTAGATTAAACACATCAAAAATTTTAATTCCGGAATACTCAAATGGCACACATAGCAGCAATTGGCGAAGTTATGGTGGAGCTTGCTCCCTTTCCTACTGCCGACAACAATGGCCGCGAAATTATGGCCTTATCTTTTGCTGGCGATACCTATAACACCTCGGTGTATATGGCGCGCCTGGGCTTAACCACCGATTACGTCACCCAACTGGGTGAAGACCCATACAGCGAACAAATTATGCAGCGCATGGCTAATGAAAACATTGGCACCGGCATGATTAAAAAACTGCCCGGAAGATCACCTGGCTTATACATTATTCGCAACACCCCCGATGGCGAGCGCGAATTTTTCTATTGGCGTAAAGAGGCGCCTGCACGTGAACTATTTGCCTCGCAAGAAGCTGCCGATCAGCTCTGCCAAAAACTGGTGCACTGCAACTGTGTTTATTTAAGTGGTATTACGCTGGCGATTATCGGTGAGAAGTCACGCGAGTTTTTGTATAACAGTTTGCACAAGTTGCGCCAGCAAGATGTGATAGTTGCGTTTGACAGCAACTATCGGCCGCGCTTGTGGCGCGACAAGAATGAAGCGCAACAGGCGATGCTGGCAATTATGCAATATACCGATATTGCTCTACTTACACTCGATGACGAGCAACTGCTGTGGGGCGACGACAGTGTTGAAGGCTGCAAGCAGCGCTATGCCAATTACAACCTGAGCGAACTGGTATTAAAACGCGGCGCCGATGATGCAATTATTATCACACCCACCGCAGAAATTCGTGTTCCGGTTCCACCGGTGCAAGGCGTGATTGATACCACAGGTGCAGGCGATACCTTTAATGCAGGTTATCTAGCTGGCCGATTAATGAATAAATCACTCGAAGATTCTGCCAAGCAGGGCATTCGCTGCGCTGGCATTATCATTCGCCATCGCGGCGCAATTATTGATAAGGCTATTTTTGATAAAGAACTTGGCGCATAGGCCGGTAACTTTTCATTTTCGTGCGCGGGAAATGGATCCCCGCTGCGCGAGGATGACGACTCCCCTCTTAGATCAATCCCCTCGGTTGGTGCATTTTACTTTTAGCTTAAAACCATTCTTGCTTTTAACTTCTTCGTCACTCCCGCTTGCGGGAGTCCAGCTTTTATCACTGACAAATTTAATGTCGTTTACTGCTGGCAGCGCAGCATTTTATTACCGCGCTTACACAACTGAATTGCCAAACCCCATGGGTCGCGCATCATCACCAGATGTGAACCATCTTTAATGTGTACTTCTTCCGCAAAACTCGCTCCCACCGTTTCCAATTCCGTACGCTTTTCTACCGGGTTCTCACACACAAATGCCAGATGCACCAGCAGCGGATTCATATTCGCGTAATCGGGCACTTGATCGGGTGGGTTGTTGTAAATTTCCAACATCACATCGCCGCTTTCATCGCCGAGAAAATGGGTATTAGCACCACCATCTTGTTTGCGCACAATAGTTAATCCCATATGCGCCACATACCAAGCCGCCATTGAGACAGGGTCTTTTACATTAATCGCAAAATGTTCAATTTTCATAATGGCATCTATTTTATTAAGTGGTTTCTACTGCATTAACAGCTAAAAAAGAGCGTCTTTTCTTACCCTTAAGAAAAGACACTCAGTAGGAGCCTCCACAGCTTCATTTAAAAACATCAAATCAGACAATATTTTTTACAATGGTCTCGACCATTTTTTTCGCATCACCAAATAGCATCATGGTGTTGTCTTTGTAAAACAATTCGTTTTCCACACCAGAATAACCCGATGCCATAGAACGCTTCACAAACAATACGGTGCGCGCGCGCTCCACTTCTAAAATCGGCATGCCAAAAATCGGGCTGCTTGGGTCAGTTTTAGCAGCGGGGTTAGTCACATCATTTGCACCAATTACAAAGGCTACATCCGCTGTTTGAAACTCATTGTTGATGTCTTCCAACTCAAACACTTCGTCATAGGGTACGTTTGCTTCGGCGAGCAATACATTCATATGCCCCGGCATACGGCCCGCAACTGGATGAATTGCGTAACTGATTTTTACTCCCGCTTTTTTCAACTCATCACACATTTCACGCAACGCATGCTGGGCTTGCGCAACCGCCATACCGTAGCCAGGAACAATAATGACTGAGCCCGCATTTTTCATAATAAACGCCGCGTCTTCTGCACTGCCGCGTTTTACCGGGCGATCTTCGGCTGCAGCTGCAGACGTATCTGCACCAAAACCACCGAGAATGACATTAAAGAAAGAACGGTTCATACCTTTACACATGATGTAAGAAAGAATCGCACCCGAAGAACCTACCAGCGCGCCAGTGACGATGAGCGCATCGTTATGCAAGGTAAAACCAATACCTGCTGCCGCCCAACCTGAATATGAATTCAACATGGAAACAACCACGGGCATATCCGCGCCGCCAATTGGAATAATCAGCAATACACCGATCACAAATGCCAATGCCGTCATGCCCCAAAAAACCCAGGGTGATTGATCGATACAGAAATAGCCGATCAAACCGAGAATGGCCGCACCCAAAATGGCATTAATAAAATGCTGTCCAGTAAACACTATTGGTTTTCCCGAGACCAAACCTTGCAGCTTGGTAAACGCAATCACCGAACCGGAAAAAGTAATTGCACCAATCACCACACCCAAGCCCATTTCAATTTTGCTGGCGACGTAAATTTCGCCCGCTGCATTTAAAATGCCGAATGCTGCAGGATTACTAAACGCTGCACCGGCCACCAATACCGCAGCCATACCCACCAGACTGTGAAATGCGGCAACCAATTGTGGCATGGCAGTCATCGCAATATTGCGCGCGATAAAAATACCAATCACCGCACCAATCGCCAACGCCGCAACAATCCAACTATAGGAAGTAACTGCAGGGCTGAGCACAGTCGTGACTACCGCAATCAACATGCCCAACATGCCAAATAAATTACCCTTGCGCGACGATTCGGGTGATGACAAACCACGCAGCGCCATAATAAATAGCACCGCCGCAACCAGATAAGCGAACGATGTAAAACTTTCATTGAGTGACGACATAATTATTTCTCCCCCACTTTATTTTTCTTTTTATACATAGCGAGCATGCGATGGGTAACGGTAAAGCCACCAAAAATATTGATCGCTGCCAGCACCATCGCGCAAAAGCCCAGAACTTTAGATAAGCTCATGCCTTCCGGGCCGACGGCAATAATTGCACCGACAATAATCACACTCGAAATTGCATTAGTCACCGCCATCAGCGGGGTATGCAATGCAGGGGTTACACTCCAGACTACGTAATAGCCGACAAAAATGGCCAAAACAAAAATCGATAATTGCGAAACAAAATTGGCTTCCATAACAACCTCCGATTAAGCGGCGCTGGCCGGTTTGAAATTGGGATGAATAACGGCACCATCGCGCGTCAGTACCGTGGCGGAAATAATTTCATCTTGCCAATTCACTTCAAATTGTTTCTCGGCATTCATCATCGGGGTTAAAAAATTCAATACATTTTTTGCGTAGAGCGCACTGGCATCGGCAGATAACCGGCTCGGAATATTAAATAGACCAATAATCGTCACGCCATTTACCTCAACCACTTCACCAGGTTTGGTGAGCGTGCAATTGCCACCTTGCTCTGCCGCCAAATCGACAATTACCGAACCCGGGCGCATGCTGTGCACCATGTCATCGTTAATCAGTATTGGCGCTTTGCGGCCAGGAATTAATGCGGTACAAATGGCGATATCTTGTCTCTTTAAAGTCTCAGCAACCAATTCTGCTTGGCGGCGTTTGTAGTCATCGCTCATTTCTTTGGCGTAACCACCGGCGGTCTCTGCGTTTTTCACCTCGTCACTTTCAACCATGACAAATTTCCCGCCGAGACTTTCAACTTGCTCTTTGGAAGCGGCGCGCACATCGGTAGCCGAAACAATGGCGCCCAAACGTTTTGCCGTTGCGATCGCCTGTAAACCCGCAACACCGGCGCCGAGCACCATCACGCGCGCAGGAGCGATTGTTCCTGCCGCCGTCATCATCATCGGCATCGCGCGATCGTAAACATTGACTGCCTCTAACACGGCGCGATAGCCAGCGAGGTTAGATTGCGAGCTCAGTACATCCATCGATTGCGCGCGGGTAATGCGCGGCACAAATTCGAGGGTCATCGCGGTGATACCTGCGTCGGCATACTGCTGAATTGCTGTTGGCTCGGCGTAGGGTGATAGCATCGCAATTAAGAGTGCGCCGCGCTTGATTAACGCCAGCTCATTCACATCGCCTTCGCCTGCCAACTTTTCACTTTCCAGAAAGGGGCGCTGCACTTTTAGGACAATATCGGCCGAGCCCAATAAACCGGCGAGATCATCGCTAATGGTTGCGCCTGCAGCTTGATAGGATTCATTGGAGATTCTGCTAGCGATACCGGCATCTTTTTCAATCGCGACTTCAAAGCCCAGCGCGATAAATTTTTTGACGGTATCGGGAGTTGCAGCCACGCGGCGTTCATGCGCGCGCCGTTCTTTGGTGATGACTATTTTCATTGTTTTGTCGCCCTCTGTAATAGTGGCAAATTTTTGGTAATAGTAAGCCGCATTAATAACGGGATTAATGTGACGTTTGGAGCAACCGTAATTTGCTTTCTAGTAGATCCCAACTTTTTTGCTGTTGGTTTTTTATCGAGCCAATTTTTTAATTGATCTCGTATTATTTTTTATTCATTTAATAACGTGTGGCTTATGGACTCCACGGCGCGGAGAGACTGAAGTTAAACTACCGCACCAATTTTCCAAGGAATAAATTCATTATCGCCGTAGCCAAGCAATTCACTTTTGGTTTTTTTGCCTGATGCTACCGCGAGAATTTCTTCAAAAATTTCCTGACCAGATTCTTCCAAACTTATTTCACCATCAGAAACCTTGCCGCAGTTTAAATCCATATCTTCTTGCATATGGCTATAGATTTTGCTGTTGGTCGCCAACTTAATACTCGGCGCAGGCTTGCAACCAAAGGCCGAACCGCGCCCAGTGGTGAAGCAGAGAACCTGTGCGCCCGAGGCGACTTGACCCGTGGCAGAGACCGGGTCGTAACCCGGGCTATCCATAAATACAAAACCCTTGGTGGTAATATCTTCACCGTAGAGAAAAACATCGGTCAAATTGGTTGAGCCGCTTTTGGCTTGAGCGCCGAGAGATTTTTCAATAATGGTGGTAAGCCCACCCGCTTTATTGCCGGGCGATGGATTGTTGTTTAATTCAAAGTCATTGCGCGCGGTGTAATCTTCCCACCAGGTAATGCGATCCAATAATTTTTGCGCGATTTCCGGCGATTGGGCGCGACGCGTCAACAGATGCTCAGCGCCATAAATTTCTGGCGTCTCCGACAAAATCACCGTGCCGCCGTGGCGCACCAGAATATCGCCCGCAATACCCAGTGCGGGGTTGGCAGTAATGCCAGAGAGCGCATCGGAACCGCCGCACTGCAAACCAATAATCAACTCACTCGCCGGCACGGTTTCGCGCTGACATTGATTTACCAGCGGCAACATGGCGCGCAGAGTTTCGATGCCTTTTTCAATCGCGAGGCGCGTGCCGCCGACATCTTGAATCGTGTACGCGGTAAAGGTTTTGGAGTCAGCCAGTCCGCACTCTTGCATCACACGCTGGATCTGCATGGTTTCGCAACCCAAGCCAACCATCATCACCCCACCAAAATTCGGGTGACGCGCATAGCCATTAAAAGTGCGACGCAAGGTCTCGTAACCATCGCCATCGGAGCGCATACCGCAGCCGCTGTCGTGGGTCATGGCGACCACACCATCAATATTCGGATACTGCTCCAACTCACCAGAATAGGTGAAATGCTGAGCAATCGCCTTGGCGACTGTCGCGGAGCAGTTCACTGTGGTGAGGATGCCTACATAATTGCGCGTGCCCACTTTGCCATTAATCCGCCGGTAGCCTTGAAAGGTAGCGCGCTTATCAACAGGGATAAATTCAGTGGGCTTGGCCTCTTCACAAAAGCCGTAATCTTTTTCCAACTCGCCCATTACACAGTTGTGCACATGAACATGCTCACCCGCAGGAATATCCTGGCTGGCAAACCCGATCGTCTGACCGTACTTAAGTATGGCTTCGCCTTTGGCGATGTTGCGCAAGGCAACTTTATGCATGGCAGGGATGTCGCGCAGGAGGGTGACATCTTTTTCTGCAAACAAAACACCAGCGGGTAGTGACACCTTACAAATTCCAACGTTATCACTGTCTTGCAAAACAATAATGCTGCTCACGCTGATCTCTCTCTCGATTCGTTAACCGACTGATAAATTTATGCCGCCACTACACGTTTATTAGAGTGTAGTCCGCTACGCCAATTACTCCTCATAGAAGTAATCATTTCGGCGCATTTCTCCACCTCTAAAAACCGCCCCCGAAAAAAAAGGCGCCTTGCGGCGCCTCAAAATCGGCAATGGTATTCGGTCAATACCGGGATCAAATCTACCCCTGAAAATACGGGTCGGCAACAGGCCAAAACCCATCCAAAAGGCCAATGTAACCGTTTTCATTTGTGTAATGAGTCAGGCCTAGCCTGTTACACAAAATACACCCGAGGCATAAGTGACAAAAAAACCAATATTCTTAAAAAAATAGGACACACATCACTTTCATAAAAACTAATATTTTTAAATTAATTTCTATCGACCCACATGTGTAAACGTTTACAAATCAATGATAGATTTAATGTAAACGTTTACATATTGAATATTGGGAAAAAAATACTCAAAAACAGTTTTTTGGAGTGATTTTTTGGGGCATGGGTTGATTTTATTCAACATGACACCCAGAATGTTTTTCATCCGATATGAGGATGCTCATCTCCCAAAGGTGACAATTGGTCAGCTGCACGCTACCCACACCAAAACTTGAGTGCGCATCCGGGATCGAGTGATTAAAAAAACATATCAATAGCAGCCAATACGAGAGTGAATACCGGTGACAGATTCTTGCCTATCTCATTCAAGCCGCCGTGCCTTTATTACTCATTCGCTCAGCAGTGTGGTGAGCTGTTGTGCACTGGGCGCACTCGCGGGCTGTACAAGCGCCACATCTACCTCATCTACTCTAGCAGCCGACGCCTGGGTTGCAGCAGAAAAAATTCGCCAGCAGGTTAGACCGCCACAATTTGCCGATCGCACGTTTGATGTTCGCGACTACGGCGCCAAAGCTGATAGCCAACACGACAACTCAAAGGCTTTTTCTGCCGCTATTTGGGCCTGTCACCAAGCCGGGGGCGGAAAAGTTCTCGTTACCCAAGGCCGATATCTGTGCGGGGCGATTCACTTATTGTCCAATGTGAATTTGCATATCACTAAAGACGCGACCATTGCGTTTATCACCGATCCCAACGCCTACCTGCCTGCGGTGTTCACTCGCTGGGAAGGCATAGAGATCATGGGCTACTCGCCACTTATCTACGCTTACGGCCAAACCAATATCGCCATTACCGGCGAAGGCACAGTGGATGGCCAGGCCAATCGCACCACCTGGTGGCCTTGGAAAGGCAGTAACTTCAGTAGCGTTGATTGGGGTATTGCGGGAGTGCCGACCCAAACCGAAGCGCGTAATAAGCTGATGCAGGACATGGAAAACAATGTGCCGGTTGCCGAGCGCATTTATGCCGATGGCTCTTATTTGCGCCCGGTATTTATCCAACCGTATCTGTGTACCAACGTATTAATTGAAGGCATCACCATTACCAACGCGCCATTCTGGCTGATGAATCCGGTGCGCTGCGAAAACGTCACCATTGATGCAGTGACCTTTGCGAGCCTCGGCCCTAACTCTGATGGCTGCGACCCTGAGTCTTGCAAAAATGTGGTGATCAAAAACTGTTTATTTGATACGGGCGACGATTGCATCGCCATTAAATCCGGCCGCAACGCCGATGGCCGCCGCTTGAATATTCCCTCAGAAAACATCTTGATAAGCAATTGCAAAATGCGCAATGGCCACGGCGGCGTGGTGATTGGCAGTGAAATTTCTGGCGGCGTGCGCAATGTTTTTGTTGAAAATTGCGCAATGAGCAGCCCTGAGCTGGAGCGCGGCATTCGCGTTAAAACCAATTCAGTACGCGGCGGCCTGATTGAAAATATTTTTGTGCGCGATGTCACCATCGGCGAAGTGCAAACTGCCATCGTTATCGACTTTGATTATGAAGAAGGCGATGCCGGAAAATTTACTCCAACGGTGCGCAATATCGATATCCGCAACCTCACCTGCCAAAACGCCAAGCAGGTGTTTCAAGTGCGCGGCTACCAACGCTCGCCGATTCAGAATTTACACCTCACTAATTGTCACTTCAAAGAAGCAGCCAAAATCGGTGTGCTGGAGCAATTAGATAATTTTGCCGCCACCAACGTAACGATAAAAGGGGTTGAATTTAGTGTCTGATGCAAGGCGGAGCCTTACATCAAATACAGCAATATTTTTTTATTGATACAGCAAATTGAAATATAAAGTTTTCTTTGGCAGCTAAATCATGCAACCGACATGACAGCTGCAATAAATCAACTAAGCTCAAAAAGTTGATTTGGTACCAGTTACAAATTGCAACAGGTTAACCGCCGCAACCAGGCGAAAAATCTGTGACATTTGTGAAAACGTGTTTATCACCGCTGCGTTGCTATTGCGGTGAATAGCACCAGCTCCGTTAGCTCGAATGTAATCAAACAAAATAAAAGATGGGGAATAGCTATGAGAAAATTTACACTCAATCCACTCGTATTAGCCATGGCAGCCTGCACACTGCCAATGAGTGTTTATGCGCAAAATGCACAAAATTCGGATGATGGCACTGTAGAAGAAGTCATCGTCACCGGTAGCTTCCGCGATAGTTTGGCGAATGCTATTAATATCAAAAAGAATGAACGCGGCTTTGTCGATGCAATCGTGGCATCTGATATTGCTGAATTTCCAGATAACAATTTGGCAGAATCATTACAACGTATCCCCGGTGTAGCCATTTCGCGCGCTGGTGGTGAAGGCCGCAATATCACCGTTCGTGGTCTTGGACCTGGTTTCACTACTGTGCGCCTAAACGGCATGGAAACAATTTCAACTACAGGTGGTACCGATGCTGTCGGCGGAAACAACCGTGGTCGCGGTTTTGACTTCAATACATTCTCTTCTGACCTTTTCAGCTCAATCACCGTGCGTAAAACCAACGCAGCGGAAGTGCAAGAAGGTTCTTTAGGTGCCACAGTAGACCTGAAAGCAGCGCAACCATTCGACTACGATGGTTTTGTATTATCGGCTGCTGGCCAGATGGGCTATAACGACCTATCTGAAGAAACAGATCCAGGCGCATCTTTTTTGGTTAGCAATACATTTGCAGATGGAAAATTTGGAGCCTTGTTCTCATTTTCTTACTCAGAGCGCAATGTACAAGATGAGGGCTCAAGTACCGTTCGTTGGGATAACGCTAGCTCGCAGTATATAACTAGCGTACAAGGACTTAAGGCTGGTGCTTTGGGCGCTGGTAAAGAAGGAATCGCTCCCAACCCTAATGCATTTGACCAAGTAAATGGCGATTGTGTTTTAGTTAAAAATGTCTGCACTTATCCTAATCGCAAATTCACTCCTCGTATTCCGCGTTACGATTCATACCAACATGAAATGGAACGTATAGGCTCAAGTTTATCGCTGCAATTCCGCCCTACTGACTCAACTGAAATTAGTGTTGATGGTTTGTGGGCAAAATTTGATGCCAATCGCCAAGAAACTTTCCTGCAGGGCTCACTGAATCCTGGCACTAACTCAACTAGTAACATAATTGATTATGCAATTGAGGGCGACACGTTAGCTTATGCCGATATCAGCGGCGCTCGTTTGTTGTCTGAACAACGCTATGACGAAATGTCGACTGATTTTTCACAAGGCACCATCACCCTGAAGCAAGACTTTACTGACAGCTTCCGCATGAACGCGATGGTCGGCAATACCAAATCGGATTATGACAACCCGATTCAAAATACTTTGCTAATGCAAGCCAGCAACCAGCGTTTTTCTTACGATTATCGCGACTACGACAATGCAAAACTGAAATTCGGTGATGCTGCGTATAACAAGGCATCTTGGGTAGCTACCGGCGTGCGTCAACGCCCACAAACTACCGTTAATGAAAACACCGCTGCAAACTTGGTGTTCGAATTCGATTTCAATGAAAATATGACATTGAAAGTAGGTAGTGACTGGAAAGATTTCACATTCAACACGGATCAATATGCATTTGCATCTGAAGGTGCCAATGGCGTTAACATTCAATCCAACCCTGACTTTATTTCCGAATATGATTCAGGTTTGGGCGATGGCAAACCTTGGTTAGTTCCAAATCGCGCACTGATTATGGAGTCCTACAATCTATTCGATTTGCCCTTGGTTCCTAATTACGGCAGCACCTATGAAGTAGGTGAAGAGACTGTTGGTATATTTGCTCAATTGGACTTCCAATTTGATTTAGGTTCAATGCCAGTACGTGGTGATATTGGTGTACGTCGTTTTGACACAGACCAAACATCCAGCGGCTGGTTGAATGGCAGCACTGCTAGCAGATCTTATGTCACAGTTGATCATGATTACTCTGACACATTGCCAGCAATGAATATCAGTATTGAACCAGCAGAAGATGTACTTGTACGCGCAGCATATTCTGAAGGTATTTCACGTGCTGGATTGGGACAAATTATCCCTGCCGTCAATGTGAGTGTAGCGGGTACCAACCTTGCAGTTACCGGTGCCAACCCATTGCTAGAACCAACCAAAGCAAAAAGCTATGACCTTGGTGTCGAATGGTACTTTTCAGAAGGCGGCTTGCTTGCTGTAACTCTCTTCAAAAAAGAAATTGCAAGTCACATTCAAACCCTGAGATCAACTCCTATTTATGCATCTACTGGCCTGCCAACAGAAGCTGTTGTTAATGCCTGTAATACACAAGGGGCTTCATTAGGCGGGTATGGCGCGAACTGCAACGAAAACCTGCAATGGAACTTCTCGGTTCCAGCAAATGGTCCTGGTGGCGATTTGGACGGTTACGAAATTGGCTACCAACAAGCGTTTACTTTCTTGCCAGGCTTCTGGAGCAACTTCGGCTTTATGGGTGCTTATACCAGCGTAGATTCAGAGCTCGCGTATCTGAATACTGATGGTGTAGTGCAAGCAATCAAACCGTTAGTGAATTTATCAGACGAAACTATTAGCGGAACTCTCTACTGGGAAAACGATACGTTCAGCGCACGTGTTTCTATGGCAAATCGTAGCGGCTATCTCACCACGCCAATCGGTCGTAACAACAACGAGGAAGAGGGTACCAACGAAACCACAAACGTTGATGCCGCCTTTAGCTACCAGGCAACCGACAACCTAAAATTCACTTTTGAAGCGCTTAACCTGACTGATGAAGTTGATGACCAATGGGTAGGTAGCGAAAGCGAGCAGCGCTCATCTTACTACCACAGTACCGGCATTCAATATAATCTCGGTGTTTCTTATAAATACTAATCAATTTTGAAGGTATTTGTGTGAACAAAAGGGATGCCAGCTTGCTGGCATCCCTATTTGATTATTAGTGTGCGAAATTTTGAAGCGACAAGAGGTAATACGCGTGAGTCTATTGTTTAACAGCAAAGTAATTTATGGCGGGATTTTTCTAGCAACACTAAGCGGTTGCTCACCGGAGAAAACCGATGAACAAACAACCACTGCTACGCCACCTGTTGCGCAATCAACCGCAATTAATTACCAGCTGGCAACTGCAGAAATTACCAATGCCAATGATTTTGCATTGCAGCAAGAAGCTATTTATTTTCCGTTTTATGATTTGGGTATAACAGCTGATGCCAATGCTGTTAAGAATTTAAATGTATTGGCCGATGGTGTCGCACAAGCATCACAATCGGTCGATAGCGATGGCGACGGCACACTCGATGGCCTGTTGTTAGCAGCGGATTTTAATCCTGCTGAAATTAAATCTTTTACCATTTCCAGTGATCCCACCATTGCTAAACCTGCGCTGAAAAAACAAACCCAGGCAGAAATTTCTATTAAAGAAGGTGGTGAGTGGAAGGGCAAAGAATATGTGGGCGGCACATTTAAAAATGTGCAAAGCGTAACGCCACCTCCACAATACACCGATCACTCCTACTGGATTCGCTATGAAGGCCCAGGCATAGAGTCAGACAAAGTGGCCTACCGGGTCTATCTCGACTGGCGCAACGGTTTTGATATTTTTGGAAAAAAAACCAACGATGTGGTTTTGCAAAATGTCGGGCTGGATGGCTACGACTCCTATCACCTGAACTCCGATTGGGGTGTCGATGTTTTAAAAGTGGGCAAATCACTCGGTATGGGTGGTTTCGGTTTCTGGAACGGTAAAAGTGTCGATTTGGTTTCGCTGGTCGATACCCGCGATGCAATCATCACCAATAACGGCGATATTTATTCCGGTTTCAAAATTAATTACAACGGCTGGCAAATCAACAACCAAAAGGTGGATATTGCCGCGCACTTTACCATGAATGCAGGCAGCCGTTTAGTGAACGTCCAACTCAAAGCCAGCCAGCAATTGCCAAACCTTGCGATAGGAATGGTAAAACATCAAGGTACAACCCTGCTTGAAGGCGATCAGAATATCAGTGGTTATGCCTGGACCTATGTAGCAAGTTGGGGCAAACAAAGCTTAAGTGGTGAAGATGATCATTTAGGTATGGCGGTTATTTTCCGCCGCGATGATCGCGCGGAGCAAACTACCGATGAAAACTCTTATGTTTCGGTCATGAAAGATAAGGGTGGCGAACTGGAATATTATTTCCTTGCTGCCTGGGAGCATGAACTAGACGGCATCAAAACCGAAGCAGATTTTAAAGCTTATCTCGATCGCGAAGTGGAGCGTTTAACTAAAACTCCGCGTGTGCGTTTTGAATCTACACTCAGCGCCAATGCCAAGAAAAATCCGCTTGATGCGGATGCCGCTTTAGCCTGGGCAAAAAAATTAGCGGATTCAGAATTAGAGCGCAAAACACTGAATTACCACTATCAAGGTTGGGACGAATACCGCAAGCGCCCTGGCAAATTTGAGTACGATGTAGTGGGCATGCAAATCGCGGCGCTGCAAGAATTAAATGCCGTCAGCCCCAATCCTGCTTACACCAAGGCACTCGAGACGGTCACCGGAAGTTATATTCGCGACGACGGTCATATCCACACCTTTGATGCGGATTTATTCAGTATCGATTTAACCAAACCAGGGCAAATGGTTATTTTACTAGAACAACAAACCGGTGCAGAAAAATATCGCAAAGCCGTAGATTTTTTGCGCGAGAATTTAAAACGTCACCCGCGTACCAGCAACGGCGCCTTTTGGCATCGCGCTACCTACCCTAATCAGTTGTGGCTAGACGGTGTATACATGGGTATGCCTTTCCTCGCGCAATACGCATCACTTTATGAAACAGGTGAACAACAACACGAGAGTCTCAAAGAGGCAGTACATGAATTTGTCGTTGCGCGCGAACAATTGCGCGACCCGGAAACCGGCCTCTACTACCATGCGTGGGATGAATCTAAACAGGCATCTTGGGCGCACAACGACCATGGGCGCGCTTCGCAATTCTGGGCGCGAGGCATAGGTTGGTATGCGATGGCCTTGGTCGATGTACTGGACTTCATTCCCGAATCAGAAACTGAATTGCGTAAAATATTAATTGATAACACTCAGGAGTTAGCCGCCGATATTTTGCGTTATCAAGACGAAGATACCGGTACATGGTGGCAGATCATGAATAAACCGGCCGCTATCGCTAATTACCGCGAATCAACCGCCAGCGCTATGTTTACTTATTTTTATACTAAAGCTGTTAACAAAGGTTATCTACCCGAACCTTATCGCGATGTCGCGATTAAAAGTTACCGAGGCATGATTAACGAATTTGTTACTGTGCATGCCGATGGAAAAATCAGTATGAATGATCAGTGCTTGGTGGCTGGCTTAGGTTTTGGCCGCGACGGCAGCTACAACTACTACATGACGGAACGCATTGTTTCCAACGATGCCAAAGGCAATACCCCGTTTATTTTAGCGGGTGTCGAAATGTATAAATTACTCAAACAATAACAATGGCTCGCAGCGTCAGTTTGATAAAAACAGCCGCTGCCGAACTATTATTTAGCGGGAACATAACGCTAACAACCGGTTAGTTATCCACCCTAAAGCCCATAACTCATGGGCTAGTAGACACAAAAGGTTTTATTATGAAAGTCCTTGAAGAGCGTTTTGCCGTCCATCTCGACGACTACAAACATTACGACACTGAAAAATTGCGCAAACATTTTTTAGTGGAAAGCATTTTTGTTGCCGATGAAGTGCAATTCACTTACACCCATTATGAGCGTTTGATGGTGGGCGGCGTTATGCCAGTGAATAAATCTGTGCAACTGGAAACTTACGATCAACTCAAGATGGAATTTTTTTTGGATCGCCGCGAGCTGGGCGCAATTAATATTGGCGGCAGCGGTAAAGTATCGGTTGATGGCCAAGTCTATGAAATCGGCACCAAAGAGGCACTCTACATTGGTCGCGGTGCCAAAGAAGTTTTTTTCAGCAGCGATGATGCCGCAAATCCAGCCAAATTTTATTTGAACTCTACACCGGCGCACACGACTCACCCAACCAAAAAGGTGAACAAAGAAAACAGCAAAGTACTGCACATGGGTGCGGGAGATACCTGTAACGAACGCGATATTTATCAGCTGATGATCAGCACTGTACTCGACACCTGCCAGTTACAAATGGGCATGACTGAATTAAAACCCGGCAGCATTTGGAACACTATGCCAATGCACACCCACAGCCGCCGAATGGAAGCCTATTTTTATTTCAATATTCCCGACACTCATGCGGTGTGTCACTTTATGGGCCCGGCAAATGAAACCCGCCATATTTGGGTAGGCAATGAACAAGCAGTAGTTTCACCACCCTGGTCAATGCACTCAGGTGTCGGCACTGCCAACTACACCTTTATTTGGGGCATGGCCGGTGAGAATATGGATTACACCGATATGGATTTCCATAAACCCAGTGAATTGAAATAAATCATCCGCATTATTTTTATGCCATCCCGTAGGGGCGCTGCTTGCCGCGCCCTGATTTAAAATTGCGTCCTCTTCAATAATTGGGCGCAGCAAGCGGCGCCCCTACATCGGGCATGACATTGTGAAGGTAAAAAAATATGAATCACCCACTCTTTGATTTAACCGGAAAAGTTGCGCTGGTCACCGGCGCAACCCACGGCCTGGGTATGGCCATGGCCAGCGGTCTCGCTAGCGCCGGCGCCACCTTAATTATCAACGGCAATTCATCGCAAGAAAAAATCGACAACGCGGTCAATGAATATCGCGCAAAAGGTTTTAACGCCTTTGGTTATAAATTTAATGTGACCGATGAAACGCAAGTCATCGCCGCTGTCGATCAAATCGAAGCCGACCACGGTCCGATTGATATTCTGGTGAACAATGCTGGCATCATCAAACGCACACCATTACTGGAAATGACATTAGAAGATTTTGAAGAAGTCATCAAAATCGATTTAACCGGTGTCTTTACCATGACTCGCCCTATCGCACGCAAAATGGTTGAGCGCCGTCAGGGCAAAATTATTAACATCTGTTCGATGATGAGCGAATTAGGCCGCAATTCAGTAGGCGCTTATGCCGCTGCAAAAGGCGGTTTAAAAATGCTGACCAAAAACATGGCGACCGAGTGGGCCAAGTACAATGTGCAGGTTAACGGCATTGGCCCGGGCTATTTCGCCACCAGCCAAACCGAGCCTATCCGTGTTGACGGTCACCCCTTCAACGATTTTATTATCAGCCGCACTCCTGCCGGAAAATGGGGCGACCCGGACGACCTCCAAGGCGCAACCATCTTCCTCGCCTCAAAAGCGAGTGATTTTGTGACCGGACAGATTGTGTACGTGGATGGCGGTATTCTGGCAACCATTGGCAAGCCGAGTAATGAAGCCTAACCAATTTAAATAAGATTCATGCAAAACCCCACACTGACAATGTGGGGTTTTGTTTTTTTGGATCAGCAAATAATGATGTTTATTGATAAAAACTGATATGAAAACAAACAAAATGATTGAATTTGCTGTGAAACAAATCCAATCATAAATAATCAAATAATTTGCACGACATTTACATAAACATATTTCAATTAATTGACCTGCTACTATTTTTTATTTTCATTGTGCACCGATAATCCTGCGCGCATGTATGCCATGCACTTGCCATTATCGGACACCGGCTTGTCCGTTCACTTCATTTATTTTTTTATCGAGGGAACAATGAAAATTTCAACAATAATCAATCGGCAATCCGCAGCGATTACGGGGCTAGGTTTGCTGGTACTTCAGTCGTCTTCAAGTTATGCCGCACGTTGCGAATATATTATTCAGAGCGAATGGAACACCGGTTTTGTCGCTGCAGTGCGTATTACCAATGACACTAACACCGCGATTAATGGATGGTCAGTGAATTGGAATTACACTGATGGCTCGCGCCGCACCGGCGGCTGGAATGCTAATTTTTCGGGCAACAATCCTTACACTGCTACCGGCGTAGGCTGGAATGACCGGATTAATCCAGGACAATCAATCGAGTTTGGCTTGCAGGGAAACAAAGGTGTTGCAAACAGCCCCGCGCAACGTCCAGGCTTAGGTGGCGCTACCTGTGCCAATTTGCCAACCAGCATGAGCAGCTCATCTAAAAGCTCCGCCAGTAGTTCATCGCTACCACCATCGAGTAGCTCATCTCTTCCGCCATCCAGCAGATCATCGAGCAGCCTCTCAAGCCGCTCAATTATGTCAGTCAGCTCATCGAGTATTTATTGGAGCCTTTCAAGTTCAAGCATGTCGAGCACATCCAGTTCTCTAGGCCCGAACACCTTGCCGGTCGCCGATCTTCAGGTGACCACTACCGCATCAACTGTCTATGTCGATGGCCGTAACTCCACCGATGCAGACGGAAATCCGCTGGCTTACAGCATTGATTTTGGCGATGGCAAAACAATTAACTATCCCTTTGCATGGCACAGTTATTTAGCGCCGGGCGATTACACCGTCACACTGACCGTGTCGGACGGACGCGATGAGGTCAGTACCAGCCAGACGATCAACGCACAAGCCGCGACCGGCAATCAACCACCGATCGCTATGCTCACCGCACCGCGGGAATATTCGTCGATTGTGGCGCGGGCCACTGCATCGTTTGACCCAGAGGGGATTCCCCTCACTTATGAGTGGGATTTTGGCGATGGCGCCTTTATGGGAACCGCCTATGCCAGTGTGAGGGATTGCGCACCGGGCGATACTATTTATCGCACCCGCACGGTGACACTCACCGTAAGCGATGGCGAACTCAAAGATACCCGTCAAGTACAAGCGGGCGGCACCTGCGGTATTGTGTTCGATGTACTGCCCACTCCGAAATTCACTTACAAAGTTGAAGGTAATCAGGTATTTGTGGATGGCCGCGATTCATTGGGCGCTACTGGTTTGTCGTGGAATTTTGGCGATTCCAGCCCGATTGCAACAGGTGTGCTGGCGTCTCATGTTTACACCGCTAGTGGCACCTATAACATAGAGCTGAATGTGAGTGGCCCGAGCCTGTTTAGTAAACGGCTTACCCAGGCAGTAGTGGTCGATTTTGCCTCGAGCAGCCAATCCTCCCGCAGC
>CAXAVL010000051.1:0-22489 GCA_963971905.1 uncultured Cellvibrio sp.
CGACTGCTACAACTCTATTGCAGTGAAGGGCGCAGCCATTTTAGCAATCGCGAATTGCGTTTGGATCAGCAATTAAAAATGCCCGACATTGACGACAATCTGGAAGCGCGGCTGATTTTATTGCGCCGCCGGCTGGAAGAGCGCTGCGACTTTATGCGCATTGAAAGAGCGGGGCGCGGCAACTTCAAGCTGGTGCTGAGCAGCCCCATTGAGCTGCTCGCAATTGATGTCATCTGACAATCCAAAAAAACTAAGGATTAACCCTTAGATAAACCCCTTTTATATTTTGCGTTCTCACCTCAACAGTGCTCGCATGTTGGCCGGGTTTAAATTCGATAGCGGCGTAGCCGTTTGCCATTTCAATAATACTACTGCCGGTGGGTGTTCCTTGATTTTCAAGTAGCTGGCCGTTTTCATCCAACGTAGAAAAATAAGCGCGCTCGGAAAAATCCAAGACGCGATTGCCGTTGACATCCACCGCTTCTGCTTCGATTAATACTCGCTGGCTATCAATTGCTGTTGAGCTTAATTTTAATGTTGCAAACGGCCCGTGATGCCCAATCAGATAGGTGACATTTAACGTATCCTCTACTTGTACCTGATCGCTGCTGCCAGTAACCCTCAATTGGTTAACGCCATTAACAAAGGGCACTTGCCACACCAATCCACCCGCCGGAAATACTGCTGGTTTACGCTCTTTCGCACCCAAACTTTTTCCGTTTAAAAATAATTCAGCACTGTTGGTGTTGCAAAACACTTTTACCGGGCGTCCTTCTTTTGGCCCTTCGCGATGAGTCCAACTTTTAGATTCTATATAGCAGAATGGTTTTTTTGACCAATAGCTGGCAAAAACATAATAGGCATCCTTCGGTTTTCCATTGCGATCCACCAACCCTTTTTGATTCATATAGGGCAGCGGATTTTCCGGGCGCAAGGGCGTAGCAAAATCTTTAAACGCCCACTGTGCATTACCGGAAAAATTTGGCGTGAATTCAGAAATATGTAAATGCCAATCAAATAAATTAACGATGTAATTTTCATTCCAGTCGCTATTTTTTGCCGGGTTAGCGACTACTGCCTGGTTAATCGCCTCTTCCACCGAAACCTGTGCGCCTTTAATGCCCTTAATACCAATGGGATTTTCCGAGTGACGCCCAACATGGCTGGAGCCGCCGTATTCCATATGCAAAAATGCGGGATAATCTTTCATGGCCAGAGTGATGGCCTCTTCATATTGCCCGTAAGCGCCGCCATACCAGCCAGCCCAAATCGAAGGCGAAAACGCATCGACAATAGTTGCGGCAGGATAAAATTTTCGCAGCGTGGTTAAACGCGAAGTATCCTGCTGTTTAACCAATGTATTTAATTTTTTTACATAGTCGGCAACCACTTGATCATCGCCACCGCCGGGAAAATCTTCTTCCCAATACATTTCATTGCCGAGCGACCAGAAGGCGATGCTAGGGTGATTATAATTTTGCGCAATTTGCCGGGCGAGATAGGACTCAGTATTTTTTTCCCAAGCCTCACCACCTTTGCCGCCGCGACACCAGGGCAGTTCGTCCCACAGAATCAAACCCAACTCATCGGCAGCGCGATAGACTTCCGGGTCTTGCGGGTAGTGCGCCAAACGCACAAAATTTGCGCCCATATCTTTGATCATTTGCATATCGCGGCGATGGATTTCATTTGGCAGTGCCGCACCCACTCCCGCTGACTCTTCATGCCGATGGGTGCCGCGAATAAGCATGCGCTCACCGTTTACAAAAAAACCTTGATGCGGACGCATTTCAAACCAGCGATAACCAAAGCGATCACTCAGTTCATGTTGCACTGCGCCTGTCTTATCCAATAACTGCACATTGATGGAATAGAGATTAGGTGTATCAACAGACCACAACTCGGGTTGTGCGAGCTCATCAAAAATAATTTTTTGTGTGCTATTACCATCATTTACTGGTACTAGTTTTTCTTGCAGCACTTCACCTTGGGGCGATCGCAATTGCACGCGTAATTGCCATTGATTCTGAGTGCCATTTGGCTGTTGTAGCTGTAATTGATTTAGCTGCACATCAACAAAAGTTTGTGCAGCTTCATGGCTGACAATGGGAGTATTAATCGCCAGCCGCTCGATAAAAATATCGGGCAGGGTTTTTAACCAGACATCGCGGATAATGCCGCCGTGAATAAAAAAGTCAGCTTTTTGCGAGGGAATTAAATTGGGGTTATAAGCATTGCTCACCCGCACCAATAATTCATTCAGTTGGCCGCGCTTTAGTTGGGGAGTTAAATCAATTGTAAAACCAATATAGCCGCCCACATTTTTTCCCGCCAGCTCACCATTGAGATAAACCTCGGTTTCCATATTGGCGCCTTCAAAATACAACAGCTGGCGCAACTGCTGTGCGCCGGTAAATTGTTTTTTGTACCAACTGGCACTGCGCCGGTAACCCGGTTCAGCATCAACCGTATCGGTTGCATTCCAGGTATGGGGCAATTGCACAGTTTGCCATTCTGGTTCAGCGGCAACTGCCTTGGCATCGGTAAGGGCTTTTTCAAGGTACAGCCAATTATCATTAAACAATTGGGTCTGCACTTGTTCCGGCGGTAATTGATTTTTGTTTTGCGGTGTTTCTGCTTCCTCGGGTGCGCAAGCACTTAACAATATAACCAAGCTGATTAACCCAGTTATAACAAGAGTTTTAATGGTCGTTAAACAAAGAGATGAGTGATTGTATCTGGTCATGACAAAACCTGAGCAATAAGCGCCGCAAAAAAAATCCCGTTTTAAATGAGGTAGGGTTTATTTTTTGCTGGCACTGTAATTGAAATACATGAGTAAAATTATGTTGTGCACTGTATCAATAGGCACAGAATGAGAATTTTTTCGCGTTATTATCACTTGGTTTTTTATTGGGCGAGGGAAAACTTGAGCCCAGCAATAAATTGCATTGTGACCACTGCGAACTCGCAGGCGCTATATCAGCATAGGCGTTAGGAGATGGTTTATAGTGGCGGATATATTCGGGTAACAAAGGCACCATAATTTCGGCTTCAATTTCCAGCTCTTCAGTTCCACCCCAATTTTTTTCCTGCTGCATGCGTGTCAATAAATAATCCATACCCTGTTTGATATTGGAATGTTTGGCGGAAGGGTAATGCCATAAATCTACACCAATACTTTCTGCTATATGGGCAACACCAAAAAACGCCTGTAGATTAAATACGCTGTAATGGAAAGGGCGTGTGCGCGCCAATTCGAGTTTTTGTTTCCCCAGCTGATCAAAATGCGCTTTCATGCGCGATTGGGTGTGAGCAATGGTTTCGCGCACCACCTCATCACGCCCCACATAGCGGGCAATAGCGGATACTTGAAAATCATAAAATGTGCCGTGATTGTTCAAGGTGTTTTGTGCTTCAAGACCCAGCGGACTTTGCAGTAGCCAATCGAGATAGGTATTAAACCACTGTTGAAACTCAGCCGATTCTTGCGCACTGATTGCACCTGATGGCTGTACCAATAAAATGCTATCCAGCACGCGATAAAATAACCGGGTGTCGATAATGCCTATACCGCGCCCGGTGAACTTTCCCGGAATCGCTTGAGCGTATTGTAAATGCGGATTCATTTTAGTGGCTTCGTCTAAAAACCAAGCGCGCACTAGCTCCGCTGTTTTTTGCGCATAGGCTTTATTGCCGGTAAAAAAATAAGCGCTGCTGAGAATATGGGTGGCATTTACTAATCCATTAAAGGAGACCTTGTCGGAAAATTCATCGCGTGATGCCGGATTTATTTTTCCATCCAATTGAATCCAGGGCATGCCGTCTTCAGTTTCCGGATTGGGCCACCAGTAGGGAGCAAAACTAAAGTAATCATGAACATTGCCACTGGCTGGCAATACTTTTTTATTTACCACACTAAAAGGTTTAATTTTCAGTAACTTTTTTGCTTCCGCATCCAACTGCGCGACTGCTGCTGTAATGGCGGAATCACCCGCTTGTAAACGATCCCGCGCTGCAATGAGTTGTTCATAGGGTAAACGTACCGTTTCTGGCATGACTAGTTTCGCGGAAGCATCTGCTGGGGCAGCAAGGCTATGCCCCACAATACTATTGCCAACAACCAGAACACATAACAATACCCATGTTCCCAGTGAACAGTGCGGTTTCGTTTTCATTTTTCTCTCACCTTTTGTGCTAATTATTTTTAATGTTTTTTCACAGTATTGTTATCAATGCCAGATTATTGCTGCCTAGCTAATTTGTAGACTTCTGTCGCCGCCAATAGAAATGCTCCGGCGCCATAAAGCTCGGTATCTTTTTTGGTGGCGCTGCCCGGCGCAAAACCTACTTGCTGCACCCAACCCATGCGGCCATTTTTATCGACACTGCGCACCAGTGACTGCCAACCTTTTTCAATTACCGGCATATAAGTTGCGCGATCCAAATAGCCGTTGTTTACGCCCCAAGCCAAACCAAATACTAGCAAGCCAGTGCCGCTCGATTCAGGTGTTGGTTTTGCAGAGGTATCCAACAGTGAAGAAGGCCAGCTGCCGTCGGCATTTTGCGCGGCGCGAATATGTTTGCTCATATTCGAAAATAATTCGATGTAATCCTCGCGCTTGGCGAAATCTTTGGGCAAATGTGGAATAGTGCGCGCTATGCCAGCGAGCACCCAACCATTGCCACGCCCCCAATAAATCGGCTTGCCATTTTTATCGCGCTGGGTGAAGAAGCGACTGTCGCGCAGAAAAAGATGATCTTCTTTGTTGTAGAGATAATCAGTGGCGAACCAAAACTCTTTATCCATAAATTCCAAATAGCGTTTATCGCCGGTTATTTGGCTCAGTTCTGCCCAGACTGGTGGCGCCATAAAGATGGCATCGGCCCAACACCAGCGCTGGGTACACCAAGGGTCTTTAAATTCGCGCCCGGCGGTATTCATCACTTCCATTTCCGGGCCTTCAAATTCAAGCGCGCGCTCACTCGGGTTCGCCAACACCCAATTAAAGGTTTTTTGTAAATCATCAATCATATGTCTGTCGCCATAGCGTTGATACAGATCCATATAGACCTGCCCCATGGCGTGATCATCGGCGTGATAAAAACGCGGGCCGAGTTTCCATTCATTAACAGCGGAAATATTGCGGATCGCTTGAATGTAAGCCTGATCATTGCGGGTTTCGCCCCACATCAACAGGCCGATATTAAAGGTGGCGTAAATCCAGCCCTGCGGGATAGCACTGGCGCGCTCTTCCGGGCGCATTTGATTGGAGCGGATGTCGTAGCGGCTGAGTTGCCAATCGGCCACCTGATTGGCAATGACAGCGATTTTGTCTTGCTTCAATTGCGCACTAAAGCGCTGTGGCTCGGTGCCAGGCGCTTGGTAGGGAACCGGTTCCGGCCATTTTTCAGTGGAGTAGGCAGGCTCTTCGGCCAAGGCATTGACGACAGTACACCCCACCAGCGCCAAGATTAAATGTGCAGACTTCATACTCAACCCTCTCTCTTATATTTTAAAGTGGTAATGTGGCATTACCAATTATCCTATAGTATATTGCCTTAAATTCAAACTTATTTGCATCTATTTACCTTCAACACAAAGCGCGGTGATGATGAACACTATCGGTTTTAGCTTGATCCTAACTGGCCTATGGCTGAGCCAATTAACGCTTGGCAATACTCCACAAACCAGCGACGCAGTTGCACGCAGCCTGTGGCTCGAGGCACATAACCCCCTGCCGAACGAACGCACCAATGCCGCCACACTAATCCCGCTGAGCCTGCTCAAACCGCTTTTGGGCGATAAGCTGAACATCCCAGTACTGACCCAGATCAATCACCAGACAGTCGCCAACCAGTGGCTCGACACCGACCACAATGGCAAGCCCGACACCCTGTTAGTTACAGCGGACTATAGCGCTAACGCCAGTATTCGCATTCAGATCAGCCTCCCCCTGCACGGGCAATTGGCACTGCAATACCCCCAACTCACCCAAGCGGAAATGGGCTTGCGCATGGGCGGCACCGCAAATGCAGAAGGTGTTTATAGCGGCGGCAACTACTACCCAGTGCAGCAAATGACGCTGCCGCCGGAACATAAAATTGGCGACAAGCTCTTCAAATATGAAGGTTTTGGCTGGGAATCAGACCGCATCGCCTACCGTTTTTATTTTGATCAGCGTGGCCTGATCGATATTTTTGGCAAGCGCGTTCCGGACTTGGTATTAGGGCAAGTCGGCTTGGATAAAGGCGACTATCACAGCCTTAGCGATTGGGGCATGGATGTACTCAAAGTCGGCCCATCACTCGGTTTAGGCGGGGTGGCGGCATGGCGCGATGGCAAGGTGCAACACCCTGCACCTGCCACCCAGCAAGTGAATCTCATGAGCGGCCCGCTGGCATCATCAGCGCACCTGACCCAAGCAGGCTGGAAGCTGGGCGAGGACAATCTGACCTTAACCCGCAACTTCACTATTCAAGCTCACTCCTACCTGACCCATGCCCAGGTCACCAGCAGTAAACCCCTGCAAGAACTGGCCATTGGCATAGTGCAACACGATGTCAGCAAACTCGAATACCTCAAGGCTGACAGCGAGTGGAATTATCTAGCGACCTTTGGCCAACAAAGCTTGGGCAATGATGGCCTAGGCATGATGCTGTTCTTTCGCCACAAAGACCTGCAACACACCACTCGCGATGAATTTAATGAACTGGTCATCCTCAAGATGAATAAAAACCAGGATTATTATTTTGGCGCCCGCTGGGAGGGAGAAGCACCACCCCCTCTCACACCTTCCGCTTTTGCAGCGTTTTTAGAGCAGACACGCACCGAACTCAACAACCCCATTCGCGTCAGCCAATCAAAGTAAAACCATCAAAGTGAGCCTTACCAAATAACCATATGCAGCCATTTCTTATGCCAATTTCATTAGATCGCAAACCGGTAAGGCCACTTGACAGCAAGATATTAATACCCGAGTATAGTAAAACACTCGCCAAGCTTGTTTTCTGAACACAGCGGCGATGGACGAAAAACCAGAGCGATCAATAATCAATAACTAGAACCTGTAATCTCCAAGGGTAATCACATGAAAAAACACACGTCACACCTGACTACACCCCTGTTTACCAAAACCCTGCTGAGCGCGCTTATCGCCGTTAGCGCCAGCGGTGCTTACGCGCAAGACAACAATGCGGGCGGCGCTGTTGAAGAAGTATTGGTCACCGGGCAATTCCAGCGCAACTTGCAAAACGCGCTGGATATCAAACGCAATTCAACCACGATTGTCGATGGCATTTCTGCGGATGACATCGGCAGCTTGCCTGCTCTCGATATGGGCGAAGCCCTGCAAGCAGTAGCCGGTGTACAACTCAACCGCGAAGGTGAGCGCCGCGAATCCAGCGTGAACCTGCGCGGCCTGCCTGCCGGTTTTGTACTGACCACCGTAAACGGCCAACAAATGGCGACCCCAACGCGCGTCAACAACCTTGAGTCCAGCCCTTTTGGCGCCGCCTCACCACTGGGCGCGTTTGACCCAGCCGTATTCAGCGGCATCCAAGTGATCAAAACCACTACCGCAAACATGATTGAAGGCGGCATTTCCGGCACTATCAATCAAGCCGTAGGTGGTGCACTGAAAAAACGCGATGGCAAATATGTAGTCTCTATCGCCAACCGCTACGAGGATTTGGAAGAATCTAACGATCCGGAAATTGTGCTGAGCGCCTCCAAGCACCTGATTGCAGATACTCTGGCAGCGACCGCTACCTTTGCGACATCCGATCAAACATTCCGTCGTGACACCATTAAAATCAACCAATACAACGATTTAACCACCGGCAATTTCCGTGGTGCCAACGGCGAAACACTCGCCGCGTGGAAATCGGCAAACGGCTTGAATGCAGATGACACTGTACAAATCCCGGGCGAACTGCGCCAAGGTTCGGAAATCAGCGAAGGTACCCGCACCTCTTTCTCTGGTGGGCTAGAGTGGCAAACCACTGACGAACTGAAACTGGGCTACAACCTGATGTATACCAATCGCGATATGGATCAGAACACCCAGCAGGAACTTGATCTGCGCCCGCGCATCACTGGCACTAAAATTACTCCTCTGTCTGCTCCATTTGCTACCGGCAAAGATGCAACCTCAGGCGGTAAAATCTACAGCGTTAGCGACATCGCCTTTACCAATGTGCAATACGGCGCGACCTCGCGTATTTATGATCTCTCCGAAGAGTCTGCAGCCCATATTTTTGATGCAGTTTGGGAACTTGATCGCTGGACTCTGGACGCCAAAGCCACGCTCTCTGCTTCAGAAAGCGTGCAAAGTGAAGTGTTTTTCTCCCCAACCTATCGCGCAGCCGGCGGTGCCAATGGCAATAATGGCATCAGCGGCACTCTGGTCACTGGTCGCGGCAATATAGGCAACTATGATGTCTCGCTCACCGGTGCAGGCCAAAGCGCGGGGGATGCACTCAGTTTGGATCAGGCTTGGGTAAGTACCAATGCCCTTTCAACCGGCGCTGATGTCGCCTCTGCCGCGCCCAATTTAATCAGAACCACACTCACCGGTTCTTATCGCAAACTGGAATTGGAAAACAATGCCGCAGAAGCCAACGCCAAATACATGATTGAAATGGGTCCGCTGGAAAGCATTCAATTTGGCGGCCGCTACTCAACCGAGTCACAAGATTTTGTGAATTTGAGAAACTCACCTGCCGGCATTAATTTCAGCGGCATCTACAACAACTCAGTGAAGACCAATCCGCACTACTACAGCAATGGTGCCAGCAGCTTTTTTGGCGGTGAAGCACCCGGTTTTGCCGGCCCGGATCAAGGCTGGTTTGCGATTGATGTCGATAAATTACTGCCGCAATTAACCGCCACTATCGATGTCAATAACGTAGCGCCGTTAAATGGTGAAACTGCCATCATCGTGCCGGGCACCGGCTTGGTACAACGCGCCGGTCAGCAAACTGCATTCCCCGCTTATCAAGCGGATATAGACACAGTTGCGCTCTACGCCATGTCTGATTTTAAATTCGAGATGGGCAATATTCCGGTTGCACTGAATGTCGGCGCTCGCTGGTTGACCTCTGATGTGAGCTCACGCGGATTGCTGTATAAAATTGGTCAGCCGGTAGATCAATCCACTGAAGTCGAAAACAAAGACGATTACAACTTCTTGTTACCCAGCCTGAACGCCGGTTTCGATTTAACCGACGATTTAAAACTGCGTTTAGCTTACAACCAAACCATCGTGCGCCCGAACATCGCCACTGTGAGCCCACTGACCACTGTGCGTGAACTCGACGGCGCAGCAGGTTCAATTGATGTACGGTTGTCCGGCGCGCAACTCGAACCACTGCAAGCAGAGTCGTTTGATTTGTCATTAGAGTGGTACAACCGTGAAGGCAGTTCTATTAGCCTCGCGCTGTTCCGCAAAGATATCGACGGCTACTTTACCAATGTGAATTTCTGTAACGAATCTATCCTGCGCAAATACGGCATAGATTCAAATACAGTGGGCACGTTGAGCTTCTCTAACGGCGAATGTACCACTCCAGAATTAACGCCCGGCCTGCCGACCACCGGTCAACCAAAACCCGTTACCATTAATCAGCTACAAAATTCTAATGAGACATCTGTACTGACCGGTGCTGAATTGTCGATCCAACAAACCCTGAGCTTCCTGCCTTATCCATGGGATGGTTTGGGCGGCGTGATTAACTATTCGCGTATTAATCAGGATGACGACGAGCTGACCACCAATAAAATTGTGGGCATCTCCGAAGGCACTACTAACCTGATTGTTTACTTCGAACAAGGTGATGCAGGTGTGCGCCTCTCGTACAACTACAGAACTGAATACGATCTGGAAAGTACCAACGCAATTGCTGGTGTTGGCACAGGCTTTAATGGTGCGGGCGATAAAAGTGTAAAAGCAGCAGGCCGTTTGGATTTATCGGCCTACTACAAAATCACCGATGACTTAACCATCAACTTTAAAGCCTACAACCTGACCGATACCTTGTATGAAGAGTATCAAGATACTGAATACCAACCACGCGCAACCCACTACGATGGCAAAACCTACGTATTGCAAGCGAAGTATCAGTTCTAATCGGTAAGCTATAAAAATAAAAGCCCCATAGTATTTACCTACTATGGGGCTTTTTCTTATCTATTAAAAAGTGGGCAACTAAGGCGCAGGCGTGAACCACAATTTTTTATTTTTCAATAACGAATAATCATTAAACGATGGATTATTAATTTCAATAATCGTGCGCCCGCTCAACTTTGCCTTGGCAATATCATCGGCGTAATGGCGATTAAATAGCGCCTCCAAATCACCATTCTCCACCATTTTTGTTAGGCCAGCCTCAAGCCGACGCGCCAAGCGCGGTTCAGCAGGCGATACATAAGTGTAAGTAGGCATGATCATATACAGTGCTAAATTCGGCTCCACTACAATATCGGGAGCCACATCTTTGCGCACTGCCAACTCATCATAAATTTCGTGAATGCCGCGCGGAATATAATGAAAGCGGCGATTTTCCAGCATCAGAAACAAACCATCGTAGGTTTGCGCACGCCGTATTTTAAAACCAGCATCCGTCATTACAGCAGTCGTGATCCATTCACTTTGCAACCCCGCCGTTAGTTTTTTTAAATCATCGGCGGTCTTTACCTTGGCAAAAAGAGGAATATCGGCCTGATGAATGAGCAGCAAGCGATAACTTAAAATACCGCGGCGAATCGGTATTTTAATCGCTATGGTATTTTTATTGAGATTGTCGCTAGCCGGTGAAAAATACACATTAATCAGGGTCCCACTGCGCAATGCATGCAGCGCACGATTGCGCATCATAGGTGTGCCAATCATCTGAATTTCAAACTCACCATACTCTTCGACGGTCAGCGTTAAGGCGCGCTCCAGTAATTCATTTTTATAATTAAAGCGCACGTCCAGCTCCGATTGCATTTGAGGCAGTTTCACGACATCCAGCGCAAAACTGGCCGCAGATTCAAGCCAAGCGGCAATTATTAAACTGAAACAAAAAAAATGGCGCATAAATTCATTGGCCGCAAGAAATCAAAAGCATTACGTCGAATAGCTGATTATATACAGGAGCAAACCAGGCAACGCAAAATGAAAAAACCCGCGACAGCAAGCTGTGGCGGGTGAAAATTAAGAGCTACGGTCATTACTCTTAATATAGATGGGAACATCTATGCTACTAATGCGCTCGAAACCTAACCAAGCTCGAACAAACCAGCACCATAGAAGCCAAGATACAGCAATATAATTGGTAAGGCAACCCTACCACTTATATTTATTTATCTTAGCGCCCAACCGAGGTCGTTTTTAGTAACTGCAGCAGTTTAGCGGTAAATATTTCAATGAAACCCGTTCCAAACCCTTAACACCTCGCTTGTACACAAGTATATTTGGCGTATCACTTGAAAAAATAGAGCCAATGAGTTTTAATTGGCTAAGTGGTAAAGCCAGTTTCGTCCTGACTTAATTGGCAAGCTACCGCCTGGCATAAGCCGCTGCGTAATAGACGCTATAACCGCTACTCCAGCCCAGGCAGATCCATTGCGTTACATTTATTGAATTCCACTTTAGGGTAGGTAATAGCCATGCAAGAAACCTGGCGCTGGTTTGGCCCCAACGATTCCATCTCGTTAGAGAAAATTATTCAAGCCGGTGCGTCCGGCATTGTCAGCTCATTGCATGAAGTTCCAACTGGCGAAGCCTGGCCACTGGATGCTATTCAAGCGCGCAAAAAAATCATTGAAGATGCGGGTCTTGAGTGGTCAGTGATCGAAAGTATTCCAATGCATAACGACATCAAAACTCGCACCGGAAATTTTCAGCGCTATATCGACAATTACAAAGAATCGATTCTTAATGCGGGTAAAGCGGGCGTCAAAGTGGTGTGTTACAACTTTATGCCCGTGGTGGATTGGACCCGCACTAATTTAATGTATCGCCTGCCCAATGCCAGCCACGCGCTGCGTTTTGAAATGACCGATTTTGCCGCTTACGATGTCTACCTGCTGCAACGCGCAGGCGCAGAAGCCGATTACTCGCCCTTAGTCATGGCGCGCGCGAAAGAGCGCTTCGACGCCATGAGCGATGAAGAAAAAATCTTGCTGGAAAAAAATATTATTGCCGGTTTGCCCGGCGGTGAAGGTTCTTACACGCGCGATACTATACGCGCCGCCATCCAACAATTTATCGACCTCGGTACCGAGGGTATGCGCGAACACCTGTTCCAATTTTTGCGCGAAATTATTCCGGTGGCCGAAAGTGTCGGCGTGAAAATGTGTATTCACCCGGATGATCCGCCGTTCTCTCTATTTGGTTTGCCGCGCGTTGTTTCTACCGCCGATGACGCGCGCAAAATATTGCAAGCAGTGCCCAGTGAATCTAACGGTTTAACTCTCTGCGCCGGCTCCTATGGCGCCCGCGGCGATAATGATTTAGTCGCTATGGCCAATGAATTTGGTCCGCGTATTTACTTTGTGCACTTGCGCAACGTTACTCGCGAAGAAGATGGTTCGTTTTTTGAAGCGGAACATCTGAATGGCGACAACGATATGGTTGGCCTGGTTAACGCACTGCTATGCGAAGAACGCCGTCGTAACAAAGCAGGTGAAAGTAATTTTTGCATTCCCATGCGCCCCGATCACGGCCATTTAATGGGCGATGAAATAGGCAAAGCCGATGTAAAACCTGGCTACTCCTATGCGGGCCGCATGAAAGGTTTGGCGGAATTGCGCGGTGTTATCCACACACTGGAAACCTTGCAAAAAAGAAATTCTTTAGCCCTCTAAAATCTAGAAAAAACCCCCGGCTTACGCCGGGGGAAGAGACGAGCTAGGAGATGGTTTACTGACCGCGAATTTTTAGAAACTTACAACCATTCGATGGCTCAATTTTTACTTTAGTGCCGGTGATATTGGTTGCCGCCTCATAGTTATCTGGCACATTCAACACACCACTACCATCGATAGAAATTACATTTCCTCTGAAATCACATGCACTATTAGCATCGCTATCCCACACCGCCAGAGTTTTTCCGGCAAGACTTGCATCAAATTGCAAGCAGTTGGTATTGGTGATATTAACTTCGTGAGCTGTACCCGTCGTTAAGGCCAAACACTGGCTACTGGTCGCACTTGAGCTGGAACTCGAACTACTGGTTGAACCTACTTGCCCGTTCATGCCGATGGATTTAGTGGAGACAATAAAATCATCGAAGCTGACGTATACATCTTTTTTCGGTTGCCATTGAGTCTGTGGTGCACTTGAACCGCCAAAGAAAGTAGAGAAAAACAAGTGATTAATTTTGGTGCTGCTTTGGCCTGCTGCACGCACGCCAGAATTGTCGGAATCATTACACACCAATTCGCCATCCAACCAACCTTGCAAAACTCCGTCACGCTTGCCCGGTGAATTTAACTTTTGACGAATTTCAATGTGATGCCATTTACCGGTAGTCACACTTGCGTGATAGCCTGCCGCATCCCAAAACACACGATAAGGTTCAGCACCGCTGCTGTTATTGATTTGGTAGCCGTGTAAATAAAATTCCAATTTACCATTTTCACGCCACATCAAACGGGTAGTAAATCCGCTGCTGCCATAGGGAAAATCTGTACTACCACCCAAGCCAGGTAATTTACCGCCTTTAACAAAATCAAAACCGTTTTCAAATTTAACCCAATAAGACATATAAAGCTCATCGCCACTGTAACCAATATCGGTCTCCCAGGTGGCGCCGCTCGGTGTGGATTGATTACCAAAGGCAGGGTATTTGATTGTCGCCGCCTTACCTGTGTGACCACCGGCAATTATTTTTACCCGCCCCTCATCCGGGCCTTTTGCATAGCGCGAACTCCACGCTGTTTTAATATCCTGATCGCTGGCATTGCCGAGTGCCAAACCTTCAAAGCCGTTGGAATAAATAACCTGCGCGCTTACCAAACTTGCGGTAGAAAATAACACGCCAAGCATGAGGGAAACACTGTTGCTGAAATAGCTATTTTTCATTGTTACTTTCTCAGAATAGATTAGAACTACCTGACCACAGCCGAGACTCAAGTAGTTCTATTTATGATTAATAGATTCTAACTTTAATGAATTTGCATGAGTTACCAGTTGCGTTAATCAATTTTATATCCGTTCCCTTCAATGAATTAGTCGAAACATAGTTCTCGGTAATGGTAATAAAACCTGAACCGGCAACCTCTGTAGCCGCGCCGCGAAAATCACAGTCATTTTGGTCGCTATCCCACAACTGCAATGTTTTACCTGACAAATTTTGAGCAAAACGCAAACACGAGTCTTTTGTTAATGCCACCTCGGTGCGCACATTAAATGGAATGTTAATAAATGATGCACAATGATTAGCGGATGGCGCAGAACTATTGCTAACACTGGACGCGGGAGCAGATGACAAGGGAGCCTTAACATTGACTGAGCGTGTATCGGATGTTACTTGGGTACCGTCCTGTGCAATCAACAGAGCATCAATTACATAGCTACCCGTTTGTGTTGGTATCCATTCAACAGAGTAAGGCGCATCACTGTCTTGTTTTATAAATTGTCCGTTAACACGGAAAACAATTTTGTTGATACCTATTAAGTTGGTAATAGCATTTGCAGTTAAGGTTACCGGATTGTTTAATTGAAGCTGGCTGTTGTTCACAGGCGCTGTCATTGACACAGATAAGTGCGGCGCAACCACACTCACTGTACGTGAATCAGATATCAGCCGGGTGCCATCATTGGTAATTAACACTGAGTCAATCGTATAGTTACCGGCTTGCTCTGGACGCCATTGCGCACTGTAAGGCGCCGAACTATCTTGTGATAAATATTGTCCATTGATACGAAAGTTAACCTGAGCAATGTTATTTTTACTGCTAGAGGCGTTTGCAGCCAAAGTAACATCCTGCCCCAACACAAACTGACTATTGTTGTTTGGTGAACTTATGGCAATCGAAAGAATCGGGGCGGTGACTGCAACTGATTTTGTATAACATTTTTTTTCTGTTTTGGGTGAAGGATCACCAAAGGTTGTGTTATTGCATCTGACGTCACTGGTCTGCTCATAGAGATAATTGAAAAGGCCTTTTGCGCCATAGGCAACATTCATAGCACCAGTCACCTTGACTGTTTCATTTTCGTTAGCCGCAAATGAATAGCCATCTGGTGCTTGATCAATTTCTCCAAAACCTAAATCAATGATTTGTACATGCAAAGGCAACTTCGTGCTATTACCTTTATCTTGCAAGTAGTAATACACCTTGCCGTTATGGATTGTTAAAACGCCATGAGCAAACTCAGCGCCATTTTTATCCTCATAAACCGTGCTGAACTGATTAGTGCCACCTTTTCCTTTCTGGATAAATGGACGGCCATTTTTTAAGCCAATGATATACACACTGTCACCATAGGTATAAAGGTTTGATCCACCGGTGAAGTCTGTTGTGTGTGTAAAATCTGAAGCGCCCGCTGGTTTATATGAGTGCAATTTTTTCGTTACGTTAAACTCTTTGTCTTTTACGAGGCTAACAATATGGACATCGCCATTTTCAGTCACTGTAAAATCAAAGCCGCCAACAATATAGACCTGATTAGGTTTTGTAGTTTTAACCAAATCGCCTGGTTCATATATTTTTAATGGTTGAGGATTTGCAAACGGAATGGTAATCCCTTGGCCTTTATGGTTTTTCCATTGGGTCTTGCCTGATTGGTCATCAGAGTAAGCGTAATAAATTCCATTTTGATATTCGAATTTATCGTTGTTATCTGCGCTGCGAACTTGAAATGCGGTACGTAATTTTCCATTGACGTATTTCATTTCACCGTAAAGACCCCAGTTGTGCTCTGGTCCGTCTGATTTTTGGCTGGAATTAATATGGTTAAATTGGGTCATATTTGCCCATTTTCCGGTTGCCGAGTTGTAGCTGGTAAACACATAGCCACCGTTATTATTTCCACCCGTTCGCATGAAAAATAATAAATCGTTATTTTCATTCAAAAAAAATGTTGGGTAGGTAAGGTCGGAAAATTGGCTAGGGTCATTCTGACCATTCAAGTTATTGTGACCATAATCATTAGGGCCATCGGCAACAAATAAGGCTAAGGTAAAATCTTTATCGGGCACTGTGGCCGCATTCGCTTTTGTGTAAGCGTAACGAAAGTAGTCGTTGTTGAATTGGGAATTACTGTATGAATGCATATCATACAGAATATGGATCTTTCCATCTTTTGGTGACATACCCACAGCAGCAGTATTGTGCGATTCACCAATCCACCACTGACCGTTGTAACCGGTGTGTCTATGGGGGAACTCAATAGTTTTTACTACACCAGTTTTAGTATTGTAGCGCGACAACATTAAGTTCCGCTCACCCTTACCGCCCTTATACCAAGTGGTAAAAATAAAATCCTCATGAACTTTAATCGCATCGCCATGAGCAGAAATAGACCTACCAAATGCATAATCCATGACATTGGGGTTGGCCTTATTGGGAGAGTTATTCTTGCTCTGAACTCCATTAAAATATAAACCAATGTCAGTGATCTTATACTGTTGTTCAAATGTGACTGCCGCGTGAGAGGTGTTAAAAGAAACCAAAGCGGCAAAAGGTATTAGAAAGACTGCCCAGCCTCTTAGGGTTTTATTCAAGTTCATATCCGTTCATCCAGTTCGTAATTTTAAAAAATAAGTTATTCATGGCTTGGCGAACAATCCGCCAAGCACTTTGAAAAATTTGGAATGTAAATATTAATAAGCGCGTATTTTTACGTACTTGCAGGAATTTCCGGCCGCATTAGTCAACTTAATATCAGCGCCAGTAAAACCAGTGCCCGATACATAGTTTGAAGTGATGCTCAAACTACCTGATCCACCAACCGCAGTTGCGGTACCGCGATAATCGCAAGATGTATTGGTATCGCTATCCCAAATTTGGAATGTTTTACCGCTCAGGTTTTGACTAAAGCGTAAGCAAACACCAGCAGACAAAGTCACTTCAGTGCGCGTATCAAATGCAACAGGAATATAGCTTGCACAGCTCCCTGTTGCCGGTGCTGAAGAAGAGCTTGAACTACGCACAGAGCTTTGTGCTGAGCTAGGGGTAGAGCTGCGTACCGAGCTTGCAACAGAGGATGAACTACGTGAAGAAGTAGTTCCTGCGGCAGGCCAATTGCTAATAATATTTTTTGCTAACGCACCTGAAGCAGTTAATTGATTAGACGGCCAACTGCCATTAGCACTTGCGCCGGGAACTAACGCAGATGCGCCTTCAGATTTATCATTCAATGCCCAGTTTGCATTGCTGATTTTATTGTCTTTCATAAATTGCACCCAGGCATTGGTTTCGCTATTTGCGACACTGCCATTGCCATCGGCATTTACTGAACCCCATTCAGTCACAAATAATGCAATCCCATTATTTAATGCTGTCTGTGCTTTATCGCGTAAATATTGCGTGTGGGTACCGGCGTAAAAATGCAAGGTGTAAGCAATATTGCTGTAGCCGGTAATCGGGTCACGAGAAGCAACATCGACATCCTGCGACCAGGTTGGGCTGCCCACAATAATCAAGTTATCTGGATCAATACGGCGAATAGCGGCAATAACACGTTCAGCGTAGGGTTTTACTTTTCCTGCCCAGGTCACATCATTTTTTGGCTCGTTAAAAATCTCGTAAATCACGTGATTTTTATTGCCATAGGTGCGCGCCATATCTTCAAAAAAGGCAATGGCTTGCGCTTCATAGTTATGCGCGTAGTGCGAGTGCCAATCGATAATTACATACATATCATTGGCGATGGCCGCATCTACCACTGTTTTTACTCTAGCCTTGTTGGCCGCAGGGTTTGAGATATAACCACCATTGTCTTCAACGCCCATAGCGGCGCGAACCAAGGTTGCGTTCCAGTCATTCTTCAACCAGGCGATGGCATTAGCGTTGTAATATCTTTCGCCACCCCAGCCTGTATTGCTCCAAAACAAACTCATCCCGGAAAAGCTTGCCGCTTGTCCGTTTGCCATAATTTTTGTGCCGTTCACCGATAGCGGTGCAACATCGGCATTTGCCGAACCCACAAAACCACCGAATAACATCGCCGATACTAAACATGCACTGCGAGCTTTGCTCATAAGTGTTTTCATTTTTTACTCTCCTGCGAGAAAAATTATTCTTAGTAACATTCATGACTCAACTAAGAGCCTATTAATAGGCTCTAATTTTTAAATAATTGCAGCTAGCCCCTGCTGCTGCGGTGAATTTAAAAATGCTGCCAGACAAATTATTGGCAGTAGCGTAGTTGCTAGTGATGCTCAGATTTCCGCTGCCATTAACTGACGTCATGGTGCCGCGATAATCGCAAGATGTATTAATCGCACTATCCCACACCTGCACATTGGCTCCGGCGAGGCTGCGGTCAAAGCGAATACAGCTTGATGGCGTTAGCGTAATTTCTGCCCGTGTATTCCATGGCACATCGATATAACTTGCGCACCCATTCACCACACTGGATGCAGCAGAGGACACCGAGCTAGAAGACCGACTTGAAGAACTAGTCGCAGGAATAGATGAAGGTGCAACTGATGAGAGCGCAACCGATGATGCAGCAACTGATGAAGGCGCAACCGAAGACGCTGCCGCCGAAGACGCAGCAACTGAAGAGCTGGCAATGCTACAACTTATACTGGCGCCACCAGGTAATAGACTGGTGCCGGCATAATTACAATTTGCATTGATACCCACATTTGGGTTCGCAATAAAGTTTTGTGTTTCCTGATGAGTCCAAGTTGATAGCGGAATACCATTCAACGCCAAATGCTCCCAACCATTACCAGCGCTAGTCGCGCGATTCCAGCCGAATTGATAAATCGTATTGTTATTTGCACCATAGGGCACGTAAGTAGTAAAGGCAGCACCAGCTGTTAATTGTTTTTTCATGGTATTGCGAAAGAAAACATTTTGCGGACCGGTTGCACCAGACCAACCACCAGCGTGCTCACCCGCAGCCCACCAAATTGGATACCAGGTTCCGCTGTTGTCGCCCACTATACAATTTGGATTACAATCGCGATGATAAAACGAAATAGTGGCGGTGTTATTTTCGATAAGATTGTAGCGCTCCCAACCGCCGTGCAAATTGATATCCGCATCAATATTATTGGCGGTTACCACATTGCCCGATGCCGACCATTGCAGGGTCAAATGACGCAAACTGCGCAGCGTATTATTTTTAATGATTGAATCCCACAATTTACTATTGCGGAAATAACCATTGCCGCCTTTACCCTTATTCCATGAACCTTCAAGATAATTATTTTCAAATTGTAGATTTTTCGCCATTTCGGTGACAATCGGGTGCGAGCCAGTCATATAGGTGCGAATATTGCGCGCATAGCTATTCAACGCCCATTTAAAAACAAGCCCATTGATCGCGCCGTTATAATCGAGATTGTTGTAATTATTTAACGCATCAGCCGCGGTGAGATTGCCCGGCGCTACTTGTGTTAGATAGAAATTTTCAAAGCCTACCCCCTCTACCATAGTCAACACCGCCACCCGGCTATTGTAAGTACCGGAAATAGGCGCCGAACCGTCGGCAGTGCTATTCATTGGCAAATCAAATTCGAGTGGTTTGTCGATAGTGATGGTTTTATTTGTTGTATCCACGGCAACAATTTTAAAAATTTGTTGCCGCATATGCATATTTAAACGATCAGCAGACAACACGCCTTGTTGATCGTACATCTTGTTAGTGTTGGCTGCGCCAACCCATGCATACTTACCTGCGCTAAAACCTGCAACAGAATTGATTTTTATTTTTGTATCACCTTGCGCCGCGTTTTGCGTTACGTTCTGATGCTTCCAGTGAACATTCACTGTGGCCTCGTAAATATCTTTACGATTTTCAGGCGCGTTAGCGTAAGCGGTGGCATAGCTTGAGTGAACATCGCGCGTCTGTACGCGAAATGCGCCACGCCCTGGCCATATCCAACCGCCATTGCCGCCGCCTGCATCGGTCATTCCCGCAAGATCAAAATCGATAATATTGTCATAGCGAGTATTGCTGTCGGGGTTAAAAATTATTTTGGTTGTCGTACTCGATGCAGGATCACTGCCCTTGCCGCGAATGACTAAATAGTTGGCATCTACGTGAATCTCTTTGGAAATATTCAGACTGCCTGAAGGCAACTCAATGAGGGATAAGTTGTTGTAGCTGCCTGCACAATTAGCGCGAACAAAATCAATCGCCTGCTGCAGACCTTGGCTGTCATCCACATTGTCATTGGCATACACAGCAAACTGCTGTCCCAATTCGGCGGAAGTAATCACGCAGGTTGTATTAGTGGTAATTTCACTTGCAGCAGGTAAGGGCAGACCTTCTCGGTAGCCCGCCTTACTCCAATCCGGTAAAAAATTGGCTTGCACGGGAATAGCGAACACGCAGAATGCGGCCGCCACTAGAGGCAGCCATTGGCCGCCTCTAAGCTGGATATTTCTCATAGAAACCTCGTTATTAATTATTAGAAGGGTAAAAATTACTACTGAGCGACTGACAATAACTGCAAGTTCAAATCCATTGACACTTAATAGGCGCGTACCTTGATGTAATTACAACTGCTTCCGGCAGTATTGGTAAATTTCAAAATAGTTCCTGTTAACGAACTCGTCGCAAGATAATTACTATTAATTAACAAACTGCCCGAGCCATTAACTGAGGTTACTGTGCCGCGATAATCACAAGAGCTATTGGTGTCGCCATCCCAAAACTGCACAGTCGCGCCGCTGAGATTGCGATTAAAACGCACGCAACTGGAGGAGGTTAAGGTTAATTCTGTACGTTGATCCCAGGCTACGTCGATGTAACTGGAGCATCCAGTTGTAGCAACTGATGAAGCAGCTGACGATTTTATTGAAGACTGCACAGAGGATTTTATCGATGACGCAGTGGATGATTTTGGTGAAGACGCAACACTGGATGCTGTTGAAGACGTAGTTGCATTAGTAACGTAAACACCCGGCGCAGGAATGTTGGCAGGAATATTATTGTCGATAGATGCTGCCGACCAATTACCGGCTATGCGATCACTGCGGCCATCTAAACGTATATTATTGCTGGCAACATGATTGACACCTTCAGACGCAAACAATAAATAATCGTTGCTGCCATCCAAATCAACCTGATTGCCGATAAATGTATTTTGATCCGCATCGCTGTGTGTCTCAAACGCATTTTTAACATTGCTTTCGCCATTGCGATACGCTTTGTTGCCGCGAATAACTGCGTATTGGCCTTTGATATCGACAAAACTATCGGCAGAATTTTGACCGGTGATACCAATACCATTCATCACATTGTATTCAAAAATAGTACCGCGAGTTCCCTCTTTAATATCGATGTGTTCAGCCGCAATGCCTGGGCCAATAGTATTGCCACCGATAACATTATTATGGCAAGCCGCACCATAGACATAACCCTTGCCATCGGAAGACCCCGGATGTGAACCGACATAAAATGCTTCGCCAGTACCTGGGCTAACCAAACCCGTGTTATAAACCCGTGAATTTTTTACCAGATTATTCGAGCTGTTATCGCGCAGGTGAATGGCTTCTTCGCCTATATCATGCACGACCACATTATCAATTACTGAATAATTGGAGTTATCCAACACTATGCCTTTGGCAGAGTTAGTGATTTCAATATCTTTCACAATCCAATAATCGCCGGTGATATACAAACCGATTTTTTTGCTGGTGGTGGTACCGCGCAATATTTGGCGATTTGTGTTGCTGTAGCTGCGCAAGGTAATCGGTTTTTGCGCAGTGCCATTGGCGCTGCCAAAATAATGCGCGTTAGAAAAGCCGCTCAGTGTCGAAGTAGCTTCACTTTCATAACCGCCGGGCTGTAGCACAATTTCATCACCGGCAACGGCCGCTTGAATTGCCTGCTGCAATGCTTGTCCGCTGTATACATCAATGCGTGCCGCCTGCGACTGGGCAGCAGTTAGCAACAAAATAAAGGAGGCGCCCAGACCCAAAGTCCGGGACGAAAACGATAGGTTTGATTTCATGGTTGATTACCTGGCTATTATTGTCATTGGCTATGCCGTAATGGCTAAATAACAATACACCCCAACAATTGGTAAGGCAACCTTGCCACAAGACCAGAAAAGAATTTATTGCACAAAAAAAGCCCAGCAATAGCTCAAAAGGCCAAGCGCATCACGCTTTTGGCTTTATGGGTAAAAGCTGTTTTTTATATGAAGTCTGCCCGACAGTGTTTAGCTATCAGTGCAAGAGAGCCAGGAAGGGGGATAAAGGAACGAGCAACATGGAGGAGGATAGCGACCCGCTAGAGAGGCCGCTATCTGGGAGGACTATACTTCTTTGCCGAAATGAGCGGCAGCGGCAGCTGTGGCATTTTCA
>CAXAVL010000052.1:0-22478 GCA_963971905.1 uncultured Cellvibrio sp.
AGCGAAGAAGTTGAAGGGATCGAAGATCGCACCAGCGATGGCCTGAACAATCCGGATTACCGCACCATGGCCCCGGCAGAGCCTTCGGATATTCGCTATATCGGCAAAGGCACCATAGCAAATGCGGGGCCGCAGGATTATTTGGCCGATACCTTTCGCCGCCCACAAATCAAAGCGTATTTAGGTGTGGATATTGGTGAGAGCATTAAAACCTGGCTGCGCTACACCCAATCGGGGCAGACACGGTCGTTTAGAGAAAAGGTTTACAGCCTAGATGAAGCAGGCGATCCGATTGCACTTATCAATGGCCGCGGCCTTCAGACGCGCAGTTTGGCAATGTCTGCTGAATATAACTTGCCCATCTCCGATATATCGTCGTTTACCTCATCCTTAACACTGGATTCGCAAGAGTACATTCGTTACGACTTCAGCAACCGCCAATTCGACATGGATAGCAGCAACAACATTAGAGATTATGCGTTTGCCCAAGATCGCCTACGGGCCGTTTTTATGTACGACCAACAGCACAGCGACGTATTTAACAGTGTTATTGGCTATGAATATTCTGCCATTGCAATCGGCGCGCCCTGGGGTAAAAGCGACGACTACCTATGGATCAGGGAAGGGGTAGATATCATCAGTGACGCGAATACCAGCGTTTACTTACAAAACACATCCTTGAGTGGCAGACCCAATCGTAACAAGTTGGAACCCGTTGGGGATGGCTTGGATTTTCACACCCATTCGCAGCTGCTCGAAGCTAACTATTTATTGTCCGACACACACAAGTTGATTTACGCCCACCGGCTTGATTTCTCTGATGTAGCAAAACAAATGTATTCACCGCGTTTGTCGTTGGTATCTAACTTCAACAGCAATAACACCTTGGTCAGCACCCTGCAGCGCGCCCAACGTATGATGCCCCTACGCGCGCAATATTTAAGTGATAAAAACGGTGATAATTCAAAAAATGAAACGCTCGACAGCTTGGAGCTGTCTTTCACCAATACCAGCCTGCAAAGCATAGTTCTGAACTTACGCGCTTATTACAACGAGATCAGCGCAGTTGGCTACACCGGGGAAAGGCTCGAACTCTTAAGTGAAATGGAATTATTTGGGCTTGAATTCGACGCCAGCTATAAAAAAAATCAGGTCACACTGAGTGTCAATCACACTTATCTTGACCCGCTCGACGTAACCATGAACCCAGACCTAAAAACTGGCCGTGCGCGCAACAACATCTCCTTTTCCGACTATTACTACAACACAACAGGCAGTGTGCCAATCTTACTTGAGAGCTATGGCGACGGCCTGAACAACTGGCCGACGAATATCACCAAGTTTTTGTACACCCATGCGTTCATCAATAATCGCCTGAAGTTTCATCTGAATGCCCAAATCAATTGGGATTTTGATGGTTCCTACGACGAGATGAAAATGTATCAACGTGCCTATGACACCTTTGATACCAACGCGCTTTCTGCTGCTGACCAAGCCGCCTTTGCGCAACAAAAAGCTAATTTTGAACGGGAGCGCTATCTACTGGATCAAGAAGACGCATTTGGTATGGATTACAACCTGAATGCCTCCATCACCTATTTGTGGGCGTTTAATCAAGATACGGATGTGCTGATTAAGCTCAGCGCGGAAAACCTGCTCCATTCCAGCAAGCGTTATAACGTCAGTACCGGTTCAAGCCGATACTACCCCGAGCGGTTAGAATATTTAGAAAAACCTGAAGCCTATAGCTTGTCGCTACAAGTGAACTTTTGAGTAGAGAATAAAGTAGTCAACTAGCGCGAGCAGAATTAAAACCGCCATTGCACCTCGACCATCAATTCCCGCCCGCGATTGGGAATGCCATCAGGCTTACCCAAACCTTGTGAGGGTGTTACGTAATCCTCGTCGGTGAGATTTTTGAGGTGCACATTCAGTTCGTACCCCTGATTAAATTCATAGCGCCATTTGCTGTTAAACACCCAGAAACTGTCCAAGGCTTGCCAGCTGGCATTGGTGATTAAGGTTTCGCGCTGAGCCTGATAAAAACCGGTCAGGTTCCAATTCCAGCGCGCGGCTGAATAATTAATTTCTAGTGCGCCCAACTGCTCCGCCTCGCGAAAAGCGCTGTCGGGCAAATTCATCTGGGTGTAACTGGTACGCAAAGACCAACTGCTTGACAGCTCCTGCATCCATTCCAGCTCCAGCCCTTGGCTCTGTTCTCTGGCACCATTTTCATAGGTACGGGCGTTGCCAGAAAACGCTGTCTCTATGGGTTTTTCATAGCGATTTTGAAAAAGCCCCAGGCTAAGGCTGGTAGATTGCCAATTGCCCATGAGAATGAGATCCCAGGTTTTCACAATTTCATGGGTTAGATCCGGGTTGCCAAACAACAGCGGATTATTCAGCAACCCCGTTTCAGTCAGCGTGGGGGCTCGAAACGCTTCACCGTATAACAGCTTGAGGCTGTAGGTATGATTGAGCTGCTCGACCAACCCTAAACGAGGACTAAAACGGCTGGTGATATCAGGGTAGTCGTCATAGCGCCCGCCTAGGGTCAAGCGAGTGCTGGGGCGCAGGTTGCGCAGGTATTGGGCATAGATACCGATGTTATCTTGCGAATCTTCAGCACCTAAAGGGAATACTTTGCCCTCTTCGCCATAATAGGTAATGGGAAACTGACCTTTAGTCAGTTGCGCCAAATTAAAATTGGTTCGCGCACGGGCATTCGTCTCTTCATGCTGCGCCCACTGCAAGCCCCATTGAGCACTGGAATCTGCATCTATCGACCAGTCATTACTGAAGGTAATACGCCAACTATCACCGGCTAACCGTGCATCGCCCTTAAAGGGTTCCGCGCTGCTGGGGCTGCTTACTCGTGCCAACGCCCCCGGTCCAGTGAGGTATAGTCTGAAGTCATAAATAAATTGCTGATAACTCACAGCCAGCTTTGATTGAGTATCGGGCAGCCAGCTAAACTCCTGATCCAAGGCCAGATGCACCAATTCACGTTCGCTGGCGTTAAAGCCATTGCCGGTATTATCCGACAGATAAAAATCCTCTGTGTCTGTACGGCTGTAGGAGAAGTTAACGTTGGTTTGTGCACGGCTAAATGCCAGATCAGCAGCCAGTTGTTGCCGGGGGTCACGGGTTGCAAGCGGTAGCTTGTTAAAGCTATCCGCCACCACATAATCGTCCCCGTTGTCTTTATAGGCATGGATAAATCCATCCAGCGCCCAATCACCCACACTTGTTGACCACAAACTTTCTAACTGTCGCCGCTGTTGGGAGCCATAACCCAGCGCAATGCTTTTTTGTTGTTTGCGGGTGACTATATTGATCACCCCGTTAAACGCTGAACTCCCGTAAATAGCCGAGCCTGGGCCGCGGATTATCTCTAAGCGCTCCACCCGCGCCAGTGGATAGAGCGGCAAGGTAATATCGGGGCTACCAGCGCGAGGGTCATTCACCACATGGCCGTCAATTAATAACAACACCTCGAGCGATTGCTGGGTTAATCGCCGCCCTCTGGCACTGTAGGTATAAGCCACCCCAGTGCCGGCATTGCGATTAAATTGAAACCCGGGAACCAGATTGAGTAACTCGTAGAGATAATCCACCCCCATCCGTTCAATTTGCTCATGGGTGAAGATAGAGACTGCGGCCGGAACGGTTTTGCGTGACTCTGCCGTCAGGGTAGAACCTGTAACCGGCACATCCAGCAATTGTTCGAGCGTTAAGTCAAGGTAGGCGAGATCGTCAGCACGACTGGGGCTGACAAGCAAACAAAAGAGAGCCGTCCCCACCCCCAGGGATCGCAATTGACACAGGCAACCAATGTTCCAAGTGATCATCACAACTTCTCCCTCTGTGTCATCAAGACTAGTAGATGAAACACATAACTACCAGCACCAGCCCCTCACGACTATTATTAAACACCGGTCCATCGCCGAATCCAGGTTTGAAACTCTTCTGGTGGCAGGGGCTTGGAGTAATAATATCCCTGCATCAAGCGACAACCTTGCTGTTCCAGTAGCGCCAATTCTTCTGCCGTTTCCACTCCCTCGGCGATGGTATCCATCCCCAGAGAATCCGCGAGGCGAATGATTGAACTAACGATAGCGAGCGAAGCGCTATCGGTCTGCATATCGCGCACAAACGATTGATCAATTTTGAGGATATTGACGGGCAGGCGGCGCAGATAGTTAAGGCAGGAAAAACCTGTACCAAAATCATCAATGGCAATGCGATAACCCTGATCGCGGAAGGCTTGCAGCACCTGAATAGAGACCTCCATATCGCTCATCAACATGGATTCAGTCAACTCTAACTCTAGTGAACTGGGCTTGGTGCCTGCGGCTGCCAGTAGCCCCTGCACTTCCGCTAAAAATCCCGCTTGATGAAATTGCAATGCGGAAATATTGACGCTCACCACCATGTCGGTAAACCCGGCCTGATGCCATAGATTAACTTGCCGCGCCGCTTCGGCGATGACCCACGCGCCAAGCGGGATAATCAGGCCAATTTCCTCGGCCAGTGGAATAAAATGATTGGGCGGCACCAGCCCGCGTTCAGGGTGGCGCCAGCGCACCAACGCCTCCGCACCGTACAGTGTTTTACAGCCCGCCATAATTTGCGGCTGATAATGCAATTCAAATTGCCCCTGCTCCAACGCGGAGCGCAAATCGTATTCCAGCTTCAATCGATCCAACGTGCGTGCGTTCAGTACCGGAGTATAAAACTGATAATTGTTGCGCCCTTTTTCTTTAGCCAAATACATCGCCGCATCGGCATTTTTAATCAATGTATTGGGGTTATCACCATCATCGGGATACACCGCAATACCGATGCTCGGACTCAAATGCAGTGGCATATCTTCCAAAATGTAAGGCAACAGTAATTCTTCGCGCAGCTTAATCGCCACTTCCACCAAGCTGCGTTCGTTGCGCATGCGCGGCAGCAAAATCACAAACTCGTCACCACCCAAGCGCGCAACCGTGTCGTCGGTGCGCACTGCAGCGCTCAAACGCGCGGCAGTCTGACGCAAAATTTGGTCGCCTGCAGCATGCCCAAGGGAGTCGTTAATATTTTTGAAGCGGTCGAGATCGATAAATAAAATACCCACTTTTTCGCCGCGCCGTTTGGCGGTGTTGATCGCCATATCCAAACGATCATTAAGCAGTGCGCGATTAGGTAATTCGGTCAAGCTGTCGTGATGCGCAAGAAAATCGATCCGCTCACGGGATTTTTTACGCTCGGAAATATCGCTAAAAATGGCAATGTAATTTTCCGGTTGCCCGTCTTCGTTCAGGACTTGGCTAATTGAATACCAGGTAGGAAACTTCTCGCCATTTTTGCGTTTGTTAATCAACTCCCCCTGCCAATGCCCACGCTCTTTAAGGATATGTACCAAGTTGCGGAAAAAACTGTGCGAATGCAGACGAGCACCCACTGTGGCGGTATCAACCCCCAGCACCTCGCCCTCGGTATAACCGGTTATTTTTTCATAGGTTTTGTTAACTAAAATAATATTCAATTGCGCATCGGTAATCAGAATTGCCTCGTTGCTGCCTTCAAATACTTTGCCCCACAGGCGTAACTCGGCCTCCTGCTGTTTGCGCAGAGTGATATCGCGGACCACCATCACTACTTCATCTTGCTCGCGCAGTATTACGCGCGCCTCCCAAGTGCGCGGCCGCTGCTGGGATTGCGACCAGTCAAACTCCACCAACTGCTCACCCTTGCCGGCAAAAACCCGGCGAATTTGCGGTGCCAAAATACGGTACACCGGACCGGGTAAATGGCCGTCACCCGTCGCGGGATCATAAATGACCCACTCTTCCATCTCATTTACATAGGCACCAACTTGCATATCAATCACATGCCCATCGCGATCGATACGCAGGATAATGTCGGGAATCCCGGCCAATAGCGCACGGGTTTTGCCCTCGCTGATACTGGCGTCGTTAAGCGCTTGTTTGGCGCGCAAAATAAACTGGATGCGGTAGGGCAAGGTGCCCCAACTCACCGGTTTAGTAATGAAGTCGGTCGCACCGGATTCGTAAGCCTGATGAATGGAGTTGATATCGTCCAACCCCGTTACCATAGCGATGGGTAAATCGCGCCCATGGGGCTGCGCCAGAAACTCGCGGCAGAGGCTATAGCCATCGCCATCGGGTAACAGCACATCCAGCAAAACAATGTCGGGTTTGCGCTCAGTAAAACAGGCCCGGGCTGCAGCACAGTCAGCGGCTTCCATCACTTGGTAACCCGCCCGCTCCAGCGTAATACTGGTGGTCAGACGCGCGGCTTCATCGTCTTCAACAACCAATACGCAGGCACCGGCGCCCGCCTCCGGCAACGCAATGCCGGTAGATTCATATTCTTTCAATTACTTTGCTCCCCTCGCTCCAGTTCAGCGAGCCCTTGCAGCGATAAACCGTAAAGTATTTGGATACTTTGCAACTGTTGTTCGGCATTCTCCAGATTACCTTGGCGCGCCTGCGCTTCGCAGCCGCGACAGGCGGATGCCAACTCCAACAAACCCAGATTGGCGGCGCTGTTTTTGAAGTTATGTGCCGTTTTGTACAACAGCTCAGCATCGCGCTGGGCGACGGCCAACTCAAGTTGGGCAAGCAATGGCGGGCTGCTGCTACGAAACAAACCGATAATGCGCGGTAATAGCCCTTCGCGCAGTTCGCGCAGTTGGCGAATGACTTGTTGATCGATCTCTACTGGCGCGCTGATCGAAGGAATTGGCGCAACAGGTGTAGTGCTCACCACCGACTCAGGTTGCTCAACCTGCACTTTGCGCTTGGGCAGCCAGCGCGCTAGCAGTTCATGCAGTTGTTCCTGGGAGAAAGGTTTACTGAGGTAATCATCCATACCTTGTGCGAGGCAGTGTTCACGATCACCACTGATCGCATTGGCAGTCAGCGCAATAATAGGCACCGAGGGTAAACCCTGTGTTGCTTCGCGCTGGCGAATGCTGGCGGTTGCCTCGAAACCATCCATGATCGGCATTTGGCAGTCCATCAACACCACATCAAATTGTTCGACCTGCAGTGAATCAACTGCCTCCTGACCATTGTTGACGATTTTCAGGCTCACCCCCACGCGTTGCAGCATGGCATTCGCCACTTCCTGATTGACGGGATTGTCCTCGGCCAGAAGTACCCGCCCTGCCAACTTATTAGCGATCGGGCGTACACCGGATACCGGTTCAGGCTTAGAAAATTTGCGGGTTAAGTCGCCAGCAATTATCTGCGCGATCAGATTGTGCAGCTCCGATTGACGCACCGGTTTCAATAGTATTGGCGCTCGCTCTGACACCTCGGGGCGCGCGGCCATACCGGCAGAGCTAAGCACTATAACGGCCAAGTGATTAAAGCGCGCATCGGCCGCAATCGCATCCAGCAATTGGCCACCATCCATTTCAGGCATGCACCAGTCGGTCAGCATCAACTCAAAGGGTGTGCCATCCAGCGCGTGTTGCTGTAATAGAGCCAAGGCTTCAGGAGCGGATGCAGCCATCACCGGCGCCATACCCCAGGACTTCAGCCAATACTCCAGAATTTCGCGGTTGGTTGGGTTGTCGTCCACCACCAAGGTGGGCAGCAGGCCAAAACCAGCGGCCAGTTGATAATCCCGAGGGTCATTGACTTTTTGCAGCGTCAATTGAAAATGAAAATAACTCCCCTTGCCCGCCTCGCTGTGTAGCTCTATATCCCCGCCCATCAACTGCGCCAAACGCTGGGAGATGGCTAACCCTAACCCCGTGCCGCCGTATTTGCGCGCCATGGAAGAATCCGCTTGAGTAAAAGATTGAAAAAGCCGCGCTTGCTGCTCCAAACCTATGCCGATCCCAGTATCGCGCACACCAAATTCCAACTGCACCAAACCGTCCTGTTCGGCCAGCAATTGAACATCAACCTCCACTTCCCCGGTTTCGGTAAATTTGATGGCATTACTCAAGAGATTGGTAAGGATTTGCCCCAAGCGCGCCGAATCTCCCACCACCGACATAGGCGGCAAAGGCGTTTTACACAGTAACTCCAGCTGTTTTCCCTGGGCGATAGGCGCGTAGCGCTCGGCAATATCCTCCACCAACAAATTCAGTTGGAACGGCCGACACTCCAGTTCCAGCTTGCCCGCTTCGATTTTGGAGAAGTCGAGAATATCGTTAATGATGAGCAATAAATCTTCACTGGAACGCCGGGCAACGCGGGCGAAACGTTTTTGTTTGGCATCTAACTCGGTGTCCATCAACAGACCCGTCATGCCCATAATACCGTTGAGCGGCGTGCGGATTTCATGGCTCATGACCGCAAGAAATTCACTCTTAGCCCTGCTGCCAGCCTCTGCTTGTTCCCGCGCGGTTTCCAACTCGATGGTGCGCGCAAAGACCCGCTGCTCCAGCAATTCCTGATTGAGGCGCAGCTCGCTATCCTGTGCCTCAATACGATCCAGCATAGCGTTGAAGCGGTTCGTTAATTGGCCGACTTCATCGCGCACAACCGGTTCGGGCGCGCGCTCGTGATACCTCCCCTCTCGGCCAATTTTCTGCGCCAACTCACTGAGATTGCCCAGGGGGCGCAACACCGACGAAATCAACGCCCAAGTGAGCAGCCCACAGACAAGTAACGCAACCAACGCAATAAGCAAAACCCAAATCACCTGCCCGTAAAATTGGGTGCGCAATGGGGCGAGCGTGACGTCCAGCTCTAACTGCCCGAGATGCTCACCCTCCCAAAACACCTTGGCAATCATTTGCTCATCGCTGGAGATCGGTTTCTGTTGTGGGATCTGGTACTGGGCAAGTAACTGGTCATCTTTCAGCCGCAGGCGCGCTGCCAAGACCTTGGATTCGACCCGCAGCGCCGCGAGGGTTTGTTGCGCCGCATCGGTATCGGTAAACATACTCGGCGCGGCCAAATTAAGTGCCGTGGCTTCCGCCAAAATCTGCAGCTGGTTTTTTACCTGGTGGGAAATGTAGTTGTACTGCTGCCACGTACTCGCCAGCGCAGCACCCAATACCGCGATGCTGGTTAATAACATCGCCAGTAAACTGATCTTGCGCGCAAGAGATGCTTTTCTCATCTTAATGCACCCTCTCTTTACGCTTCTTCGCCAACTTGAGCAGTTGGCTACTCACTTTGACTCCCGCGTGCTGTATGGCCTTCTCATTGATCACGAACTCGATCCGATTATCTGCCGTGCGCTGCAGCGATATGCCAACCCGTGCATCATTCGCATCTGCCTCATCAACAACCAATAACACTCCCGCAGGAAAAGATTCAGGCAGTTCAAAGTCTGCCCCCGAATAAGGGACATAAAGCAACTGACAAGTATCGAGTTGCTGTGATACATCGCTGGACGAATCAATATGCACGACCTGAATACGCCGCTTTTGGTACTGTTTATCATCCAACTGCGCCAACGACTGACGGGTTACATCCTGCGCATTTAACGCGCATAGTCTGAAGTGCTGATTGCCGGACGCTGGCCACTCAATAAACTTGAGGGAGTTATAAACAAACGCTCCCCGTAAACCCGCCTCCGATGCCTGAGCTGACGCAACCAAACAATGCATGCAGAGAAGTATGCCTACCCCCCATCGCAGCATTAATTTGTCAGCCAACCTCACTCGTCCCAAAACCAAGCAACCTCCCCCTGATACCCGCCTCATGCGTGTTATCAGCCAAACCAAACCTGTGCGGCTATGGTTAACAGAAACCAAATAAAGAAACAGAACAGCGCTGTTAGTAAATCAGTGCCTTGAGAATAGCCCAGAGTTTAAAGCTTAGCGAAAAAGTGTATGGAATCATGCGCATGGAAAACGCAGCGGGGCGAACACGCAATCGACCCCAAGTGGTATCATGCCACCCCTCTCTGAACTAACCCGAATGGCCTTTTTATGTTGTTGTTTGTCGATAACCTCACCAATGTCGATTTCAGTTTCCTCGATCCGCAGCGCGGTTTGCTGGGAGAAACCTGGCTGGCTAATGTGCAATTACACGGCGAGCTGGATGAACAAGGCATGGTGTGCGATTTCGGCACCGTCAAAAAAGTCATGCGTCACTGGCTGGATACTGAATTAGATCACCGCTTGGCGGTGCCGGTGCACTCACCCAATATCCGCATTGAAGAAGAGGGCGAATTCCTGCACATCCACTGGCAATTTGGCAGCGAGGGCGAATTTCTCAGCACCCGCTCCCCGCGCGATGCCATAGCCCTGGTAGATGCCGAAGTGCTCACCCAAGAGAGCATCGCCGCTTGGTGTATCACCCAGCTCAAACAACAATTTCCCATGAGCGTAGCGCGTCTGGAATTGACCTTCACTCTGGAGGCAATGGATGGTGCCGCCTACTACCACTACAGCCACGGTTTGAAAAAACATTTGGGCAATTGCCAACGCATTGCTCACGGCCATCGCTCGCGCATTGATATCTGGGCCAATGGCAAAAAATCGCCCGCACTGGAACAGCGCTGGGCTGATGCATGGAAGGATATTTATCTCGGGACGCGCGAAGATCTAACCGGCCAACCCGAACATGCCGGGGTGAGCTACTACCAGTTTAACTACGAGGCGGAACAGGGTCCGTTTGCGATCACCCTGCCACAGCGCTGTTGTTATTTAATCGATACCGACACTACAGTCGAATTTATCGCCCACCATATTGCACAAAAAACCCGACAGGATAATCCCGAATCTTTTATTCGCGTGAAAGCTTACGAGGGCATTAACAAAGGCGCGATTGCCGAGGCCTGATGTAATCTGCGCAATGTCATTTTAGGGATTACGCAGCAACATCAGAAACGGAATGAGCGTTAAACCCGCGACAAAAATAATCGCCAGCGCCGATGCAATAAACCGAATCGGCTGCGCACAAAACACTTGCCACACACTCGGCACCTGCCCAGCCTCGACCAACTGCGCATAATTTTGCTGCTGGCGAAGAGAGCGCTCAGATTGATACGCCTTCAGCAGCTCCCGCGCCTGCTCTTCTTGCGTGCCATCTGCCAGCCAAATTGCATCCAAGCCCACACGGAAGAATCCAGCATCGGTTTCGTAAAATTGAATCTGGTGTTCATTTAACAATGCGCGAATATCCGCCGCTTCGTCATCAGGTACTTGCGCGAGTTTGAATAGTAATCTGGCCATAATGTCCGGTTAATTTGATGGTTGACGGTGTAAGGTGCGCAGGATAACAGTGTTGGGCGCGGCAAGCAGAGGAGAATTGCTCTGTATGGAGGCTCCGCTTGCTGCGCCCGATGCTTACCGATTTGTATTATGCTGAACCCCTGTAGCCCGTTTGAAATGAAAGGATGAATGTTTTGCATTTTCGCATCGAAGCCGTTGATAACACGGAACCTCAAACCGCAGCCGCAAAACTTCGGCTCAGCGGCGACTGGCAATTGGGCGATAGCCCCGACGGCGAAAGCCTCTGCGCCGCCATCCCTGAAAACTGCAAAACACTTGTTGTCGATGCCGATGAACTCGGCGAATGGGACTCCAGCCTGGCCAGCGCATTGCTGCAACTAACCCAGTGGTGCGACCAACAGCAGATTAACCTCGACACCCAACAACTGCCCGACACATTGCAACAATTGCTCGGGCTCGCCACCGCCATTCCGGCTTATCAACCCAGCAGCAGTGCCGCACGCGAACATTTTTTAATTCGCGTGTACAAAACGGCTAACAGCCAATGGCAAGGGCTGGCACGCACCCTCATTTTTATCGGCGATGCCAGCATCGCGCTGGGTAAATGGTTGCGTGGCGATGCCAAAACCCGCACCCAAGATATTCTGTTTTTTATCCATCAAGTCGGCCCACGTGCCCTCGCCATTGTCACCTTGATTGCACTGCTAGTCGGCATGATTCTCGCGTACCTCGGCTCAGTGCAGTTACGCCAACTGGGCGCACAAGTGTATGTCGCCGATTTGGTTGCGCTGGGAATGGTACGCGAGATGGGCGCACTGATGACCGCCGTTATCATGGCGGGCCGCACCGGCGCGGCCTACGCCGCACAATTAGGCACAATGCAAGTCAACGAAGAAATTGACGCACTCAAAACCATGGGGGTGTCTACCATGGAATTTTTGGTGCTACCGCGTTTGTTGGCACTGGTATTTATTATGCCGCTGCTGTGCGGTTGCGCCGACGTGGTCGGCATGCTGGGCGGTGCGTTGGTCGCCACCGGAATGGATGTGAACTTCAGCCAATATATTTTGCAAACCCAAGGTGCAGTGGACTGGATGGACATTGCCACCGGTTTAATTAAAAGCGTGTTCTTCGGCATTTTAATTGCTGTTGCTGGCTGTCAAGCAGGTATAGATTGCGGCCGCAATTCCGATGCAGTGGGCATGGCCGCCACTAACGCCGTGGTGCGCGCCATTGTGTACTTAGTCGTAGCTGATGCGGCATTCAATATTCTTTACGACAAGCTGGGAATTTAACTATGAGCACTACGCCCTTTATTAGCGTTCGGGATCTCAGCATCGGCTACGGCGATCGTGTAGTACAACAGGATTTGAATTTTGATATTCGCAAAAATGATATTTTTTTTGTGATTGGTGGTAGCGGCTGCGGCAAAACCACACTACTCAAACATATGATTGGTTTGATTGCGCCCAGCAAAGGTGAAATTCGCTACGAGGGTGTCAACTATTATGAATCAGACGACGAAACCAAATTAACGCTGCTGCAAAACTGGGGTATTACTTATCAATCGGGCGCACTTTTTTCCAGCATGACCCTCGCCGAAAATATTGCATTGCCCTTGCAGCTGTATACCGACTTATCGGAAAAACAAATCGCCGAAACTGTCGCTTACAAGTTGGCCTTAGTTGGCTTGGCTGGATACGAAACTTTTTACCCCGCTGAAGTCAGTGGCGGCATGCATAAACGCGCAGGCCTTGCCCGCGCCATTGCACTTGACCCGGAATTATTATTTTTTGATGAACCCTCCGCAGGGCTAGATCCCATCAGCTCCTTGCGGCTCGACCAATTAATTGTACAAATCTGTAAAGCATTGGATTCCACGGTCATCATCGTGTCCCATGAGCTGCCCAGTATTTTATCCATCGGCACCAACTGTGTGTTTCTCGATGCGCAAGCGAAAACCATGTTGGATGCAGGCGACCCAAAACATTTGCTACATCACAGCCAACAAGAAAAAGTGCGACAATTTTTAAGCCGTGCAGGAACCGCAGAAACGGAGCGACAATGAATAAGAACCTGAAACAGAAAAAAACCAAAAACAACAAAGCACTCGCCATAGGCGCGTTTATTGTCGGCGCTTTAACATTGATATTTTTTGCGCTGATATTTTTTTCTGGCGGCAATATGTTCTCGCAGAAAGAACGCGTCATTATGTATTTTGAAGGTTCGGTCCAAGGGCTGCAAATTGGCGCACCCATTAAATTAAAAGGGGTGATTATTGGGGAAATAACCGATATTCAAATCAACTTTGACAATAACGATCAGACCAACAATAACAAAGGTAATGTTCTCACAGCGGTGACGGGTGACTTGGCCTTGAAACACATCAACCGAAAAGGCACTGAGGTCAAACGCGAGTTTTTTGAAGAGGCTATTAATAAAGGTTTGCGCGCGCAATTAAATTTCCAAAGTTTTCTGACCGGCTTGTTATATGTTGAACTGGACTTTTTTCCCGATACGTCAGCCGTATTATACGGAGCAAAAGATGATTCATTGGAGTTGCCCACTGTAGGAACCGGTTTTGAAGAGATCACCAAAAACTTACAAGAACTAAATCTCAAAGGCATCTCCAAGAATCTCGAAAAACTGACCTCACGACTTGCGGCAATTGCGGGAAGTGGCGCCATCGAAGACACCTTAACCAGCGTAAAAACCGCTGCCGATACCTTTTCACAAGCGGGGCAAGATGTGAGCAAGCTCAGCAAAAATCTGGACAAGACCAACAACGAACTGCGCCAACTGCTCGCCAACCTCAATCAACAAACGCCGGCAGTCGCCAATGAATTAAGAACGACAATGGTGCGGATACAGAAAAGTTTGGATGAATTAGATAAAGCGACCAGTAGCATCCACCACAGTTTTTCTGACGACTCGCCACTGATTTACCAACTCAACGAAACCCTGGTTGAAATAAGCCAATCGGCACAAGCCTTCCGTTCACTCAGCGAAACACTTGATCAACAGCCCGAAGCGCTATTGCGTGGCAAACAACTTACCAATAAGGACGAATAATATGATGCGCACCTTAATTCTCACCATCATCACAACAAGCCTTTTAGTGGGCTGCCAGCATTCACCACGAAAACAATTTTATTTATTGAGCGCAACAAACAGCAATGCTCAACCAACGGCGATAACCCACTCAGTTGGCTTGGGCCCAATTGTGGTTGCGGATTATTTACAACGTTCACAATTGCAGGTGAATCGCAGCGAAAACAGTTTGCAACTGACCGAAAACGCCTACTGGGGTGAACCCTTACAAAAAGGTATCACCCGCGTATTAGCGATCAACCTGATGAACCAAGACCCGAGCCGTGCCATCGAAATGTTTCCGTGGCGCCATGATAGTGCGCCCACATTTAGCATCCGTTTACATATCCATGAATTGCACGTAATTAATGGGAAAGCAGTCATCAATGCCAGCTGGAAACTTATCGATAGTACCACCAGACAAACAGTGGCTCAGCAGCATTATATTGATAGTCAAGATTGCAATGGCTCTCCTGAAAGCATCGCGGAAGCCTATAGCGCACTTGTAGCAATGTTGGCGGGCACAATGAGCAGCGCGCTCGAAACCGCCGAACAACAATAGTCAAGGACTGTAACTAAGCAAGGTGTGCGACCGCACTGTGACCATCGCACACACCCCGCCATAATCAATAAGAAATAGCGTTCTTAATCCTTTCTTCAAGGATATAAAATGATCCCACGCCAACAAATTAAAAACTTTAGCCATATTTTTCGTGACACATTCAACCAGTGGCTTGAAAGAGAACCCTTCAGAAACTCGGCGGTAATTTCGTTTTATACGATATTTTCACTGCCGGGGTTGTTAGTGATTATTATTAATCTAGCGGGATATTTTTATGGTGAAGAAGCGATAACCCGTCGGATTAGCTCAGAAATAGAAGGCATGATTGGCGCAAATACGGCTAAAGATGTTGAAACTATTATTGCCAACGCAAGTGTAAATCAAGACTTTACCTTCTCTTCATTAATTGGCGTGGCGACTTTAATTTTTGGTGCAACCGGGGTTTTTTATCAGTTACAACAGACCCTCAACCAAATTTGGGAAGTGCAGCCGCAAACCGAGCGAAAAATTGTGAAAATGATTTTAGATCGGATTTTTTCCTTTGGGCTAATTCTTGCGGTCGGATTTATTTTATTAGTATCTCTATTACTGTCAGCATTACTTTCAATTATAGGCGATTGGGTTTCATACTACTTTTCCGCCACCTTTAATATGGTCTTTCGCCTTCTGGATTTTTCATTGTCGCTAGCGGTTATCACTTTTCTCTTTGCCGCTATTTTTAAATTCCTTCCAGACGCCAAAATTCCATGGAAAGATGTGTGGATTGGCGCCTTCGTAACCGCACTACTCTTTGTACTGGCTAAATTGGCGCTCGGGTTTTATTTCGGCCATAGCTCCCCCGCCTCTGCCTACGGTGCCGCTGGCTCAATTATTCTGATTATGCTCTGGGTTTCTTACGCCGGATTGATCCTATTATTCGGCGCCGAGTTTACCCGCACTTATGCTAACCGCCGTGGCGAGCATATTGAACCCTCGGAATTCGCCATCTCCACAAACGGAACAATCAATGAGGACACCAGCATGAAAGATACAATCGACAACATTGAAAATAAATCTAATCCTACTGATTCTGATAGGCAGGAACAATTCAATCCCGGAAAAATCAACCCCAAGGAAACTCATCAAGCCCCCGTAACCGACCATGTTTATCCATTAGAAAAAGATATGGTGATGGATGCAAAAGCGTCTCAAGCTTCCAGCCCTGACGACGTATCAGTCAGCGGCGAAGAAGATCCTGGCGTGGGATTGGAATTTCTGGTAACCAATAACAAACCGGAAAAATAATGTCACTACATAAATTTTCAGATGTTTTTTTATTCGTTCGGTAAATATGAAGCCACTTTCACCGCGTCTATTAATGCTTGACAGTCGGCATCTCGATCATCCCCTTTTTCCACAAGCGCAAAGATTGCGGTAAATGGGCTCAACAGCGCACCGAGCGCGATAGCTGCGGACCCACGCACAGTCGTTTTTTCCTGATCAAGACCTACCTGCGGGTTTTTAAGTGTACCGGTTATTGTAATTGGAACGTGTAGCGATAGCATGCTGTTATCTTTAGGTTTCGCATCAAGACGCGCATCAATCTTTTCACCTTCCAAATCAATCCTGACGTCACCTACCAACAATGAGTCATTAGTATCTAGCACCACCACATCTGATTGAAGCAGCCCCTTCTTGACATCAAAATGCAGCACTCCGCAGTTAATGCTCGTGGCTTTATCTTTACCAAAAAATAGCGGCAACGCTTGCCCTATATCCAAGTCGGAAGCTTCAATTAAAAGCTGACTAATTTTGCCACCCGACATTAAAAACGTTAACTCTCCTTCGCTGCTAGCCAACACATCGGACAATGAAGCTCCTTCACCTGATAACGAAACTCTCCCACCAATTAACCCGTCAGTGGTTTCTTTAAAACGGGTACCACTAAAAAATTGCCGCAAGTTCAACTGGCGCACATTTAAATCCATCTTCATTGGCGGTTTTTCTGAATTAGCATTGATTTCAATTTTTCCATCCACATTACCATCCGCCAGAACCAGTTTCAGAGGATCCAATTTTAAAATGCCGTCGCGTAAATCAAATTTTACGTCCATTTCTTTAAATGGAAGATTGGGTGCTGCCACTTTCGCTGCATTCAAGCGAATATCCATATCAGTCGCACGTAAACGCTCACGCGCTAACGGAACATTAGGAATTATGGTTTTTGTTTTATCTTTGTTTTCTCGTTCCTGGGCCGGTGTTAGACCAATAAAGCCACCCAAATCTGCTGAATCAAGCACCTGCGACCGCAACTCGGCGGTTAAACTACCGCGAGAACCACTAAGGTCGTAGGATAAATCACCAGACAAGTCGCTGCTGCCCACCCGTCCATCAAACTTTTTATAGCCCCATATTTCTCCGTTTTTAGTTAATCGGCCTGAAAAGGTGTAAGGGGGTGTTGGAGGAAGAGGAATTACAGTAAGGTAAAAAATATCCGCCAAGCTCTCACCCTCTAACACCAGCAGCGCGTCAATTCCGACGAGTCGTAAAGGATCTTGAAATTGTCCTTCAAGCAATACTTTCGTCTCACCCATTTCCAATTTAAATTGCAATGGAAAAGGAACTGAATAATCGCGCAACGCTTCGAGCGAGCCCCCCGCAGCCTCAACAATGAATGGCTGCCCTTCCATGCTTCCTTGACCCTTGAGTACATAACCCTTATCCACAGCATCCTTCTGGGACTTACTATTCGCCGCATTAATAGAATCAATGTTGATTTCGAAATTTAATTTTTTGATGGCATCATTTAAAACGAGATGACCATTAGCAATTTGCAAATGATCGATCAGCGGGACTGTAAAACGAGATTGATCAGTCGTGTCAGCCGGCGATTCAGCCCTCTCTCCCTTGGAAAACTGCCAATTAGCGGACTCGTCGAGTTTTCGCTCGAGAAATATTTTCGGCGACCGAATCACAAGCTCGCTAATGTCGACTCGCCCGCGCAACAATTGTAGGGGTCTAAACGTTACATCAATTTCGCTTACCGTGGCCATATAACTATCATTGAAGCGCGGATTGTTCTTTATAGAGAGTTTGGCAAGATGAATTCGAGTATCGCGCCAATGCCAATCGACACCAATAGAGCCATCCAAAGATATATCACGCTCTATTAACTGACTTACCTTGATCTCAATCAATGCACGCAATAGACATTCGGAAAACAATACAATACACAATATACACACTAAAAATAGCGCCACTCCCGCTCCAAAAATTGCGGCTATCGTGGTGAAAAAAGAATGCTTTCGACAATGAAACCAGCGCATAACGAGCCCAGAAAAGCGTTTAACTTCATTCTCGCCAAGAGCCTATTCAAGCTCTGTGCGCGAACACACTTACATTAAACCTTCCTGTCCCTGCGCATCACAGCGCTCGCGAGACAATCGTGCGTAATTAAGATTATGATCAGACGTTGAATCGTCATTAAAAGGAAGAATCCTATGAACGTTGCCGTATTCAGTTGCAAACCCTACGACCGCGAATTTTTAGTGCGAGCTAATAGCGCACTCGTGCAGCCCCACGATTTAGTGTTTCTTGAGACTCAACTCAATTCGCAGTCCGCACTGCTGGCACAAGGCTGTACCGCAGTATGCTGTTTTGTGAATGACCATTTGGATGCAAACGTCCTACAGCAGCTGTCCGATTTGGGCATAAAATTAATCGCACTGCGTTGCGCTGGTTTTAATCAAGTGGATTTAGTCGCCGCAAAAAATCGTGGAATTGTTGTTGCGCGCGTCGCCGAATATTCACCCCACGCCGTTGCCGAACATGCACTGGGGTTGATTCTCATGCTCAACCGCAATTTGCATCGCGCTTATCACCGGGTACGTGAAAATGATTATTCACTCAACGGCCTGCTCGGTTTTGACATGGTTAACAAAACCGTCGCCGTGATTGGCACCGGGAAAATCGGCGCAGTATTTGCGCGCATTCTGCAAGGTATTGGGTGCAAGGTTATCGCCTACGACCCACAACCGGACGCAAACCTCGCGGCGGCGGGTGTGCGCTATGTTGCGCTCGACGACCTGTGGCCTAACGCTGATATTATTTCCCTGCACTGCCCACTCAATAGCAACACCCATCATTTAATCAATGCCGACAGCATCGCGCAGATGAAAAACAACGTGATGATTATCAATACCGGTCGCGGCGGCTTAATTGATACACGCGCGGCAATCAGCGGACTCAAAAGCAAAAAAATTGGCCATCTCGGTCTGGATGTTTACGAGGAAGAAGGCGATTTATTTTTTGAAGACCAGTCCAATGCGCTCCTGCAAGACGATGTGTTTGCCCGCCTGCTGACCTTTCCCAATGTGGTAATCACCGGCCACCAAGCGTTTTTCACCCGAGAGGCGCTGACTGCCATCGCCGATATTACCCTCGCCAATATCACCCATTTTGAGCGCAACGAATTGGCGCAGATGGAAGTAGTTAATTAACCCGTCAATTTTATTGCGCAAGTGCCGGAGCCATTTAATCAACACCACAGGTAAAACTAATGCCCAGTTTGGAGCGCCTGTTACCCGAACCCCTGCTGGTATTACAGGAACTCTCCTCCGACTTGCACTGGAGCTGGAACCACGCGAGCGACCAGCTTTGGCGGCGCCTAAATGCCAAGGTATGGGAGCAGACTGGCAACCCGGTGAGCGTGTCACAACTGACCAACGGCGCTGAATTAGAGCGGCTGGTAGCAAATACTGAGTTTTTGCAAGAACTGCACAGGCTGGTCAAAGCAAGGGAGGATTACCTGTTCGAGCAGGGCTGGAACGCACGTACCTATACCAATGTGCCCGAATCGACCAATGCGCCCGATGCGTCCGATGCGTCCGAAGTACCCAATGCACAGCTGCGCGCGCAGCAACGGGGTGAGCGAGCTGCGCGGGCGCGTGAGCCAACGCATTCTTCAGCCGCTGTTCCCGCGCTGGCCAGAGCGCGATGTGCCGGTAGGTCATGTCACCAACGGCGTGCATATTCCCACTTGGGATTCGCCAAAGGCAGATGCCATTTAGACCCAGGCCTTTAGCAAAGATCGCTGGCGTGACGACCTGCATAAACTCGACCCCGCCGCCTTGCAGCACGTCAGCGACCAGCAGATGGCCGCGGCGGGTCGCGCGCGTTTGGTTGAATGCGCGCCAGCGATTTGTGAGCCAGTGGCGCCATGAGCCCTCTTCATCAAGCTGTGCAATCCCCGTTGCAATGCCACTCGACCCCGCCATTCTCACCCTGGGTTTTGCCCGTCGCTTTGCCGAGTACAATCGCGTTTACACTCGCCCGCGCCGGTATCGCCAATTCCTATCACTACACTGGCCTACTGCCACGGGATCGCCCCGCTAGCGACTTTAGCTTGCGCGTCATTCCCGCGCATTCACAGGTACAGGTGCCAAATGAAAACCCACTGATTTATTGGCAGCAATAAACCTTGCCGGATTTAATCAGCCAGCAAGCCACCAGCCGATCAAACCCGCCGCGCTGCAATAAAGCAGTGCGGGCAGGAGCGTTAGGCGAATAATCTCACCTTCGCGCCCCATCAACTTCACCACCGAGGCCGCCGCGACGACATTCATCACGCAAATCATATTGCCCGCATTGGAGCCAAGCATTTGTAGGGCGACAATCACCTTGGGCGATAAACCGCTAGCCAGCGCGGCATCCTGCTGCAGACTGGCAAACATCATGTTGGAAAAAGTGGATGAGCCAGCAACAAAACTACCCAGCGCACCAATAAATGGTGCCACCAGCGGCCAATGGCCGGCAAAACTGGCCGCCGCCAACTGCCCCAACACCGTTGGCATAGCGGGAAGATCAACCCCATTCACCCCGGAATTAATGAAAATTCGCACCATGGGCACAGAAGCGCCCAGCGCAATCAGCGTTGGCAGCAAGCGCATAAGAGAGTCGCGCCAGACCAAAGCTGTAGTCGCCCAAGGCAGCCGATAACACACTGCCACCGCGAGTGCTATCAATACAAACAAGGTGCCGGGCAGATACAAAGGCATAACACGGGTAGATATTCCGGTACCCAGAAGGTGCTTAAAATCCACCACAACGGATTGCAATAGCGCTTTAAATGGCAAGGCGTCTATGCGGGTCAATACCAATAACCCGACTAAAACCAGGTAGGGAAGCCATGCCGCTAACAACCCCATTGGTGCTCTACCCGTGGGGGATAAGAACGAGGCACCATGCTCTACCAAGGTATCCTCCACGGCGGGTAAACGCCAAGGCGTGCTCGGTAGTAACCAGCCGCGACGAGCCACCAAGACCACTAACCCCAAGCCCACTAAGGCCCCCAGTAAACTGGGAAACTCTGGGCCTAAAAAGCGCGCAACCAAATGCGCGGGAAGGGTAAAAGCCAAGCCGCTGAAAAGTGCAAAAGGCCCTAGTTCCAGACCCTCGCGCCACGATTTATGGGCACCGAAAAAGCGGGTGAGCAACACCACCATCAACAGAGGTAAACAGCTCGCGATCAACAAATCCATAGCGCTTGCCGTCACAGCTATCGCCTGCAATTCACTGGGGCTGACACCGGGAATACCCTGCCCCACACCCACAATCACCGGCGTGCCAATTGCCCCAAACGAGACGGGTGCGCTGTCGCCAATCAACGCCATCACCACCGCTGCCATAGGCGGAAAGCCCAGCGCCACCAGCAGCGGAGCACCTATGGCAGCAGGCGTACCAAAACCGCTGGCACCTTCAAGGAAAGCGCCAAATAGCCAAGCGACGATAATGACCTGCACACGATGATCGCGCGAGATGCCGGAGAAGCCCCGACTAATCACCACTAAGGCGCCCGTCGCCCTGAGGGTATTGAGCAGCACAATGGCGCCCAATACGATCACTAAAATCGTGAACGCAATAATCCAGCCCTCCAGCACCGACGCAGCCAATTGCACCAGCGGTATCTGCCACACCAAAAATGCGGCAGCGGCCGTTGCCAGTAAGCTCAACGGCATAGCACGGGAGGCAGGTAAACGCAGCAGCACTAGCAACAAAAAAACAGCAAGAATGGGAACCAGTGCGGCGAGTAATTGAAGTGGAGCCATAAGCGAATCCTGCGCAATGAATTTGGAGTCTGTACTCAGTGAAAGTCTAAACCCTTCTGGTTCACCATCACTTGCGTTAGATCATCTTGGGCGCACAATCATCGCCCAGCAGCGCTTTACAATTCCTCACCTCTGCGCGCCATGGGGATTGGTATAGTGCGCGCGTTTTATCTGACTAACCCCTATGCGCCCTTTATTTCCTAGTCTGACGAATTTTTATGGCTGTTACTGATTTATCTCTCCCTCAGGTTGCACACGCCAGCAAAACACAAATATCCACCCGTTTTGCTTTTTTGATCACCGGCCTCGCCATGTCTGCCTGGGCGCCGCTGATTCCGTTTGTTAAAACACGGCTGGCGATTGGCGAATCCACCCTCGGTTTATTGATTCTGTGTTTTGGCGTCGGCTCGCTGCTGGCGATGCCCGTGACCGGGCCACTGGTAAACCGGTACGGCTGCCGCCGAATAATCACCGTCAGTTTGTTACTTATGTGTGTAAGTTTGGTGTGCCTCGCCGTTTCCCCAAGCCTCCCCATCATGGCCATAAACCTGCTGGTGTTCGGCATGACACTCGGCGCCAC
>CAXAVL010000053.1:0-22420 GCA_963971905.1 uncultured Cellvibrio sp.
ACCGATGAAATTCTGATGCTCGTAACGGATGCAGAAATGCCCGAGATGGATGGTTATCGTTTGACAGCTGAGGTCCGCAAAAGCCCCGCGTTGGCTGATTTATATGTGGTATTGCATACGTCACTTAGCGGTAGTTTTAATAAAGCGATGGTAGAGAAGGTGGGTTGCAATGATTTCTTATCCAAGTTCCAGCCCGACGAATTAGCAGAAGTTGTGCAAAAGCGCTTACGTGAATACTTGAAAAAATAATTTCATGACTCAACAATAAAAAACCGCGCGTGAAGATTCATGCGCGGCTTTTTATTAATTGTGAATTGCTTGATTACAATTGACGGTTCATTTCTGCTGGCGTTACAAAATTAGTTTCTTGCCCTAAACGATATGCGTAAATGACTGAAAAAGAGAGCACATTTTGTACATAGCCTCGGGTTTCTTTGTAGGGAATTGTTTCAATCCATACATCATAGGGAAGCTGCGTACCTTTATCTTTATTTAACCATTTTTTTACTCGGGTCGGGCCAGCATTGTAAGCCGCCGCCGCCAGTATGCGATTGCCCTCAAATACACCAAGTAAATGGTTTAAATAGCGGCTCCCCAGCGCAATGTTTTTCTCGGGTGTTATTAAATCTTGAAGGGTGAAACTCAGGCCATTTTTTTGCGCTGTCTGTTTGGCGGTCGCTGGCATTAATTGCATTAACCCTAGCGCCCCGGCAGTTGATTTTGCATCATGTACAAATGCACTTTCCTGCCGAGTGACGGCAAAAATGAACAGCGGATTTACTGAGGTTTGTTGCGCTGCTTTGGTTACATGTTCTTTGTAGGCTATAGGAAAGCGAACTTCAAGATCATCCCAATATTGCGCCTCTGCCATCACTTGAATGCCGTTGCGATACCAGCCCAACTTTTCAGCCAAGCGCCCCGCGATGACCATTTGCTCCAATGGCATGCGGCGAGTAGTGTGAAAAAATTCCCGGTTGGCCGCCCCCAATTCCCCGCGAGCAAAAAATTCGCGCGCGCGTAAAATGCCTTGTGCATTTTCTACCGCGGCAATTTGCTCGTTGGTAAATGACATGGGGCGATCTAGCAAATGGTAATTTACTTTGGTTTTATCGGCGACTAAAAAACCATAAAAACTTCGAGCAGGTGCCACACTGTTATAAATACTGGTTGGTGTCTCGCCATTTATTTCTTTGATGGATAATTCCTCCATCGTGCGTGCTTGCCAATAGCGCCAGCGTTCACTGGCACGTGCATCTTCAGGCAAGCGGGCAAGCCATTCATTAACTCGCTCCCAATCTTGCTTGCGCAAAGACTCGCGCAGCAGCCATTCAAGTAAATCAACGCGCGTTAAGTTAGGTGTTGAGGCAACCAATTTTTCAGCGTCAACTTCATGATCCTGATAGAGCAAGCGCAGAGCAATATGGTATTTGATTTCAACTCTATTGGTATCATCAAATAGTTGCTGCGCATCATAACCGTGCCAGAGTGCGAGGGCTTCTTTGGCATTGATGCGTGCTAGTTTTTCCAAACCATGCAAAATAACCGTTTTCATTTTTTGGGATTGCTTGGAGAATTTTGCTGTTTGTTTTAATAAGCGTGGATTGGCATCTACTTGCTGCAGCAAGGTCGCAAGAGGGCGATCGGCAGCAGGCAGTAGGTTGCTCAAATAGCTTGCCATACCTTTATTGCCCGCTTTTAAAGCTTTTAAATGGCGTTCCCAAATCAAATCGGGTGTCATGAGTCCCGCTTTTTTCCATTGATCAAACACGGGATCGCAAGCTTTGGATTGTGTTTTGTCAATGTTCCACAGTGGCGCAACGTCGTTGAGTGCGCTTTTATCTCCTGTCGCCAAGCGTGCGCGCAAATTCAAACAGGCCAATTCTGGGTCAGTGAGACGTTTATCATAAAAATGCAAATAATCAGCCCAACGCTCGCGCTGAGCCAGCGTCCGTAACCACCGGTGAGTTAAGCGCTCGGATAAAAATGAATCGGGGTAATTCGCAAAAAAAGCCTGCACATCTTGTTTGGGCAAGCTAAATAAACGATTGGTTAATTCTTGATATTCAAGATAAGGCAGCAGAGGGTAGTTTTTGAGCTGTTTTAATAAACGATGGTATTCAGGCATGTTTTTGGCGTTGAGGGCTTTTTGTGCCTGAACGTATTGTTGTCGCTCTATTTGACGAGCATCCGTCTTGGTCGATGCTGTTTTTGTTGTGGGTGGCGTTGTCGCAGCCTGCGCGTAAGTCAGGGTTATGCTACCAACGAATACGCTGGCACTCAGGGCTGCTGGCCAAAGTATTTTTGAAAACCTCATGGATACCTCAATTGTTATCAAACCCAAGCGGGTTGGTTATGCCTTTGTGGTGGGATATGATGCGGCACTTCTTAATGCGGTACTTGCGCGGCAGTGCAAGATGAGTGCTGGGGCCGCATTAATTTTGTTGCCTCTACTAAAGACTTTAGCAGACGGCCAAGCATTCACTTGAGAATATCAGCCCGCTGGTGCTTGTGCCAGTATCATTTTCGTTGAAACACTACCTGAATTATTCCCTCTATGTCTTTGATTAAAATTGAAAAAGCCGGACTCAGTTACGGCCTGCAAGTACTCTTGGATGGCGTTGACCTGACCATTGAACGCGGTCAGCGCCTCTGTTTGATTGGGCGTAATGGTACCGGCAAGTCAAGCTTGTTAAAGGTGCTAGATGGTGAGGTCGATCTGGATAAAGGCGAAGTTATTCGTCAAACTGGAATTCGCATTGCCCGTTTAGAGCAGGATCTTCCAGAGGCTGATGATCGTCTCGTATTTGATGCTGTCGCAGCAGGCGCAAAGGGAGTAGGGGAGCTGCTTGCTGAGTACCGAGTTTTATCTCATGCACAGCACATAGATGATAACCAATTGGCGCGCATGGCCGACTTGCAACACCAGATTGAAGCCAATGATGGCTGGGCATTGCAGCAGAAGGTGGATGAAATCATTTCCCGTCTGGATTTGCCCGCTGAACGTTACATGCGCGAGCTTTCGGGGGGATGGCGTCGCCGTGTTGCGCTAGCACGCGCACTGGTGATTGAACCTGATGTGTTATTGCTCGATGAGCCAACTAACCATTTGGATATTGCTGCGATTGAGTGGTTGGAAAAACAATTGCTGAGTTACAACGGCGCGTTGGTGTTTATCACCCATGACCGTTCATTATTGCAGGCCTTGGCGACCCATATCGCTGAGTTGGATCGCGGCCATTTGCGTTGCTGGGAAGGCGACTACGCCAGCTTTTTGGTGTATCGCGAGCAGGCACTTGCGGAAGAGGCTCGTCACAACGAGTTATTTGATAAGCGTCTCGCACAAGAAGAGGTGTGGATTCGCCAGGGTATCAAAGCGCGCCGTACCCGTAATGAGGGGCGCGTGCGTGCATTAAAAGCCTTACGTGAAACCCGCTCACAGCGGCGCGAGGTTGTCGGTAAGGCCAACTTTTCCTTGGCTGCAGGTGGCGACTCAGGCAAGTTGGTCGCCGATTTGGTCGACGTGAGCTACTCATTTGGCGAGAAAAAAATCGTCAACCAGTTTTCTACCCGCATTATGCGCGGCGATAGAATTGGTTTAGTCGGCGCTAATGGAGCAGGTAAAAGCACGCTGCTGAAATTAATTCTCGGCGAATTGCAGCCGCAATCTGGCAGCGTGAAACTGGGCACTAATCTGGAAGTGGCTTATTTTGATCAGCTGCGCGACCAATTAGATCTTGATAAAAATGCCGTTGATAACATCGCTGGTGGGCGGGAATTCATTGAGGTTGATGGCAAGTCAAAGCATATTTTTTCTTATCTTAGCGATTTTTTATTTAGCGGCGAGCGAGCGCGCACACCACTACGCGCCTTGTCAGGTGGCGAGCGCAATCGTGTACTACTTGCCAAATTATTCAGTAAGTCGGCAAATTTATTGGTATTGGATGAGCCGACGAATGATCTGGATGTCGAAACGCTTGAGTTGCTGGAGGATATTCTCACCGAATATACCGGCACGCTTTTATTGGTAAGCCATGACCGGGCATTTTTGAATAATATTGTGTCCAGTGTTATTGCATTTGAAGGGCGCGGCAATGTGCTTGAGTATGTGGGTGGTTACGACGATTGGCTGCGTCAAGGTGGCAAATGGACCCAAGCTGATGAGCTGCCAGAGGTGAGTGTCAGCACTCCTATCGAGGAGCCGAAAAAAAACACCCACCCAGAAACAGAAAGTGCTAAAGCGCCGACCAAACTGAAAAAATTGAGCTACAAATTCCAAAAAGAATTTGATGAGTTGCCGCAGAAAATTGAATTGCTGGAAAAACAGTTAAATGCACTACAGCTAGTGACCAGCGCCAGTGATTTTTATAATCAAGCGCCTGCCACAGTAGAGCAGAAGCTGCAGGAGCTTGCCAGAGTGCAGCAACAGCTCGATGATTCGTTTGAGCGTTGGGCTGAATTGGAAGATATGCAGCAAGAGTAATCGTCAAAAAATAAGACCGGTGAGGCGTTACGCTTCACCGGTTTGTTTTTTTACCAATACCGCTAACACATCGCAGGTAGCGCCGTGTAAAACACTATTGGGGGTCGAGCCGAGTAGTAATGCAAAACCCTTGCGACCATGGCTGCCAACCACGATTAAATCTGCAGATTCTTGCTCGGCCAGATAATGCAATTCAGCCGCTGGTTGCCCCACAAGCACATGTTGCTGCATGATCGGGTAACTGGTTGATTTGGCAAGTTGTGCCAGATCAGCTTCTGCTTTCTGCACTTGTTGCTCTTGCACGCCACTCAAATCTACCGGCATATCACCACCATATGCAAACGCAAGAGGCTCCAGTACATGCGCCAAGGTGAGTTTGGCATTGCAAGCTTGTGCAATAGCGGCTGCACGTTGGATAACCGGCGGGCAATCTTCAGATAGATCCAAGCCGACAATAATATGGGTGTAGTTAATAATTTCTGTCATGATTCTTATCCTCGGCATTGTTGTTGGTGCTTACTAAAGAATAGTTGCTCTCGCATAAAGTTTTAAGGATTTACATGAATATCTGGTTTTTTATTATTTTGATCGTGACGATTGCACTGGTGATGGGCCCTATCTCCATGCTCAGACCAAGCCCAGCGCAAAAAAGAAAGGAACAACTGCGTACATATGCTACTGCGCAGGGAGTGCGTTTTAGTTTGCGCCGATTGCCGGCCTTAAAAACTGATGTTGATCAGCCTGTAACCATGCCTGTTTACTATTTGTCGCCACCACCTAAAACACGGGAGCTACCAGAATGGATACTGATGCGCACCGGCTATGCACACGAAGGCAACTTTAGTTCCGAGTGGGATTGGCAAACTAATGTGCGCCCAAGTGATGCCACTTGCGAGCTGCTTAAGGCTTGTCTGCCACAATTGCCTGAATCGGTCCGGGCCGTTAGTGGTGGCAATATGGGTATTTGCGTTTTTTGGCAAGAAAAAGAAAGCGTGGAAATTCTGGATGTGTTAATCAGCGTGTTGACCCGGCTTTACCAAACTGAATATCTGTCAGCCGATCTACACGCTTAGGCGACTGGCGCTATTTCGCGTAGAGCGCTGCTAAGCCCTACGCGCTCACCGTCTATCATTTCACTTAACTCTTTAATCATTTGTAGGCGGCGAGGGTCTTGATGCATCGACTCCATCAATAGATGTTGGGCCTTGCGATAAAAAGCAAGGCGGTCACTTATGGCGACAGACTTATCCCCCTGACCGATGTATGACATCACCGATACCATTAAATAAGCCCAGCGCAGCTCTGTTTGATAGGCGCCTAATTCGACTTCATTAATAGTGCCTTGAGCAGCAAGCTGTACGATAAGATTCATTGCCTCATTGATGTGCAGCTGCGTTTTAGCAATTTGTGCATCACTGTCCCTTTGATAGCTAATTCCTTGGCGATTTTTTGGATTGAGCAACTCTTCCGAATAATGTTCACTTTTCAGTATCGCTGCCTCTAGGTGCTCTCGGTTATTATCTTCCAGCGCCAGCATCTGATGCTGCAGCGTAATGATCATGTCATTGATATGCTTGGTAATGACCCTGTTTGGTAGTGTTTGCTCCAAACAGTTCACAACATCAGTTAACTCTTCTACTTGAATACGCAAACGGCGTTGTTCCAAGCGGCGCTGACGTTGGCGCTGCTGTATGCGATGAAGTACGCTCACGGCAAAAAGTGTCATCAGCATCAAAAAAACAAGAATCACAATCAAGGTCATGCGGAAATCTACTAGGGCAAGGTAGTTGGGTTTCAGGTTTTTATGGGTTTCTTGTCCTTAAGTGTGCGGCAAATAACAAAATCATATATAACAATAAGATATGTTCGACCTTTAAAGTAAATAAACATCCTGTTTGAGGCAGAGTTTTGCGCATCTGTTCAGGCTCGACTATAAGACATGCTGGAAATTATAGCTTGACCCCTCGGGATTCAAGACTTATATATGCGCACCTTCACTGCTAGTTTAACCCGTCTTCGGGGCAATGAAGTAATTGTTTGGCGCATTTACCGGCCCTTTTCACTGCCTTCTTTTTATAGAGATATTTCTAACTGCCATGGGTAAATCCTTAGTTATCGTTGAGTCGCCTGCCAAGGCAAAAACTATCAATAAATATCTGGGTGACGATTTTATCGTTAAGTCCAGTATTGGCCATATTCGCGATTTACCAACCAGTGGTGGAGCTAAGCCAGTTGATGCCAAAGAGCGAGCTAAACAAGCGGCTGCAACACGCAAAATGTCACCTGAAGACAAAGCAATTTATCAAGCCAACAAGAGTAAAAGTCAGCTTATTAACCGCATGGGCATTGATCCGGAAAACGGTTGGACAGCCCAATACGAAATTCTTCCAGGTAAAGAAAAAGTTGTGGATGAGCTGAAGAAGCTTGCCGAGAAGGCCGATATGGTCTATCTCGCAACCGACTTGGATAGAGAGGGGGAAGCAATTGCTTGGCACTTACGCGAGGCAATTGGTGGCGATGAATCCCGCTATCGCCGCGTTGTGTTTAATGAAATCACTAAAACGGCGATTCAAAATGCATTTAAAACGCCGGGGCCAATCGATCAGAATCGTGTTGATGCTCAGCAAGCGCGTCGCTTTTTGGATCGCGTTGTGGGTTACATGGTGTCGCCATTATTGTGGGAAAAGGTCGCTCGGGGGCTGTCAGCGGGGCGCGTACAGTCTGTAGCTGTACGTCTGGTGGTTGAACGAGAGCGCGAAATTCGCGCCTTCATCCCGGAAGAGTACTGGACTCTTTTTGCTGATCTGCAGGCGGATAAAAGCCAAGTTGCCAGCTTTGAAGTGAAAAAGCAGGGTGATGAGGCTTTTAAGCCAATCAATGAAGCTCAGACGATGGCGGCGGTTAATGCATTGCAAGGTGCAGCTTATAAGGTAATTAATCGCGAAGATAAGCCCACACAATCTAAACCTTCAGCCCCTTTTATTACCTCGACCTTACAGCAAGCCGCGAGCACTCGTTTAGGTTTTGGGGTTAAGAAAACCATGATGATGGCTCAGCGCTTATATGAGGCGGGTTACATTACCTACATGCGTACGGACTCGACGAACTTGAGCAAAGAGGCTGTCGAAGCTTGTCGTGAACATATTTTAGAAAACTTCGGCAAACGCTACCTGCCTGAGTCGCCCATCCTTTATTCCAGTAAGGACGGTGCGCAGGAAGCGCATGAGGCGATTCGCCCCTCAAATGTTGATGCATTACCTAATCAATTAAGTGGTATGGAGCGTGATGCGGAGCGTCTTTATGGTCTGATCTGGCAACAATTTGTTGCCTGCCAAATGACGCCGGCAGAATACACTAGCACCAGTGTGGTGGCGGCGGCTGGCGATTACGAGCTGCGTACTCGCGGCCGTGTAATCCGTTTTGATGGTTATACCAAGGTTAGTCCGCAGGTCGCCAAAAAAGACGAAGATGTGGTGCTGCCAGATATGAAAGTTGGCCAAGTGTTGCCGCTGGTGAAACTTAATCCGCAGCAACATTTCACCAAGCCTTCAGCACGTTACACCGAAGCCAGTTTGGTAAAGGAGCTTGAAAAGCGTGCTATTGGTCGTCCATCGACTTATGCATCGATTATTTCTACCATCCAAGAGCGCGGTTATGTGCGCCAGGAAAATCGTCGGTTTTATGCCGAAAAAATGGGCGATATAGTGACTGAGCGCCTGGTTGAAAGCTTTGATGACCTTATGAGTTATGGCTTTACCGCCAATATGGAAGAGTCATTGGATGTGGTTGCTCAGGGTGGAAAAAACTGGCGTTCATTGCTTGATGAGTTTTACGCTGGGTTTAGTAAAAAGCTGACCTTGGCGTCGAGCAGCGCTAAAGGCATGCGAGCCAATGATCCCACCGATACGGATATCGCCTGCAGTCTGTGTGGTCGCCACATGCAAATCCGTACCGGCAGTACAGGTGTCTTTTTAGGTTGCTCAGGTTATGGGTTGCCACCAAAAGAGCGCTGCAAAAACACTATGAATCTGGTTTCTGGTGATGAGGCTATCGAGGCTGATGCGGATGAAGAAGCGGAATCGCGCCAGCTGCGCGCCAAGCATCGCTGCAAGCTTTGCAACTCCGCGATGGACTCCTATCTGGTGGATGAAAGTCGCAAGTTACATATTTGCGGTAATAATCCTGATTGCCCCGGTTACGAGGTGGAGCAGGGCACCTATCGCCTTAAAGGTTACGAAGGCCCAACTATTGAGTGCGATAAGTGCGGCAGCGAAATGCAGCTTAAAACAGGTCGTTTTGGCAAGTATTTTGGCTGCACTAATAGTGAATGTAAAAACACGCGTAAGCTACTGAAAAGCGGTGAGGCTGCCCCACCAAAGGTTGACCCAATCGTAATGCCAGAGTTGCGCTGTGAAAAAGTGGATGATCACTATGTGTTGCGAGATGGTGCTGCCGGCTTGTTCCTTGCCGCAAGCCAGTTCCCTAAAAATCGTGAAACTCGTGCGCCGTTGGTGGAGGAGTTGTTGCCCCATAAGGATCAAATAGATCCGAAGTATCACTTTTTGTTGTCTGCACCGGTAAAGGATCCTGAAGGCAACAAGGCTATTATTCGCTTTAGCCGTAAAACCAAAGAGCAGTATGTTCAAACCGAAGTAAACGGTAAGGCTACGGGCTGGAAGGCGTTTTACGATGGCGGAAAATGGAAAGTGCAAAAATAAGTTCTGCAGTAGCCATCTTTGCTGATGGCTACTGCCCCTACCTTGTTCTGAAACCTGTCGCGCATTATGTCAATTAGTCACCTCTCACTTGTAAATCAAAAGTTGGCGTTTGCTGGGGCCACCATCGGCCTATTAAACAACTCTCTTGGTGAGCCAAAAGGCATGCGCAAACTTGAATCGCAGGCCTTGGCCGATGCGGTTGTGTTCCATCTGATAGTGGCGCTGCATTTTTATCTGCGCGAGCTTGCCGAGCATCATCAAATAAAAAAGCCATCCGTTATTCGCTCCATTCAGGATCTAATCTCTTCACTGCAGCAGGTCGATAAGGTTTCTTCGGAGTCTTCTGAATTGCTAGCGCTTAGCCAGTTAAGTGATTCATGGTTAAGTCAACTGACTCAGTATCACGATCATATTTTTAAATCTCCCGAAAAACCCAGGGAGAAAAAAGCATTTGGACAGGAAAATTTAATTGCCTTAGTGGAGTTGACGGAAGCTCAGGGGCAAGAATTGCCTGACTTAACTGTGGAGTTGTTAACTTCTTGGTTGGAAAGCTTCGGTACATTGGTAACGCGTCAGCGCGAAACGATCGCAGAGTATTGATAAAAAGTTGAACCTGCAGAATGACTGTGGCACAATCAGCACCCTTCGCGCGCTAGGGCTGCTGATTTTTATAAAAAACATTAAAAATCAATTGGTTGGAGCGCGAAACATTAAGTCAGTGCTTTCATTTGTTTATGTAATGAAGGCGACCCAAGCGGACGTGGTGAAATTGGTAGACACACCAGGTTTAGGTTCTGGCGCCGCAAGGTGTGAGAGTTCGAGTCTCTCCGTCCGCACCATATTCCCCCAGCATTCTGTATTTCAGAGTGCTTGATCAACTGCAACAGATTTTCAGTTATTTCACGAGGCATATATGCAGGTTTCACTCGAAACGACTTCTGGATTGGAGCGCCGCTTAACCGTTGGCGTGCCCGCAGAGCAAGTAGAAAACGAAGTTGAAAATCGCTTGAAGCAAGCGGCACGCAACGTAAGCATCAAAGGTTTCCGCAAGGGCAAGGTGCCAATGTCTGTTGTCAAACAGCGTTTTGGTGCGGGCATTCGTCAAGAAGTTGTGGGTGATGTAATTAGCCGTTCTTTTTATGCTGCAGTACAAAAAGAAAATGTAAAGCCTGCTGGCCAGCCATCCATTCAGCCAAAGCAGTTGGCTGTAGGTAAAGATCTTGAATACATTGCAACCTTCGAAGTTTATCCAAGTGTTGCATTGAGCGATCTTACAGCATTCGAGCTCACCAGCTTCAAAGCAGAAGTGACCGATACTGATGTCGATAATATGATTGAAGTATTGCGCAAGCATCAGGCCACGTGGTCTGTTGTAGAGCGTGCAGCTGCTGATGGCGATCAGGTTAATATCAATTTTGTTGGCACCAAAGATGGTGTCGAGTTTGCCGGCGGTAAAGCGGACAATCACAATTTAGTGCTCGGCTCGAAATCAATGATTCCTGGTTTCGAGGAAGGTATTGTTGGTCTGAAAGCAGGTGAGAACAAGGTTGTTTCAGTTACATTCCCTGAAGATTATCAGGCAGAAGAACTGAAAGGGGCTGCGGTAGATTTTGCAATCACCGTCAATAGCGTGTCAGAAGCTCAACTACCAGAATTAAAGAAAGAGTTTTTCCAGAAGTTTGGCGTAGAAAAAGGCGGTGAGAAGCAATTCCGCAAAGAAGTAAAAGCAAACATGGATCGCGAGTTGGCCAATGCGCTGAAAGCAAAAGTAAAAGGCCAAGTAATGGATGCTCTTATTGCCTCTCACACCACTGATGTGCCCAAAGCGTTGGTTGCCAATGAAATTCAGGTGCTGCGTAATCAAATGATGCAACGTTTTGGCGGACAACAACAAAATTTTGACGTTAAATCCTTGCTTCCCGATACCATGTTCCAAGATGAGGCTGCTCGTCGTGTAACCTTGGGTTTAATTGTTGGCGAGATTGTAAAGTCTGCCAAGCTTAAGCCTGAAGCGAAACGCGTAAAAGCTATGATCGAAGAGATTGCCTCAACTTATCAAGAGCCAAAAGAAGTGGTTGAGTACTACAATGGCAACCAGGAGTTGATGGCTGGGGTGGAGTCGGCAGTGCTGGAAGATCAGGTCGTGGACTATATCCTATCGCAAGCCAAAGTCGCTGAAGTACAGACTAGCTACGATGAAATCATCAAGGCTAACGCTCAGCGCTAATCGTTTAAAAAAGCCGCAAAACGCCTGTTTTGCGGCTTCCCTCTCTCTGAATACCTTCCAAATTACCTCATTTGACTGGCATATAATCCCATCACGGGTTAAGCTCTGTAGTGTCAAAAAATCATAGTTTTCAACATTGGCGACGCTATTAGCCCGCTTAAGGACAAAAACGCACGATGTCATACCAACACATGAACTCCCTGTTATCTCCTATCAATAGTGGCCTTGTACCGATTGTTATCGAGCAAACGGCACGAGGCGAAAGATCATTTGATATATATTCACGCTTGCTTAAAGAGCGTGTGATATTCCTTGTTGGTCCCGTTGAGGATTACATGGCAAATTTAGTCGTAGCTCAACTTTTATTTTTGGAAGCCGAAAACCCGGATAAAGATATCCATCTGTACATTAACTCACCAGGCGGATCAGTTACTGCAGGTATGTCCATTTATGACACTATGCAGTTTATAAAACCAAATGTGAGCACCATGTGCATAGGTCAAGCATGTAGCATGGGGGCATTTTTGTTAAATGCGGGCGCTAAAGGCAAGCGCTTTTGCCTGCCCAACTCTCGCGTGATGATTCACCAGCCAAGCGGCGGAGCACAGGGGCAGGCATCTGACATACACATTCAAGCGCAAGAAATATTGAAGATCCGCTCGCGCCTCAATGAGCTAATGGCCTTTCATTCAGGTCAGCCTATTGAAAAAATAGAGGTGGACACTGAGCGCGATAACTTTATGTCTGCTCAACAGGCGAAAGATTATGGCTTGATTGATGCTGTAATCGATAAACGTATACAGCCAGCTCAATAATTGTTTGTTTGTCAGAGTAAAACCGAACTCAGATCAGCATCGCAAGCTTGACCCAGTGACAATTCACTTTTGAGCAGCTTGAATTTGATCTTTTAAACTGACAATTGATATAGAAATTTAGATGGAGTGGGTTCAATGACCGATCACACCAGTGACGCAGGCGATAAAAACGGAAAGTTGCTGTATTGCTCTTTCTGCGGTAAAAGTCAGCATGAAGTCCGCAAGTTAATTGCGGGTCCATCGGTTTTTATTTGCGATGAGTGCGTTGACCTTTGCAACGATATTATTCGTGAAGAAATTCAGGAAAGCGCTGCTGAAGGTGCTTCCGAAAAACTTCCAAAGCCGCATGAGATATCGGCAATTCTTGACCAGTATGTCATTGGTCAAAAACGAGCGAAAAAAGTATTGGCTGTGGCTGTGTACAACCATTACAAACGTCTTCGTTTTGCCGGGAAAGCAGGTAAAGATAAAGAAACGATTGAGCTAGGTAAAAGTAACATTTTGTTAGTTGGCCCAACAGGTAGTGGTAAGACATTGCTGGCAGAGACCTTGGCTCGATTGCTTGATGTGCCTTTCACAATTGCAGATGCAACTACGCTTACTGAAGCGGGTTATGTTGGTGAGGATGTTGAGAATATCATCCAAAAATTACTGCAAAAATGTGATTACGATGTAGAAAAAGCACAGCAAGGCATTGTCTACATTGACGAAATTGACAAAATTTCTCGCAAATCAGACAACCCTTCAATTACTCGTGATGTTTCAGGCGAAGGTGTGCAGCAAGCGCTGCTGAAGCTTATAGAAGGTACTGTTGCCTCTGTACCGCCTCAGGGTGGGCGCAAGCATCCGCAACAAGAGTTTTTGCAGGTAGATACTTCAAATATTTTGTTCATTTGCGGTGGAGCTTTTGCTGGCCTGGACAAAGTTATCCGCGACCGATCCGAAAAAGGCGGTATTGGATTTAGTGCAGAAGTAAAAAGTAAAGATGAGAAGCGGAACTTTGGCCAGACACTGCAAGATTTAGAGCCAGAAGATCTTGTTCGTTATGGGCTTATTCCAGAGTTCGTAGGTCGCTTACCTGTAATAGCGACATTGGATGAGCTGGATAAAGCGGCTCTAATACAAATTCTGACCGAGCCGCGTAATGCGCTGACCAAACAGTATGGTCGGTTATTTGAGATGGAAGGCGTACAAATTGATTTTCGTAGTGATGCATTGGATGCTGTTGCGGAGCGTGCGTTGGAACGTAAAACGGGTGCTCGTGGCTTGAGATCTATTATGGAGTCGGTCCTTCTTGACACCATGTATAAGATTCCATCCGAAGAAAATGTAGTTAAGGTCGTTGTTGATGAGTCTGTTATTAAAGGTGAAGCCGAGCCTTTATTGGTTTATGAAAACAACGATAAACCTGCAAAGGCAGCTGCAGAAGATTAATTGTGCGATCAACTATTAATCATCATGAGCAAAAAGGGCGCACATAGGCGCTCTTTTTGGTTTTTGTGCTTCAATAACTTGTAATTCCCGGTTTTAGACCCCAATCTTGTTTTTATGGCAAGGTGTTTGTTGCCTTTTTGAAATAGAGAGGAACCAATGGTCGCTGAAACTCTACACGAATCCCATATAACTGAAATCCCCTTGCTTCCATTGCGTGATGTGGTTGTTTATCCGCATATGGTTACTCCATTATTTGTTGGTCGTGGCAAGTCGATTGAGGCGCTCGAGCGCGCCATGGCTAGCGATAAACAAGTTCTATTGGTGGCTCAAAAAAATCCACAGCAAGACGAGCCCCAGGCTGAGGACCTATACAGCATAGGTACAATCGCTTCTATTCTGCAATTGCTGAAACTTCCTGATGGCACTGTTAAGGTGTTAATCGAAGGGCGCGAAAGGGCCAGCATCGAGTCTATCGAAGAGGCAGATGGATTCTTCAGGGCAACGGTGGATGTCATACCTTGTAGTCCGATTGAGGGGGCTGAGGCGCGCGCACTGATTGCATCTGCAATTGGTCAGTTTGAGCAGTATGTAAATCTCAGCAAAAAAGTGCCGGTTGAAGTTATTACTTCACTCTCTGGTATCGATGAGCCCGGACGCTTGGCTGACACTATAGCTGCGCACATGTCGCTTGATCTGCCCAAAAAACAATCCATCTTGGAGATGGCGGATATTCATGCCCGCATAGAGCATCTTTTAGATCTTATGGACGCGGAAGTTGATTTATTTCATGTTGAAAAGAAAATTCGCGGCCGCGTTAAAAAACAAATGGAAAAAAGTCAGCGCGAGTATTATTTGAATGAGCAAATGAAAGCCATTCAAAAAGAGCTGGGCGAATTAGGTGAAGAAGTTAGTGAAGCTGACGAGCTGGAAAAGAAAATTGCCGCCGCGTCAATGCCAAAAGATGCAGCAGAAAAAACAAGAGCAGAATTAAATAAATTAAAAATGATGTCGCCAATGTCGGCCGAGGCATCTGTTCTGCGCGCGTATATCGACTGGATGATTAAAGTACCTTGGAGCAAAAAAAGTAAGGTGCGTCACGATCTTGCTCGTGCTGAAGAAGTACTGAATAAAGATCACTTCGGGCTTGAGGAAGTGAAAGAGCGGATTCTTGAATATTTGGCTGTGCAACAACGCGTTAAAAAAGTAAAAGGTCCTATTTTATGCTTGGTGGGGCCTCCTGGTGTGGGTAAAACATCGCTTGGCGAATCCATCGCCCGTGCAACTAATCGTGAGTTTGTTCGCATGGCTCTGGGCGGTGTGCGCGATGAAGCTGAAATACGCGGCCATAGAAGAACTTATATCGGCTCTTTGCCCGGAAAACTTATCCAAAAAATGGCGAAAGTAGGTGTAAGGAATCCTCTCTTTTTGTTAGATGAAATTGACAAGATGGGTATGGATAATCGCGGTGATCCGGCATCGGCGCTGCTAGAAGTGTTGGATCCAGAACAAAATAGTCACTTCAGTGATCACTATCTCGAAGTTGACTATGATTTGTCAGATGTAATGTTTGTTTGTACATCAAACTCAATGAATATTCCTGGTCCGTTACTGGATCGCATGGAAGTTATTCGTATTCCAGGTTATACCGAAGACGAAAAATTAAATATTGCTTTGCGTTATTTAATACCAAAGCAAATGAAAGCGAACGGACTGAAGGATTCGGAAATCAATATAGGTCCCGATGCTATTCGCGATATTATTCGTTATTACACGCGGGAGGCCGGGGTAAGAGGGCTTGAGCGAGAAATTGCAAAAATTTGTCGCAAAGTAGTGACTCGTCATGTTAAAGGCAATAAGGCTAGTGCCGATTTAATTGATGCTACCGTGTTAGAAAGTTTGCTGGGTGTTCGCAAATTCGATTTTGGTAAAGCGGAAAGTAAAGACCAGATTGGTCAAGTAACCGGGCTTGCTTGGACTCAGGTCGGCGGCGAATTGCTGACCATTGAGGCTACTGCTGTTGTAGGCAAGGGGCGAATTATAAAAACTGGTTCATTGGGTGATGTAATGCAGGAGTCTATCCAAGCTGCTTTGACTGTAGTTCGCTCTCGCAGTCAGGCGTTGGGCATAGCTCCTGATCATCATGAAAAAGTGGATATCCATATTCATGTTCCTGAAGGAGCTACACCTAAAGACGGTCCGAGTGCCGGGATTGCTATGTGCACTGCATTGGTATCTGTACAGACAAACATACCGGTGCGAGCAGATGTTGCCATGACTGGGGAGATCACTCTGCGCGGTGAAGTTTTACGTATTGGCGGGTTGAAAGAAAAGCTTTTGGCTGCTCACCGGGGTGGGATTAAAACTGTGATTATTCCTGCGGAAAATGAACGAGACTTAAAAGAGATTCCCGATAACATTAAGGCTGATCTGATAGTTAAGCCTGTTAAGTGGATCGATGAGGTTTTGGCAATTGCATTGCAATCCAGTCCTAAGCCACTGAGTGATGAAGAATACCGGGCGTTGGAGAAAGCCGCACAAAAGACCACTGAAAGCGATAATCGCCTGAGTACCCACTAGCGGCGCGCGAGTGTGATCTTGTTCAATGTATAGCTTTTGCTGCTTGTTTTATGAGCAGATTCTGCGGGGTTTTGTGTAAAGCTGTAAGCTTTCCTTGACCCCCTGTTGCTCTGTTGGTATAAATCGCAATTCATTTGCTGCACAGATAATGCAGATTAATAGCGACATTAATTTGCGCTGTGCTTTTAGAAACAAATAATCAAAAGGGGTTAAGTGTGAACAAAACTGAACTGATTGAAGCCATTGCCGCATCTGCGGATATTCCTAAAGCTGCAGCCGGACGTGCCTTAGATGCAGTCGTTGAAAGTATCACTGGTGCCCTTAAAAATGGTGACTCTGTGGTTCTTGTGGGTTTTGGTACATTTGCAGTTAAAGAAAGAGCTGCTCGTACTGGTCGCAATCCTCAGACTGGTGCAGAGATTAAAATTGCTGCCGCTAAAGTTCCTGGATTCAAGCCAGGCAAAGCATTGAAAGATGCTGTTAATTAATAGGTGCTTATTCAGATATACATCTGAAATTGTGAAGCATTAAAGGCGCATCTAGGTGCGCTTTTTTTTTAATACTGCGTGTCTTTTATAAACTAGGCCAAGCGCCTTATTCAAACATCGAATAATTAAGTATCTAGTTGTCCGTTTGTGTGGTCTATCTGCGCAAGGCATCTTTATCCTGCTAGGAGTTAAAAATGTTACAACACCTCAGAGACAATTCCAGAGGCGTGATCTCTTTTATATTGATTGGCTTTTTGGTGATCATTTTTGCCCTTACGGGCGTTGAGGCGCTATTTAACTGGGATGCCTCGGCGAATCAAGCTGCCAAAGTAAATGGAGAAACAGTTACAGAGATGGAAGTGGATAGAGCTATTCGTTTGCAAAAACAGCAAATGCTGAACACTTATGGTGATCAGATTCCTGCAGAGTTTCTATCTGATGAATATTTGCGTAAGCCAGCGATTGAGAATCTGATACAGCGCATGGTCTTATCACAAGCGGCAAAAAATTCAGGTATGGCAGTTGGTAATGCCTATCTGAGTGAGCAAATTGCCGGTGCGCCTCAGTTTAAAAATGAAGTGGGTGCTTTTGATAATAATCGCTATCAGCAAGCTTTACGCAATATGGGTTATACACATAGCACCTATACCAAAATTTTATCCGACGAGATTGTAATTAATCAGCTACAAGCAGGTATAAGTGCGTCAGCTTTCACTACGCCAGCTCAATTAGATGATGTGATTGCGTTGAGCTTTCAATCACGTGACCTCAAGTATGCTATTTTGCCGATAACAAAAGTGCGCGAATCCATTCAGCTTGATGAGTCTGAGCTAAAGGGCTATTACGATGCTAATCAGCAGATGTTTACCAGTGAAGAGCAGGTTGCTGTGGATTACATCAACCTTAGTGTTAACGATTTAATGAAAAATATTTCCGTTACTGAAGAACAGGTGCGGAAACAGTTTGAACAAAATCAGGCGTCTTTTGTAGCTGCGCCTGAACGCCAAGCGGCCCATATTCTGGTAGAGGGTGATAATCAGGATAAAGTTAAAACCATTTCAGATAAGCTTGCTGCTGGCGAAGATTTTGCCGCGGTAGCCAGGGAGCTCTCTGATGACTTAGGTAGTAAAGAGCAGGGCGGTGATCTTGGTTTCACAAAAGGTGATGCGTTTCCTGTTGAGTTTGAAGCTGCGCTTGCTGCATTAAAAGTGGGTGAGGTGTCTGGAGTAGTTAAAACCGACGCGGGTACACATTTCATTAAGCTGCTTGCTGAGAAGGGAGCGGAGCCGCCATCATTTGAAGAGCAAAAAGCTAGCATAGAAGATCAATTAAAACGCGCTGAGGCGGAGAATCTATTTGTCGCGAAATTAGAAAACTTGCGTGACGAATCTTATAATGCTGAAAGTTTGCAAGATGTCGCGCAGGCTTTGGAGCTTAATGCGGTAAATTCAGGTCTTTTCGAGCGCAGTAAAGGTGTTGGCTTGATGGCTAATGCCAGGGTGGTTGAAGCGGCTTTTTCTGCCGAAGTACTTAAAGAAGGTAATAGCAGTGACGTTATCGAGATCGACTCAAGCAACGTGATTGTGCTCAAGAAAACTGATTATAAACCTAGTCAAGTTAAGTCTTTTGAAAATGTTCAAGAGCAAATTACTAATGTGTTAAAGGACCAAAAGGCCAAAAAGTTGCTTGAGGAACAGGCAAATAAATTAATTGCTGACTTGAAATCAGGTGTTAGTTTTTCCGAATTAACTGACGCAGCAGGGGTTGAGCTTAAACAAATTACTGCAGCGACTCGCAACAGCTCTGACGTTGATTCAGAGGTGCTGCGTCATGCATTCGCTATGAATAAACCTACGGCTACTTCGCCATCGTTGAGTAGTGTTGCAACTGCAGCAGGAGACTTAGCTGTTATTGTGGTGGAGGACGTTAATCTCGGGGGGGAGGACAAAATAACCCCAGAGCAAAAAACAGCAATTACCAGCCAATTGAGTAGCATCTATGGGAGGAATGATTTTTCCAGCTATCAGAAATTCTTAAAAGATGCAGCAGACATAGTTCAAGAATAATAGAAAGCAAAAAGGCTCCGTAAAGGAGCCTTTTTATTATGGTGCGGATCTTAATTAAAGAAGCATTGTGCACTGATTTCTGCCACCCTCTTTGGACTTATAAAGTGCTTGGTCTGCTTTTTCAATCCAATTTCGGTGGTCATGAATTTTATCGGTTAACTCTGCTATGCCTAGGCTAACAGTAAAATTGATCTCATGTCCTTCTGTGTAGATTGTTAATTTTTCAATTGCGTTACGTAAACGCTCTGCGAAAACACAGGCTCCATCACCGTTGGTATTGGTGAGTACAATTCCAAATTCTTCGCCACCATAGCGACCGGCAATGTCCAAATCCCGCACTTGCTCTTTGATTGCTCGACTGACTCCTCTTATTGCCTCATCCCCAATGGTGTGACCATACTTGTCGTTAATTTTTTTGAAGTGATCTATATCGAGCATGATTAGGCTTGATGGCTGCTCATAGCGGTCATAGCGCTTGAACTCTTGAATTAAGCGAAGCTCCCAATAACCGCGGTTAAAAAGTCCGGTCAGGTGATCGGTGCGACTAAGGTTTTGCAATTGTTTGTTGGCTTGTTGTTGTGCAATTTTATGAACAGCGGAATCGGTCACATCGTAAATAACCAAACAGATATGCCCCACCTCTCCCTTGGTATCAACCAAAGGAATGATTGTGCTGTTCTGATACATGTGTTCGGCAGTGCCCGTAATGGGGCGATAATGGGGAAAACGAAATAGATAAGGGCGCTGCTCCCAAGTGGTAAAAGCAGTATTCTGCAAAATAAAAACAGATTGGGATTTGTGTCTAAACCATTGTTCTGATAATTCAGGGAAAACGGTGAATATACTTTTGTTAAGTACATCTTCCGGAGCCTTGCCGCTGTGGTTTTGCATAAAGCTATTCCAGACTTCAATTGAGTAGTCTGGGCTCATTACCACAAGGCCGACATCAATATGCTGTAGTATGTCCATTTGCCAGTGGACATCGCTAAAAATTTTACTGAGATCTTCGCTAATTGCCATCGCTATGGTTCAACTTAATCGAGTAGGTAGTTAAGTTTTTCAGTCAGACCGAAAATTGAATGTTCTGCTACTACTAATAATAGATCACAGTTAATTTTGTGGTTCTCAATAGAGTAGTTGATCTCAACGACCAGCGCCTGTTTCCACTTCATATTATTGTTTTGTAGTAGGTCGGTGATGTTGCAGTGCTGGCCCAGTAACATGGGCGGACCAAAGCTGAAATGCGTATCTAGCTGCTCAGCCAGCCCTCTCAAACATGCGCCATTCAAGACATTTGCGGTATCCATCAATAGTTCATACTGAGCCTGTTCATCGGTTACTCGCTCATATTTGAGTAGCTTGGCAAGGTCGTCAAAATCCGTTTCATGAAAAATCAACATCGCTTCTCCGGCAATACCTCCGCCAATGAACCCTTGGCATACTCCGTGCACAATGTCATTACGGCTTTCACGGTTCAGTGACTGTAGTGCCATGGCAATGTCGGTTGGATTAAGCACACTTACATGTGGGATAGATAAAACCACAAAAACATCTAGCAGGCGAGCCAGATGGGAGCCTGCTTGCCCCATAGCAACATTGGTGATTTCCTGAAGGCAATCGCGTTGATCTTCGGTGAGCAAATAATCTCGCATAGTTCAGATCTTGTTATGGTCAGTTCGAGGTGTATTTAACTCAAGCTTAGCAGCAATCTATGATTTTGTAGGGAAAGATCATCTATCCTGGAGCAGTTAATGGTAAGAGCTGGCTTTGGATCTGAATATGGAGACAGTCTAGATTACTTAAGTATTTAAAAAATAAAGGCTTTTAGGCTTTTGTAGATATATCAATCTATACTACTGCATGCTGTAGTATGACCTTTAATGCGGTCTCCGATTTCCCCTGGCAATCGGAACAATTAGTATTATTTTTTCATCATTCATCTGGTGTTCTTGTTATGAAAAAAAGTGTTCGGCTTTTTATTGTTGCGGTTTGCTTGCTTGCATTTTGGGGATGCAATGAGCGCAAGCGGCTGGTAGACCTTGGCACTGAACAGCAAATAATGCACATAAGCAACGCTGCTGAAATTTCGGGTATTGATCCTCACACAACAACAGGAATGCCAGAGTCCCGGGTACAGATGGCACTATTTGAAGGGTTAGTGACGAAGCACCCAAAAACGCTGGAGGTTATGCCGGGTGTGGCTGATCACTGGGCAATATCCGATGATGGATTAATCTATACCTTTCATATTCGAGAGAATGCCAAATGGTCCAATGGGGATAAGTTAACAGCTAATGATTTTGTGCAGTCGTGGCATAGGGCATTAATGCCTGGATTGGCGAATGAATATGTGGAGTCGCTTTTCGTTTTAAAGAATGCTGAGAAATTTTTTAAGCATGAATTAGAATTTTCCGAGGTTGGCGTTAAAGCGTTGAACGATAGTACTTTGCAAGTTGAACTGGAAAATCCTACCCCGTATTTTCTTCAGTTGCTCGATCATCACAGTATGTTTCCTGTTCATATCAATACGATCAAAAAATTTGCTTCTATTGATGAGCGAGATTCAACATGGACAAAGCCCGAAAACTTTGTCGGCAATGGCCCTTTTGTTATTCGTGAGTGGACACCTGGTAAATATTTTTCGGTAATTCCAAACCCATATTATTGGGATGCAAAAGCGGTCAAGCTAAAGGAGATGCGCTTCTATCCCGTAGAACAATTACTGGCTGAAGAGCGTATGTTTAAAGCAGGACAGTTGCACAAAACAGAGTGGATGCCTATTGCAAAAATTGAGAAATATAAAAATGCGAATGATCCTGAATACGTTACCTTTCCTTACTTGGCCACTTATTTTTATATATTCAATGTCACTAAGCCTCCTATGAATGATGTACGTGTACGCAAAGCATTGGCCTATTCTGTTGATCGTGAGTCAATCGCAAAAAACATTACTAAAGGACAGCAGCTGCCAGCCTATGCGCTTACTCCTCCAGATGTCTTAGGTTACACGTCAAAAGCCAGAATGACATACGATATAGACATGGCGCGAAAGCTGTTGGCGGATGCTGGTTATCCAAATGGAGAGGGAATGCCAGCGATAGAGCTTATATACAACACATCAGAGGATCATCAAAAAATTGCTCAAGCCGTACAGCAAATGTGGAAAAAAAATCTCAATATCAATGTCGCGCTGCAAAATCAAGAATGGAAAGTATTTTTAGATAACCAAAAGCTGCTTAATTATCAAATTGCACGCATGGCCTGGGTCGGTGATTATGTTGACCCCAATACCTTTCTGGAAATATTTATAACAAATGGCGGCAATAATAGAACTGGATGGTCAAATGTACATTATGACCAACTAATTCGTGCTGCTGCATCAGCCAAAAGCAGAGATAAGCGTTATGACCTCTTACAAAAGGCGGAGCAAATACTGGTAGATGAAGCACCGTTTGTTCCTATCTACAATTATTCTACTAACAATCTTTTATCTACCGACGTTAAAGGTTATTACATGAATATTATGGATTACCATCCGTATAAATATATCTATTTAGAATCTAATAAAAAATGAGGTCGGCATGCTGATTTTTATTATTAAGCGCTTGCTGCAGG
>CAXAVL010000054.1:0-22210 GCA_963971905.1 uncultured Cellvibrio sp.
CAAGGTTCGGCTGCTTGCCTCCCATAATTTTGCGCGAGGCGATCATTGCGCATTCGTATTCGCCTTCGTGCCAAGTCTCGGAAATTGCTTCATCGAAATATCGCTTAGTTGCAATGCGAATCAGTCTGTTATCAAAAGTGGTATTGAATGCAATGCGCTTGCGTCCATTCCACATTAATAAAAACAGCTCTACTGCAAGCTTTTCTGGTACACCAACAGCACAAGCGTATTCGTGAGTGATGCCGTGAATTTCTGTCAGCTCCGGCGTGATAACCCAGCCATCTGGTCTGATGATTAAATCAATTGTTTGCTTGATTGCGCGGGTATCAACGTCAACCAAATGTGCAGCCAACTGAACAAGGTGTGGCTGGTGCTCGGCCTCAGATGGCGACTTCCAATCAGGCAGGCCAGTTGTTTCGGTGTCAAATACAAGTATTTCTGTCATGGCTTTTCTTCCTGTTTTGTTAAGGCTGTTGCGGCAGTTACGCAGCTTTTGCGGTTGAGCGCGACACTGAAACCGAATCAAGGCTCGTAATTCCAGCCTTTTCCATAACTCGGCGGAGTTCAGCTGCAATCGCTGAATCGTCAATTTTTGGATTAACTTCTAGTCGGAAATTTGCCGTTACATAAACTTCAACTTTTCCGTTAGCCAGCGGCTGGCTGATTGCTTGCGCTACTGGTGCAGGCTCTTGTGGTGGCGCTTTTGTTACCTCCACTTGAGCTGGAGCGCTCACGACTTGCGGTGCCGGGGCCTGCTCTGCAGCGCGTACATTTTCTTTTGCAATTTGCTGACGTAGGCGCTCTTCAGCTGCATTCTGGCGATTAACTTCTGAAGCAAGAATTCTTTGCAGCTGACTCTGATAATCCTCGTCTGATGCGAATAAAAACGACTGAACGTGATCGCGTGTTAACGGAGCGGCCAAACCAGCCTTATAGCTCTCGTTTTCAAGTAGCAGCAGGCGCATATTGGTCTTGTCTTGCGCGCCCTTGTCATCACGAACACGGCTCTCAAGCGCATCCTTAGGGGATTTAGCCAGGTTGTCAGTTTTGGTGATGCTAGTTAGCAAAATCAGATCGCTAAACTCCGCCTTGCGAAACTCAACAGCTACTGAATGTTGTTCCCACAAGAGGTTGCGATAGTCGATAAGCAGGGCGCGTACTTTTTCGCGGGTTTGGTCTTCGAATTTCTGAACCTGCGTTAAAAGTGTTTGTCTTGATTGCTCGACCTGATCAATCAGTTCACCCACTTTTTTCATGAATTCATTAGCTGGTAACACCGATTCATCGAATGCAGCTCGTCCAGCATCTTTGATGACTTTCTTGGATGCGTTAAGCTCAGTGGCGAGCTTCTTGGCGGCAACAACAGTGTCCGCAGTTACAACAATGTTGTAGCGCTCAAGCTCTTGGGTCAGTGCAGCTTTTACTTGATCAAAATTCGCGACAAGTACAGCTGGCTTTTTTTCGATTATCACTAGCTCTTGCATGTTAATTGCTCCCAAATAGTCCGATAGCTGAAATCTCTTCTTCCAGAGTGTTTTCAATTTCAATACTGTTATTACAGTCAACAAGCTTTTGCATGTGCCATTCAACCAGCCTATTGAAGCCAATCAAATCGCTCTCAAGCTGGTATATATATTCTTCGTCGCGATAAATTCGAATGACGGTAAGATCGCGTCCGATTTTTTTAAGTGCTGGACAAAAAAGAGCAAAGTCACACCACTTGCGCCCAGTAATCCAAAGCCCGCCCTGCACCTGGTCCATAACATCTTCGTTTACTACCCCATCAATAAGAATTTCTGATAGCTTCGTAGCTTGCAGAAAACACTTAATTTCAAGGCTTCCATCGTCATCGATAAGACCATCTACTGATGCGCCAAAGAGCCTATCCTCAGTAACTGCAAGCCCAGCTTCTGCAACTAAAACGCCTTTACGGTGCATGTACGTAAGCCGAGCTATTGACTCAAGTGCATTGCCGCGTTTTGCTTGCCACGGATTAAACTGTGGGTCATCAAGTAGCTCACCCGATAGTCGCTCAAAGGCAAGTTTGAATGCGTAGTCCTTGGCCGCCTTTAGTGGCTCACCTTTGTTTTCACCGCTTTTATATTTACCTCTTGCAGTTGAAAACATTGATGCGGTCGCAATTCCTTTTCTGTCCTCAAGCCAGCTTTCGCTTCCTTGCTCGCTTAGCAAAAAGATGCAGCTCATTGCTCGATACCAGCGAATTTTTTCAGCATCGCCAAGGCGCCGACAAACTTAGCCATTGGCAATTGATCAATTCTTTCAATGTTGATTTTCTTGTTACGGCAGAATTCTTCTTCCGTGATGCCTGCAATTTTTATCGCATCGCGCAAGCGAGTAATTTCCTGCTCTCCTATTGGATCTCCAAGTAAATTTGGCTCGATAGTGGCGGCAGAGTGCTCTATGATTTTTGAGCTAGCCTTTGGGGTAATATCGATTTCTTTTCCTTCCATTTCTTCCGCTGTCGGCTGAGCGCCAAGCTCCGGCCACCCTTTGCGCAGCGCTTGTGCTTCTGTGCATTTCACTAGCTGACCGCGCGGGCGCTTTTGCCACATTTGATTTGGCGCTTTTGTGTCGCGACCCGCTGTCGCATAGTTTTCAATCCAGTATTCGCGAGCGGTAAAGCTTACAAGTCGATCGCCCATTAATTTGCTAACGGTGATTTCACACCACTCTGGATATGTAACCTCAACACCCTGCAGCGTCTGAGTTAGATCTGGGCCAAATACCGGGGCACTCATTCCCGCATAATTGCCTGCGCGATCAGCTTGAATCCGATACAGGCCAATGCCTGGCATTACAACGTCACGCATCACCCCCTTGTCGCCGTTGTTTTTATCCTTGATAAACATAGGCACCAAGTGAACAGGCTTGAGCATCACGTCTAGCTGGCGAGCTGAGCAGTAGTCCCAAGCCATCAAAACAGATTCATCGGCTGCGCCTGGGAAAAGCGAATTTTTTAGAGCGCTCCACACTTCTGTGCTAATTCCTCGCTCATCTACTTGCTGCTGAATAACTGCCGGCATATTCATTTCGTCTTAACTCCAAAGTTTTTAACGCTATCCATCATTCGCTCGCCTAAGTCGTAGTGCATTGGGCGAACCATTGAAATTAATTGCTGTGTTGCTTGCTCGAAGGTTTCCGCGTCGGCGATATAGCCGCGATGCTCAACAGAAACGATTGTTTGGCGCTTCACTGACCACGTTGAGTAGTGGTAAATATTTGGCTGGAAAGCCGAAACATTTTTTACCTTCTTGCTAGAAACTGAAATTTCCACATCTAACCCCAAATCAGTTTTAGCAATTTCGCTCGCGCTTCTTTGCGGGTTGCGCCAAATGCGATAAGCGTTGAGTGCGTTGCTATAAAACCTTTTTTGCATGGCTTAGTGCTCATTTCGAAAACCCCAAGGTGTCTGCATCCGCTTCGCCGTACCAAGCAACTGCAACTACGCGCTGAACGATGCGAGTCAATAAATCAGTGAGCGGCATACGGTCGCCGTTCCACGCTGCGAAAATTGCGTCATCGCTAAGCTGATGCTCAAAGAAGTCGATCATCGCCAGCTCTTTTGTGTAAGGAACTCCGTAACGCAAAACTTTTAGACCAAGCTTCTCGCCGCGAATGATTCGCTCGGCAACATCGATTACCTCTATGCGAATCTCGCTGCGAATAGCGAGCTGGTGCGATGACACAGGCCGATCATTTGCAATCTCGGCGAGGGCTACAGGGCAGGCTGCGCTCATGGGATTCTCCTGGCTCTTGGTTCGGTTTCGTTGGCAGCGGTGTTTTGCTGTTGATGTATCAAAGTTAGCAAAACGCTAAAGCTTGCGCAATAGCAAAATGCTAAATTTTAAAAATAAATAAATCTTTTGTGATTAGTGGCGCATAAATCAACGTATAACTAAACTTACAGAGGGCCATCAGAGAGGTATTTATGCAGCGTGCACCCCATGAGCGCTTAAGGGAGCTGCGTGAGAAAAGGTTTAGGAATAGGAAGTTATTCTGTAGCTATGCGCAAAAGTATGGCTACGACATTGATTTGAGGCGGTACGGCGCGATAGAGCGGGGCGATGTAGATCCCGGACTAAGTGAAGTGATAGTTGTTTGCAGGGCGATGCACATTAGTGCGGATAGCTGGCTGTTCGGGTATCAGGATGTAATTGATACCAGGCTGCTAACAGAGGCGGAAATGGAGATAGTCAAGGGGCTGGTAAAGGGGCTGATTTCGCTTAGGTAAAAAGCCCGCGCTAGGCGGGCTTTTCGGTTGTTTACTCATCTTCCATTTCGAGCGTGAGGGTTTCGCCGGTTTCGTCGTCGGTGACTTCGATTTCTACAGTACCCCCGTAGCGATTAATATCATCAACCGTTACTGACTTGTACTCGCCTTCACTGTGATCGTAGTACTCAATGGATTCGCCAGATCGAACCAGATTACCTTTTTCGATTTCAACATCATTACCTGATTCGGTTTCAACTCCCTCCCATGCGAAGGAACACGGAGCAAGGCAGGTAGTAATTAGGGTGCAAAAAGCTACTACAGATAATTTCATATTATTAATTCCATTTTGTAAGGTGGGGGGTGCCCGCTGGGGGCGTTTCAAGTGTAGTTTAGCGCCAAAGCACTAACTTGCGCGGCTGGTGTAATATCGTGTAATACCGAATCCTGTACTTTATGGCGCCAAAATCATCCAAATTAACTAATTCGTCACGCTATAGGCATATCCATTCCCACCATATTGAACCACATCGCACTTATAGGTAGATTTGCGCGACTAGGCCAAAGGCGATTAGCGTTGAATCGGGCCAGATGGAGAGAGTTGTGGATAGTGTAGATTTGCGTCAGAAAATAATAGATTCATTGGGTGCTGCGAGTCGCGAGCATATTGAGGCTGCCATCCTGGCTGCCGAGCAAATTAGAAGCCGCCGCCCTTCCTCCGGCGAATCAACTCAACCTGTGCTTCAAGCTCCGCAAGTTCGGCGGGCGTAAAATCCTCAATAAGCTTTCCAAGGGTGAGCAGGGCCTGATACCTGTTGTTGCCGTCACTTTCGCCCGTTCTGATTGGCGAGTCCGCTGGCTCTGCAACGATTGCACCGTGGATTGAATCAAGCCAGCCAGCCGGGAGGGTAAGCCTGTCTTCAATTTTCCGCGCGAGCCTGTCACCTATGTTTCGCGTCGGATTCTGCCCCAGGATTTGACTGAGTAGAGACGGGGCTATGTCCGCCTGTTTCGCAAATGCAGCGCCGGAATCGGCCTTATCGACCAATGCCCGCAGGTTTTTTCGTCTTATCTCTTTTGAGTTCATCCCTTAATTGTCCCAAATATTTTGCAAAATGATAAATATGCAAATTGCTATATTTTTCTTGCGCAAAGCTTTAGCATAATGCTACATTTTACTTGGAGGTAACTTTATGAAGTTAAAAGCATGGCTTAACGGCGCCAGCGAGACCGAAAGAACAGCTGTCGCAGAGCAGGCCGAAACCACCGTTGCATACCTCTGGCAGTTAGCAGGCTCGCACCGTGAGGCGGGAGCAAAGCTGGCCAAAAGAATATCTGCAGCAACCGAAACTATTACGCCCAACCGGGTTGTAACTGCGGCAGATTTGCGTCCTGACATTTTCGAAAGTGTTAGTGCGCAAGACTCTGCTGCCTAAAAAAGGAACTAGCCATGGCATACCGCAATAAACGTCAGAAAAAAACCAACGAAGTAAAGGTGCGCTTTTCCGATGAAGAGCAATCACTCATTGATCGCGCTGTTGATATTGACGGCGGGCAGCGCGCGGTAATTTCCCGAGAGTTAATTTTGCGCTGGGCTGCCGAAAAGCTTGCTAACGCACCAGCTGCGTTAATCGCTCGGCAAAACTTCGGCGTTGTTAATCCCGATGGTGAAATTAAATATCGTTTCGCCGTTGCATAACAAGCTAAATCGTAAGCCCCTCGCCGGGGCTTTTTTATTAAGTTTTTTAAGGCCCCTGGAATAGGTTCTTCCAAGTGCCGATAGAGAATTTAAGAATTGCCTAACACAAACGCCCAAGGTTTTTTAAATGAGCATGAAATTAATGGCACTTGCAATGGATGTGAAAGTGGGTAATCCGTTGCGCAAATTAGTGCTGTTAAAGCTGTGCGACAACGCAAACGATCAGGGTGAGTGCTGGCCTTCATTCCAGCATATTGCTGATCAATGTGAGATCTCAAAACGCAGCGCAATCAATCACGTTCAGGCGCTTCAGGATGAAGGTTTTTTGATGGTGAAACCGCGATTCAGAGAAGGCGAAAAAATAAGTAATTTGTATTTTATTGACCTCTCTAAAGCGCACAAAAAAGTGGAAGAGGGTAGTGCAGCATTTGCACCACCCCCTGATGCAGGAAATGCACTAGGTGGTGCAGGAGATTCACCACCTAGTGCAGGAGATGCACCACCCCCTAGTGCAGGAGATGCACATAGAACCAGTCACTCTTTTGAATCAGTCAATGAACCAGTCATTACTAATAAAACAAAAACTAAAAATAAATTGGATTTTTCATGCTGGCCTGAGCTACCCGAACAGCAAGTTATGGACGACTGGATTGCAATGCGGAAAAGAGCAAAAGCTGATGTGAGCCAAACCGTGATTAACCGATTTGGGAAAGAGCTTCGCAAGGCGAAAACTTTTGGATTCTCGGTTGACCACTGCTTGACCGAATGTGTTACCCGAAACTGGCGCGGGTTTGAATGCCAGTGGTTACTGAATAGCTCTGGTGGAGCCTCAAATCATGCAGCAAATAAATTCAGCTCTGGCGTTAGTGCAAGCCCAGCAAAAATGCCACATGCCGACGTCGTCCGAGGACAAGCGCGAAGAGCCTTTGAACGACTTAACGGTGAAAATGGTTCTGGGGCTGTTTACCCGGATGGCAGAGTTATTTCGCAACAAGGCTAGAAGCGAAGGCTTGATTATTTACTTTGACGAAGAGAAAGAAATTTATTCCGACACGTTCAAGCTGTGGTGCGTGAAGCTCAAAGATTTAACGATTGAACACTTTCGCGACGGCACTCTCGCGATGGAGCAGCAAGCGGAGGCGATGTACAAATCTGGAGAGCAAATGTGGCCGCCAAGTTTCGCGGAATTTCGAGCGCTGTGTTTTCCGAATTCAGATTTCGATAGGCAAGCGCACCGAATGCTTCCAAGCCTGTGGGACCCGGTTGCGATGTGTTACCGACTGGAAGACCAAACCGCGAAAGCACAGCGCTACGAGCTTGGTCAGAAAAAAACTGGCGAGCTGCTGGAATTACTTGGTGATACCAAAACCCGATTAACGCCAGCGCAAACCGCTGAAGCTCAAGAATTTGCACGCATACGCCTTGAGCAAGCCAAACAACTGTTAGCGAAAAAACAAGGGGCCTGACAAATGCCAGTGAAAAGCACCTCAAAAGCGGCGTACCGCGAAAATCGCGAAAGCGGTGATTCAAATCGCAAGCGCGAGCAAGTTTACGCATACGTGGTTAATCACCCTGGATGCTCTCGCAACGATATTGCGCGCAACGTTGAAGGCATGACGATCAACTGCGCGTGCGGTCGCGTTAACGAGTTGATGGCCGCTGGCTGGCTCAAAGAAGACGGCTGCAAGCATGACCCAGTAACCAATCGTAGCGTTAATCGCCTGTATGTGAATCTGGAGGCTGTGGCGTGATTTTCGGTAGCGTTTGCAGTGGCATTGAGGCCGCGAGTGTTGCATGGGAGCCAATAGGCTGGAGAGCTGCTTGGCTTGCTGAAATTGAAGCATTCCCAAGTGCGGTGCTTGAGCATCATTGGCCTGAAGTGCCAAACCTTGGCGATATGACTGGCATCGCCAAAAAAATTAAAAATTTCGAAGTGCTGGCCCCTGACGTTTTGGTTGGCGGAACTCCATGCCAAGCATTTTCTGTTGCTGGGTTGCGCGAAGGATTGGCGGATTCGCGCGGACAACTAACGCTAAGTTATGTGGAATTATTAAATGCAATTGATGCAGCTAGATATGTTCGCGGAGAACTCCCAGCCGTTGCCGTATGGGAAAACGTCCCCGGTGTTCTCAGTAGTAAAGATAACGCCTTCGGGTGCTTTCTTGCAGCGCTTGCCGGAGAAGATGAAGAGTTGCAGCCGTCAGGGAAAAAATGGACGAACTCTGGTTGTGTGTTTGGACCACAAAGAACAATCGCTTGGCGAATCCTCGACGCCCAATATTTCGGAGTGGCCCAACGCCGCCGCCGTGTGTTCGTTGTCGCAAGTGCTAGAGACGGGTTTGATCCCTGCAAAGTTCTTTTTGAGTTCGACGGCGTGCGCCGGGATATTGCGCCGAGGATTAAGCAATGGTCGACAGAGTATACCAGTCGCACTAATGGGTGCGCTTTTGACATGCTCGGGTTTGGGCAGTACGGGCTCGGTGTAACTGCAAGCACCTGTAAGGCTAGAGATTTTAAGGATGCTACGGATCTGGTGGTTATGCCTGACGGGGGGGGTAAGGCGACTTACTCCTCTGGAGCATGAGCGCTTACAAGGGTTTCCTGACGATCACACTTTGGTTCCGTACCGCAACAAACCAGTCGCCGATGGCCCGCGTTATAAGGCGCTTGGCAATTCAATGGCAGTTCCTTGCATGAAATTTATCGGCGAGAGAATTAATTCGGAGTTGAGCGCATGAACCACGAATTTATAAATCACCTGATGCTCTGCAAAGTTTGCTTCGCGCCTGCTAATCGTTATTGCGAAGAGGGCAAGGAGTGCAAGATTCAGAGCGATGCGGAATACGTTGTATCTCTACCGAAAGTCGAACAGCGCCGCTTGATTATGCAGACGATGAAAAGCGGCAGCCCAAGCTTGTACCCAGCGCTTGAGGCGAGAGTGAAAAAGTTGTTTGCAGAGCGTGTTAAAAAAATTGAGGACGCAGCGTGAAGCTTGTTGCGAATTCTGACAGATCGTTTGATGACTCTATCGCCGTTCTTCGCAATACGTATCTCGAAAAGCGTTATCTGCGAATCACGTACAGCACTGGTCGTGATCGCAGCCTTGAGCAGAATGCATTGTGGTTTTCGCTCTACCAGCGCATCAGCTCCGTGTTTGGCGATGGCAGTGCAGCAGATATTAATTACTGGCGCGCCTTCTGCAAATTGCGCTTTGGTGTTCCGATTCTTCAGGTGCACAGCGAAGAGTTTCGCAACCGCTGGTACAGATTAGTTTTAACCAATCCAGCACTGCAAAGCTGGGAAGCGCAAATGGATTTGATGCAAGACAACATTTTTGGGCAAGACGGGTTCCCGGTTACTCGCCTTTTCGACACCCGGCAAGGTGCGGAATACACAGAGGCGATAGTTCGATGCTTTACACCACAAGGGATATTTTTTGGAGATTTGTTAGATGGCAGTCGCAACACTAAAAGAATTGCTTCTAAAGCAAAAAATTAAAGGCGCTGAGCGCAAGGGTATTTCTGCTGCGAAAAAAGCAGGGAAAAGTCGCGCTGTAGCTAAAACATTTGCGCTTACGGCAAAGCGTGAACAGTTGCGCACTGATATTTTAGGTTTAGTGCTGGAGTGGGAGGATCGCAACCCGCTGGGTGACGATGGATGCGATGGTTTACCAAAGGCTACAAGTCATAACCTAAGCCCTCTGGTGCGCGAAGGTGTTGAGGCTGCATTTCACGATGTAACCTATCGCAAGTGGTTAATTGAGCAGGAATTTACATGGGAAATTGATGTGGAGCTGCATTACACGTTGCCATTCAGCAAAACAAAATCCCGCAAGATTGACCCGATTTATTTTATTCAGCGCGGAATGATGAAAGATCCGGTTGGCGATTTGGGTGCAATCAATCGCCGCATTGAGGCGGCAATCATGTATTGGCGATTGGTGAATAATTTTCGCCGCGATGGAGATAAAAACAAGGGTGTTTTTCAGAAGGCGGTTTATAGAATTTCTTGTGTTGGATTGTAGGAGAAGAGAATGGCTATCGGAGATTACAGGGAAATGCGCGGCTGTGACATTGCCCCTTACCAGAAAGTTCTTTGCTCATTGGTCAAACATTATGGATCAATTGAAAAAGCGATGCTGGCAATTGGGAGTAGCACTCGCGCTTACTATCGATTGATGAATGATGGCGAGCTTACTGTTTTTGTGGCTCGCAAAATAATGGCCGGTTATACGGCTATGCAAGATGAAAAAGCGGTAGCCAAGGCCGCTTAGTTTCCTTGGAAAATAAGTGAGGATTTTATGACACACGAATATATCGGCACAAAAATCGTTACCGCTTGGCCTCAACAAAAAGAGGGTAAGCCAGGTTACGGGGTTAAATATTCTGATGGCTACACCAGCTGGAGCCCGAAGGAGCAATTCGAAGAGTCCTACCTTGATATTGGTCATGTTTCCGGTAAGCCAGCGTTTTTGCAGCGTCTGATTGGTGAGAAGGCGCAGCTCGATAGCAACTTTAAAAAGCTTGATGCGTTCATCAGTGGTGATGCTTTTGCGGCGCTTGATTTTGACCAAAAGGACTTAATGCGCGAACAGCTTGAGCTGATGCAATGCTTGTCTGATTGCTTGGGTAAAAGAATTTTGTTTGCTGAAGCAAATGCAGCGTAAACAAAAAGCTTGGCTAGCTGCCGTAGGGAGCATTGAGTTCTGTGTTCTCTGCGGCAGCAATCACATGCTGCAGGTTGCTCATCGCAATCAAAATCGCGGAAAAGGCCAGAAGGCCCCGGATTACGAAACTGCTCGCCTTTGTGGTGAATGTCACACGGCCATTGATAACGGAAAAGATTTGACGCAACTGGAGCGTCGCGAATTGCTGCACCGGGCAATTGTTCAAACGCATTCGATTTTAATTGAGCAGGGTAGGGTGGTGTTGGGATGAAGAGTATTGGAGAAGCTATCGCGTTCACGGCAACAATTTGCTGTGCGACATATTTAACGGATAATGGGCACGAGATTAAATTGCTTTGGGTTGTCATTGTAGTGTGGGCGCTTTGTTCTAAGTGGGGTAAGTGATGATTAGTTCTGGTGATGCGGCAGTAGCAGTTGTTGGCTATAAATTTTTTATTGGAATATTTGCCGCCCTCTTTGCGGGGTGTTATTTGGGTTGGCTGCGTGCTCATTCGATAAAAAACAAATTTGATTCAAGCGGGACGGGTGTGCCGATTGTTAGCACGACCGATTTATCAAAAACCAATCGCGATGAAGCGACCATAAAATCAGAATGGAGTGATGAGGCAAAAGAAAAACTCCGCGCTGCTGCTGAGTATTTGCATAAAAAAAGGGAGGTTGAGCGTGCCGAATTGCAGGCAAAATCTGACGCCATTAAATGTGAATTTCTTGCGTTTCGCGACTTAGGTGAATGTTTTTATTATTGCGGTGCTATTTTGACTGTTGAGCGTGTTTTCGATGAGCGTCCATTTACTCCTGTCATGGTTGCGGCTTATAGATCCGGAAACGGAAAACTTGAGCGTGAAAAATTTGAGCATTGGCAGCTTCCAATACTAATCAAGAATAACAGGGATCGCGATCTATGAGCTGCATTATCGGGATCGATCCGGACAGCGAAAAGCACGGCATCGCCTGTTATCTGGACGGAAAGCTGGTCAGGCTTGAAATGATGAATACCATCGAAATTATCGACAGCTTTGTTAACACAATATTGATTCAAGGTGAACCGCTATTCAGTATTGAAAATGTGATGGCAAATCAATTTGTGTATGCGCGTAATCGACAGAAGAAAAAAGCTGTAGAGAGCCAGATCGCTATGCGGACTGGTCGTTGCCAACAGGCTCAACTGGAGCTGATGCGCTGGCTGGATCATTACAAAAAACCTTATGTGGTTCACAGGCCACAGTCGGACAACTGGGCAGACAAGCGCGCACTGTTTGAAAATGTAACTGGCTGGAAGGGCAATTCAAATCCAGATACTAGGGCAGCAGCTTACTTTGGCTTCCTCGCATTAAACCAATCGCTCAAGGGGCAAAAATAATATGAGATTCGAGAACTCTTCCGGTGGTGCAATTGGCGCTCGCTTCGCATGGCATGAAGCCTTCAATAGCGATGTGAGCGGGATCGATATTCGCGAGATTGCTAATTCATCCGGCGTGCAGTTCAGTGCGAAGGGTGGCGATGGTAAGACTATGGACCACTGCGACAAGGGAAAAATCCAGCAAATTATTCACACAATTAAGCACCAGAACAAAAGCGCGTGGGCCTGGGGAATGCTCGCTTACGCTCCGGAGGGGTCGGAAAATATTTCATTGCTGCGAAGCATACTGCTCGATTTCGCATTCAAGGCGGTGCAGTCGGAAAAGCTTAACCCGTATCTGTCCGCCCAGTGCGGTCACCTGGCATTCATCGCCATTGCCGACGCCGCGATTGAGGCTAACACCGGTAGGCGCTATCGCCGATTGCGTTCAGATATGGCCAAGCTACTCAAGTGCTCAGTGGATGATTACCTGAAAAATTGGTCGAAAATATTTTTCAAAATGAAAGACGCGCTCAAAGATTTGGATGCAATCGCATTGCCCCCGGTTGCTGATGTGGTTTGGCTGATAATCGATAAAGCGAATGGCGAGCCTATGGCCTGTGAGGATTTGCAAGCTGCGATGAAGACTCCTGCGGTGGCGGCGTAACGCCGAGATTTGCGGCGCGCTGCACGATACAACTACTGGACGCGACCCATACCGCGTCCGCAAGATTGACTTGTTATAAACAATATTTATTAGGTGACTGATATGGCCAAAGAGAAAAAAGAAAAGTGCGTGCATTGCGGTGAAAAAATGAAGGCTTGGACTGTTGTTTGCCCTCACTGCGGAAAAATTAACGGGCACAATCGATAATTTATAACGCAGAGCGCAGCCGCGCGAAGCGTCGAGCCGAAGGCGGTGCTGGCGTGACTTGTTATGTTTTGCTACGGAGTGAAAATAGTTTAAATAAATATAGCAAAACGCTTTACAGTGTGAATAAAGTGTATTACTATACATTCACTGACTAAGGAAATGGTTCCGAAGCAGAAATAAGGTGAATGAAAATGACTACTACAAACGAAATGTTCTACCGCGTAAACGAAAATGGTAACGCTGTTGTATTTCACGATAGCGGCGAAGCGGTAACAAAAATTGACGCGAATGTTTACCCAGTTGATTCAGATTTGAGCGCCCGCTACGAACATGCAAGCGGCATCGTTCTAACCGTTGCGGATGCTGAAAAGATTGGAATTAAAGCAGAATGAAAACCGAGGCGCAGGCGAAAGCCTGCACTCTTTTAGAGTGGATTGATTTGTACTTTGAGGGCAACCAGCGCGCCTTTGCAGCAGCGCAGGGCGTACAGCCCCCACAGGTGACTCAGTGGATTCAAAAAGATTTTATTGTGGTAAATGGGCAGCTATACAGCCCACGGCGCGAACTGAAAACATAACGCCGAGATTTGCGGCGGCTGGGAGTAAATAAACTGGGCGGATAGTTATTTTCCGTCCGCAAGATTGACTTGTTATGTGAGGTGACGAAGTGAAAAGCCCATACAAAGACTTTAACGGCAACGATATTCATGAAGGCGACCAGATAGCTCACCCATCTGGGCAAAAGGGAAAAGTTATTTTTCACCCAGAAAGACATGATGATTCTGACCGCTGGTGTATTGCTTACGAAAACTGTGGATTTGAATCTAGGCTGTGCCTTCAAGTTGGAGAAGCGGGTAGAGCAGTAGTAATCACATAACGCTGAGCGCAAATGCGCGCTGGGAGTAGAGATTTAAAACTGATATTTACCATGCGTCGTTTTGGCGCGACTTGTTATGACCAACTTAACTTTAGTGAGATTTAAAAATGTCAGTAACAAAAGATTTTGTAGCCAAAATTGCAGTTGGTATTCGCGGTATTGCACTCATGGAGATTACAGAAACGCTTTCGCCGCACAGCGTTTACCAAGGCAGCGACATTTCAAGCGACTGCATTGTTAATGATATTTCAAGCGGCGGCATTGATGAGTGGGCAGAGTACAACCTTACTGACCTACCAACAGAACCCGGTATTTACACTATTCGTGGCAGCGCTCGATTCGATGAGGACAGCGCGGATTACTCAACAACGTGCGACGAGTTATAACGCCGTTATAAACGGTGCGCAGTAGATAGTAATTAAAAACGCGGTGTTAGGCCGCATCCGTTTGATAACTTTGTTACATTTTTTCTTGGACTATAAAAATGCACGCAGCTGAAATTAAGCTGTTGGTTAAAGATCCTTTTTACTCATGGGTAGAAAAAACTATTCTCCCTAAATTTCAAGAGTCTTTTGGTTCTCCAATTGTTGTTTGGGAGACAGAGCTTGATTTTTTGTACAAAAATCGATATGGCAAAAATCGGATATTGAATGAAATGCAAATGCGAGGACTTACTATTAAGTTTTTTAATAAAGATTCCCCTCTTTGGCTTGAGTACGATTTTCGCTCGGTAAATACAACAAAGGGGACGCCGATTTTTGTTTCAATGTAACGCTTAGCTCAAAAGTGCGCTTTGCGATAGTGATTTAAAACCGATACTCAACCCGCATCTTTTTGGAGCGCCTTGTTATATGCAAACCACAGAGCAAGAATTTAAACGACTTTATGTGTGCGACTTTAAGCAAGACGAGCGACTAATTGCATTAGATGCTGAGCTTGAAAAGTATTACAACGCTACCGAAACATGCGACCACAAAACAGCGCAACGGCATTGGAAAATATTCAACGACTGGCGCAATGGTGGCGGCTATACGCAAGAAGAAGTTAACCGCGCCAAGAGACGTGTGATAAACCGCCTTGGCATATAACGCCGTTATAAATTGCGGCGGTAGATGGTAGTAAAAAACGGCGGATTACATTCCGTCAATTTGATAACCTTGTTAAGTGGAGTTTGCTTGCGATGATTTATGCAAATGCAACGATACACAAAAGAACATTCAAAGAAGTTCCACCAAGAAGCAGATTTAGGTGTAGCTGCGGATGCAAAAAAAGAGCAACCCATTACGGGCTTGCGAACGATGTTGTAATGATGGGCGGGTGCGAACTCAGCGTGAGGCGGTGGGTAAAAAGATACACTTAACGCCAAGCTATGCGGCAAACAAAAGGTAAATTTTAAATGAACGATAAAACAGAATTACAAAGTGTTGAAAGTGCAACGGAAGGTTTGTCCAGCGCTGAAAGCGCGGTGCATGAGCGCCTTGTTATGTTGCCAGACGGTTGGTTTCCGGACGGCAAAGAACGCCCACTTATTAGAGCAGTTGTTTTAAAAGAGCAAAACGGGTGGGCTAGAGTTAGATACGAAAACGGGCGCGAGGGAACTGTGACAACCAAGGCATTTATTTCAGCAACATAACGCCGCGATAAAACGCAGCCCACAACCTAATTAATTTTACGGAGTGAAACTTATGAAAACATTTAAACGTGCCACTTTTGGGCTGTCGTTTTTAATTGCCTTGTTATGTTTGACCGGATGCGGAGTTGTGACTAAGGCCGATATTGATAAAGCCGAAAAACTATGCGAAGCAAATCACGGATTGAAACATATTTTTACCAGAAATATAGAGGTTGAATGCAATAACGGGGCAACCTTCACATGGGAGAATGCGTAAACATAACAGTTTATTAGACGGCTCCAGCCGTATATCACCCCGCTTATCGACAAAAAGCGGCTCAAGCCGCATATCAACTATTAGCACATCGATAGCTTAGTTTTTTATTGCATAAATCCTGCTTCCTGCTATGATTTTGTCATCTTGGGGATTGACGCCCCGAAACAAATTAACTGACCCGCCCCGAGCAATCGCGGCGGGTTTTTTATTGCCCCGAGGAAAGTATTTATGTCGTCCACCCAGCATAGCGTTGAAGCAATCACCATCGGCGCCAGCCAAAAACTGACCGTTGGTGGTGGCGCTGCTGCTGCTGTTACTGGGGCGGCGGAAAAGGCTGGGGTTGTGGAATTTGTTAGCGGCACTGGGTCGCTTGATATTGCAGGTATATGCGCGTTAGGCGGGCTTTTTCTTGCGTTCGTTGGCTACTTTACGTCGCTGTATTTTCAGTGGCGCCGCGACCGAAGAGAGGCGATTGAGTCGGAAATGCGCCGTAAGCGGATGTTCGGCTATGCCAAGGGTGACGAGGCGTAAGGATGAATATTGGCAGAACCCCAATAGCTGCTCTCGCCTTTAGTGCTGCAGGCCTAATCGGGCTGGCGATGAGTGAAGGGTATAGCGATAAAGCGATCATCCCGGTTCCGGGCGATGTTCCCACTATCGGTTTTGGCTCAACTCGCAATGTTCGCATGGGCGATACAACCAACCCTGTTGCTGCTCTCGCAAGGGCAGGCAAAGAAATCAATCAAGAGTATGAGGCGGCATTAAAGCGCTGTGTCACCGTCCCCCTGTATCAATATGAATACGATGTTTACGTCGATCACGCCTACAACGTTGGCACAAATGCGTTTTGCAGCTCAACGATAGTGAAGCGCCTTAATCAGCAGGACTATGCAGGCGCGTGCGATGCGATTCTGATGTGGAAAAAGTACAAAGGTTTGGATTGCTCGCTGCCAGTTAATTCAAAAATTTGCGGTGGGCTTTGGACCCGAAGGCTTGAGGCAAGAAGCAAGTGCCTGGGGGGCAGCAATGATTAGCGACAAACTAATGAATGTGGTGCTGGGTGTAATCCTGATAATTGCGCTGTTCGCCATTGGTGCGGCTGGAATTAAGATTTTCCAGCTAAAGCACGAAATCAGCGAGGCGAATAAAACCATTGCGGTGTTGCAGAAAAATGAAGCAGTGCTGAGTGCTGCGGTAGAGATTCAAAACCAAGCCGTTGATGAACTCAGCAAAGAGGCTGACGCGGCAATCGAAAAATCAGAGCAGGCTTTGGCGGATCTACAACCATTTGTGCAAGAGGAAGAGCGGCGAATTTTGGGAATTCGTGGCGCTCAGCAATCCTCTGTTTCGCACGATTCCGCTGAGAGATTAGAGAATATCCGCCAAAAGATGCTCAAGGACGCGCTGCTATGAGAATTCTATTGATGTCAGCACTACTGGCGTTGGTGCTTTTCACGCTATGTGCTTGTAGCAGCGTTCCGCCTCGCATCGAAACCGTGTATGTGAAAGTTCCGGTGCCGGTTAAGTGCGTTAAAGAGATTCCGAGGGCTCCGGTGTTTGAGGTTGATCGCCTCACCGGCAATGAGCCATTGGAATTAATTACCGATACGTACATGGTGGATAGGCACCAGCGCAAAATCTACATAGGCCAGTTGCAGGCCGTAATGGTGGGGTGTGTGAAGTGAATAAAAAAACAATCGCTCTACTTGTCCTTGAATCCCTATGGACATTGATCGCATGGCTTGTTGTGCCTGTTCTCCTGCTGCTATTCGCGCGCAAGACCGACAAGAAAACCACCCATTACGCACAAGACCCAAGTATTCAACGCTATGAGCTACCCAAGTGGCTCAAGTGGATGGAAACACCAGACGAATTACTCCCTGGTGGCATGTACGAACCCACTGTAGAGAAGATTTACAAAAAGCTCGGCTGGTTCCTGTGCTCATGGTATTGGATAGGGTTTCGCAATATCGGGCATGGCATTACTTGGAGTTGCGGTAAAGAAGTTCCGCGCCCAATGACCTTCATGTCTCATGATGAGCTTGAGCAATATGGCCTGTTTGAGAGATCCAAAGTCGTACTGGGATTAAGGTTTGTGTGGGGCTGGAAGGCTGTTGCAGATCATTACAACTTAAAGGTTAAAACAGTCGGCGCTCGCTGGGCGGTTCCTCGCTTCACGATAAGGCTTGCTAATCAAGATGAGTGATGAGCTAACCGCTCTAAAAACCGAATTGGCCGATCTGGCTGCGAGCATGAAAGCCAATCACCTGAAAGCTGCAAAGGCTTTGGTGGATGGCAAAACGCAAGAAGAGGCTTACAAATTATCAGGCGGAAAAGCGAAAGATGCTTACGCCGGTGCGAGCGAAATGCTCAGGCTCAATCCCAAGATTTCCCAATACAGGGAATTGGTGCAAAAGATCGCTGCGATTGAGCTGCTGCCGAAGCAAATAGGCACGCTTGAGCAGAAGCGCGCCATGCTTTGGGAGATAGCGCAAAAGGCGTCGCTGCTGAAAATGACGGTCAAGGGTAGTGAGGATGAGAATGGTTTGGGTGGTCTTGAGGTCTTCGACGCCAGTGCTGCCAAGACTGCTGTTGCTGCCATTGCCGAACTCAACAAAATGGACGGCGACTTAGCTGCAATTAAAACGGATAACAAGCACACCCACGAACATGAAGGTTTAACGGATGAGCAACTTGCCCAGCGAATCGCTGACTTACAGCGAAAAGTTGGAGCTGCTTCGGCTTCTTGAGGAAAAAGAGCGCCGCATTCGTTACAACCAGTTTGATAACTGGTTTCCCGATACGGGCCCGCTTCGCCGCGAGCTGTATCCAAAACACTTACTTTTTTTTGAGCAAGGTTCGATTCACCGCGAACGCTTGTTTATGGCCGGTAACCGGGTTGGTAAAACAATTGCCGGTGGTTACGAGGTCACTTGTCACCTTACAGGCAATTATCCGCATTGGTGGGTTGGTCGCCGCTTCGATAAGCCGGTGAAGGTTCTGGCTGCTGGTGATACCAGGGCGACGACCCGCGACATCATCCAAGAAAAAATGCTTGGGGTTTATGAGGATTTAGGTACCGGCTTAATCCCGAAGGCCAGCATTTTTGGTCAACCTTCCCGCGTTCAAGGTATTTCAAAAGCCTACGAGGAAGTGAAGGTTAAAAGCGCATTTGGTGGCAACTCCACAATGATGCTTCGCTCATACGATCAGGGGCGAAAAATCTTCCAAGGTTTCGAGGCCGATATTATTTGGCTGGATGAAGAGGTGCCGCAGGATATTTATGCCGAGGCGCTAATTCGGACAATGACAACAAACGGGCTGTTGATTATGACGTTCACACCGCTGAATGGATTAACGCCGCTTGTTGTTGATTTTATGGAAACTGCGGGGCTTCTGTGAGTCGCGCCGTGATCATGGCGGGCTGGGACGATGTGGCTCACCTATCCGCCCAAGACAAAGCCGACATGCTCAAGTCATTGCCTCCACATCAACGCGAGGCGAGAAGCAAAGGCGTTCCTAGTCTTGGTGCTGGTGCCATTTACCCAATCCCCGAAGAAGACATTAAGGTTCAGCCGTTCATGCTCCCCGAGCATTGGCCGCGCGCTTACGGAATGGACGTGGGCTGGAATCGAACCGCTGCTGTTTGGGGCGCTTTGGATCGCGATGCAGGCATTTGGTATTTGTATTCCGAGCACTATCGCGGACAGGCAGAGCCAAGCGTTCACACGTCCGCAATCAAGGGTCGCGGTGACTGGATTGCTGGTGCGATAGATCCTGCATCACGCGGCAGATCCCAAAAAGATGGCGAAAATCTGCTTGAGGTTTATCAAGAGCAAGGCCTTCTTTTGCGCAAAGCAGATAACGCTGTAGAGGCAGGCTTGCACTCAACATTTGAGCTGCTTTCAACCGGCCAAATGAAAGTGTTTAGCACACTGCAAAACTGGCTCAAAGAATATCGACTCTATCGGCGCGACGAAAACGGAAAAATCGTCAAAGAAAACGACCACTTGATGGACGCAACCCGCTATTTCGTTATGACCGGGCGCGACCTTGCCATCACCAAGCCGCAATTCAATAACATGATCCGCACGAACAACGACTGGAGAACAGGCTAATTGTCTGATTTGGCTACGACCAAAACCCCCGAAATTAACACTCAAATATTAGATGCCTTTCTCTCCGATATTCGTGCGCAACCTACGTGGCGCCCTGAGTCTGACCGTGCTGCTGATTATTACGATGGCAATCAGATCACTCCGCAAATGCGCGCAACTCTTGAAGGGCGTGGCCAGCCGGTTTTAATTCACAATCTCATTGCGCCAGCGATTGACGGCGTGCTGGGATTGGAAGCGAAAACGCGCGCAGAATGGAAGTTGGTTGCAGATGATGACAGCGGCTTACCGGTTGTTGATGCACTGGACCAAGAGCTAAACGAAGCGGCGCGAATTGCTCAGGCTGATAAAGCGTGTGCCGATGCGTATGCGGCCCAGGTTAAAACCGGTTTGGGTTGGGTTGAAATCAATCGCGAGAGCGATCCATTCAAATATCCGTACACAATCTCTTACGTTCATCGCAATGAAATCTGGTGGGATTGGCACGCCAAGCGCAGCGATTTAGAGGACTGCCGCTGGCTGATGCGCAAGAAGTGGATTGATTGCGACACGCTTTCGCATCACTTCCCTGAACACAAAACAATTATTGATAATGTTTCGAGCGGATGGGCTGGCTGGGATAACTGGGGCGAACTGCAAATGCTTTCTGCTTCTGCTGATTTGATGGGTGCTTACAACACAGAATCAAATTTCTCGCTTGCTCGCGGCGACTGGTTTAACTCAGATCGCAAATTGGCTCTCACGTTTGAAGTGTATTACCGCGTGTGGGATAAAAAGCCGGTGATGAAACTGCCAAGCGGTGATGTGATTCTGTATGACGCCAAGAATCAAATGCACCAAGCGGCAGTTGCTAGCGGACAAGTGCAAATAATCGTTGCCAATTTCTCACGCATGCGCCTCGCTTACTTCATTGGTCCACACAAAGTGGCTGATATTGACAGCCCGCATCCGCACAATAAATTCCCTTACGTTCCATTCTTCGGTTATCGCGAAGACAAAACCGGCATTCCTTATGGACTAATTCGCCGCATGATGCCTGCGCAGGATGAGATTAATCACCGTCGCAGTAAGTTAACTTGGTTGCTCAACATTAAGCGCGTTGTTAAAGATAGCGATGCTCTCTTTGGCATGAGCGATCAACAGATGATGGATGAGCTTTCGCGCGCCGATGGCGTTGTGAACCTCAATCCAATGCGCAGAAACGTCAACGCATTCAAAATCGAAACCGAAACGGGTATCGCTGCGCAGCAATTTCAGGTGCTAGCGGAATCGCAAAAGCTTATCCAGGATGTTGCTGGCGTTTACTCTGCATTCCTTGGTCAAGAGTCTGGCGCAAAATCCGGTGTGGCGATTGATTCTCTGGTAGAGCAGGGCACGGTTACTCTCGCAGAACTGAATGATAACTACCGATTCGCTCGCCAGCTTGTAGGTGAATTGCTGCTTGCCAACATCGTTAGCGACATTGGCAACCAAGAAAAACAAGTGCGCATCAATGTTAACTCGCCGAAAAAATCGAAAACCATTGTGCTCAACGAGCGCATGACGGTTGAGGGCGGCAAAGAGCGCATTAACAATTCCGTTCTTCGCACCAAAACCCGCGTGGTTCTTTCCGATATTACCCAAACGCCGGGCTATCGCCAGCAGATGAATCTCATGCTCATGGATATGGTGAGCAAATTGCCTCCTGAGTACCAAGCGGCAATGATCGAAATGGTTATCGAGACTAGCGACCTATCAAACCGCGATGAAGTGCTCGCGCAAATCCGCAAAATATCCGGCTCGGTTGATAAGCAAGAGTTGTCGCCGGAAGAGCAGCAGGCAATGAAGGCGCAGAAGGAAGAGCAGGAGCAGCAAAAAGCACTGCAATTCAAAGCAATGGCTGCAGAAGTTGAAGGGAAAATAGCGGAGGCCAAAAAGAAAATGGCCGAAACCGCAGCGCTTGAAGCAAATATGGGCATTGATAACGCCACCAAAGTTGAGCAGCTGAACAAGCTCAAGGCCGAAACCAAACAAATCATTGCCAACGTGGTAAAAATTCGCCAAGAGACAGTGCGAGTAATTGACCAAGACATAAAGCAGCTGGCTCCACCTGAGCCAAAATAGGCCGCTTAACACTAACCCGCTTCGGCGGGTTTTTTATTGCCAAAAATTTCATAAAGCCTCGCCTTCGTGCGGGGCTTTTTTGTTTCCAGTTTTTTCGCATCGCCCGAGCGATAGAGGGCAAAACCGATAGCGCAGCACATGCGATAAATGGCGGAGAGAGTGATGAGTACAGCAGTTAGCACGACCGAAGGTGTGGCAGATATTGATTTGGGTGATGGCATTACCGACGAGCAGGTTAACGCAATTATCGAAAGCGGCGATTCTGACGCAATCGAGGCGTTAATGCGCGGTGAAGTTCCAGAACTAAAGCCGGTTGTCGAGGCTGCACCAGCTCCAGAAGTTGTTAAAACAGGCGAAGAAGAAAGCGCGGCGTCCGGTGCAACAGCAGAAGAGCAAT
>CAXAVL010000055.1:0-21066 GCA_963971905.1 uncultured Cellvibrio sp.
TGCGACCGCTGACCCTGCAACAGGTAAGGGCGAGCGCTGGCGCTGTGTGGGCACCCGTTTTGTGCCGGGTGAGCGCGAAGGTCAAACGACTCTACGCACCGGTGAGTTCTACGACTTTGAGTTCCAGCAATGGCTCGGTTTTACCGAAACTGACCCCAAAGTCAGTGCCCAGCGGGTGTATTACACCGACACCTTCCGTATCAAGCTCGGCAGCCCCGGTTTGTACATAGTCAATAACGATGACTTGAACGCAAAACTCTCTGCGGGCGGCGCGGCGACTGCGCCACCGGTGCGGGCGTTTAGGGGGATTGCGCCGGAGAATGTCATCAGCACATCGGGTGTATTAGTGGATTCCAGCGGTCAGGGTTATATGCCAATTCGCTCACCCCAAGCCATCGCCAAGGGCTATCAAAAGCCATCCTATTTGCTGACCAATCCGGCCAACAATGCGACGGTGACTTATCGCGAAGGCAATCAGACCTTCACTGATCCGGTACTGGAATATACCCCCGGTGCCGCCAGTGCGTTTGTGGTGGATCGCCATGAATATCTGTGGACTTCATTCTTCCGCGAAGCATTGAATACTCGCTGGGAAACTCACAATGGGTTCCTCAATGGTCGCCGGATTTTCCACACGAATTTTGTCGATGGAAAACATTTTGAGCCAGGCAATCCGGATTTCCCCGAGTTGGCTAACTTATCTACCGGTTTGACCATTAACGATTCCTGCGTCGGCTGTCATACCAACAATGGTCGTGGGCTGGCGCCAGTCGCTGGGCAATTGCCCAATACCATGGCTGTGAAGGTCAGCTCCGGCAGTACGGATGCGCAGGGCAATGCATTGCCACATGCCTATTTTGGCAAGGTATTGCAGCCGCAGTCGCGCAATGGTGGTGTGCCAGCAGAAGCTGCGCCAAGTGTGAGTTACTCGACTGTGAATGGCGCTATCAATTGCAGTCGCCGAATTATTCGGTGCAGGTATTGGATCAGGCGGGCGGCGCAGTGAATTTTTTCTCGCCGCGTATGGCGCAAACCGTTGTGGGATTAGGTTTGTTAGAGGCGATACCAGAGGCAACGCTGTTGCAACGTCACGATCCTAATGACAGTAATGGCGACGGTATTTCTGGCCGCGCAGTGCAGGTGACTGATGCCAAAACTGGCGAGCAGCGCATCGGCCGTTTTGGTTGGAAAGCCAATATCGCCACGCTTGAGCAATTCACCGCTGATGCACTCCATGAGGATATAGGTGTAAGCACCAGTATGTTCCAAGGACCTGCTTGTGGCGCCAACCAAACAGCATGCCGCAATGTGGGGCCAGCGGGGATCGAGTTGAGTGATGCGCGGGTTAACTTGCTAGCGGTGTATATGCAAGCGCTGGGTGCCCCAGCGCGCCGCCCCGAAACCGTTAACAACGCCGATGTCGTTCGTGGCGAGCAAGTGTTCACTAATCTTGGATGTGGCGGTTGCCATACGCCGAGTATGACCACTAACTACGGCCACCCATTGGCAGAGCTGCGTGGACAAACCATCAAACCCTACACCGATTTATTGGTCCACGATATGGGTGATGCCTTGGCGGATCGCCTGACTGGCAGTGCCAGCTTGAACCGCGAGTGGCGCACACCTGCACTCTGGGGCTTGGGTTTAACGGAAGCGGTCAACGGTCACACTCGTTTGTTACACGATGGTCGCGCACGCAATATCAATGAAGCGATTTTGTGGCACGGTGGTGAAGCAACTGCGAGTCAGGCAGCGTACAAAGCAGCGACGGCTGTGCAGCGCAACGATTTAATCAAGTTTCTTGAATCGCTGTAATTAATTTGCTGCAATAAAAAACTCCCGTCAGATAACTGGCGGGATTTTTTTTGGTGCGCCGAGTATGGCGACAATATCGAGGGAAAAGTTCTCTGCGTGCCTCGTTAAAGAGGAGGCACTAGCCTAGTCAATTTAAAAACAAGCTAAAACAAAGAGTTAAATCTGTGTGCTAATTTTTTAGCACTTATTGCTTGACTAAAATCCCAGTGGTGCTAATTTATTAGCATGGTGCTATAAAAGTAGCATCAATGAAGTTCAATTCTGTGGATGTCGTTATGACTATTGATGATCTGGATAAAACCGCCGCCGCACAGCTGAGTCGCCGCGAGCGGCAAATTATGGATGCCTTATTTGAGGCGGGAGAATTATCCGCTCAAGATGTGCGGGCGGCGCTGCCCGATGCGCCCGGTTATTCCGCGGTGCGGGCTTTACTTGCCAAATTGGTTGAGAAAAAAATTGTCGATTTTCGCGAAGAGGGGCCACGCTATATTTATTTCCCCGTTGTCGCCCAGGAAGAGGCGCGCGCCTCGGCATTGCAAAAATTATTGAAAACCTTTTTTGCGGGATCAACTGCCGCTGCCGTTAATGCCTTGTTGGGGATGAATAAAGAAAAGCTCAGTGCGGAAGAAATTGAGCAGTTGCAGCAGGCAATTGATGCTGCTTCCAATAACGATAAAACCTCATCCTAACCTGTTGGATTGCCCACCTATCGAGTAGCGAGCATGGATACTACCCTTGCGATTAGCCTGATAGTGACCGGTTTAATCAAGCCGATTATTTTGTTGCTCATCATTATTTTACTGTGGCTATGTGTGCGCAAACAATCAGCCGCATTGCAACATTTTGTATTGAGTCTTGGGGTGATCGCTGTGCTTTTACTGCCGCTATTGGCGAGTGTGTTGCCAGCGGTTGAAGATCGGGCTGTACCACTGCTCAGCAATATTATTCGTGTACCGCAAGACTGGTTAAGTGCCTTGCTACCGATGTTAACAAGTTCGCTGGGCAAAAATGAGTTAATGATTCTTGTCGGGCTGTATTTGTTGCCCGCAACCTGGTTGTTATTTTATTTGGCGCTGGGGGTGTTTGGCTTATCTCGCCTTGCGGCGCGTGCGCAATCGGTAGAGTGTGATGCAATGCGTGCGCAAGTAAATGTATTGTGTGAGCTGATTGATATTGCTCGCCCGGTAAAAGTCATGACCTCCCGTGAAGTCAGTTCACCCCAAACCTGGGGTGTGTTGCGCCCGGTGATTATGTTGCCCCGCGAAGCTTTGTTGTGGGATGAAGAAAAACAGCTGAGTGTATTTATTCACGAGTTGGGCCACATCGCCCGCTGGGATTGGCTCACCACGCTTTTGGTAAAAGTCACCTGTGCATGCTTTTGGTTTTTGTTGCCGATTTGGTGGCTGGCGCAAAAAATTTATCAACAGGCTGAAATTGCGTGTGATGATTACATTTATAAATTACGCGATAAACATTTCGCATACGCACAAAATTTATTGGCTATTGCCAGCAGCGATAACCATAAAAATATTGATAATGATGCGTTAAATATGCGCGGCCAATCACCTATCTATCAGCGTATTATGCTGGTGTTGGATAAACACCGCCCGCATCAGCCAGTGCCGGTAGAGACTGCGCAATACTGGTTAATTGTCGGTGGTTTGTTATTGGTATTGTTTGCCAGTGTGCAAATTATTCCGCTGCAAGAACAGATGCGCGAACGAGTTGCGCATATGCTGCGCATTGATTTTCAGCAGCAAGACGCCGCTGTTGCTGAGCCAAGTGCAGTCAATACCGAGCAATTTAGTTGGGTGTTATTACAGCAGCTAAAACCGCAAATTGATTCGCTTCCCGCGCCTATCGACAATGTTGAACACGTGCGTATTCATGTTGCGCGGCCAACCAAACAAGAGCTGCACGACTTGCAAGGATTGCATAGTGCAGTGGAATCCCATAAGCACGCTATTGCAGTTCCAAGTATACAGATACAAGGTTTTTTACCGATTGATATGGCGAAGCCAGAGTATCCTGCGCAGGCCTTGGCTAAAGGTATTGAGGGTTGGGTGGAAGTAATATTTTCCATCGATGCGCAGGGCAATATTGTGAGTCCACAGGTTCGCGCCCATTCCCCTTCACGTATTTTTGATCGCAGTGTCTTGGCCGCGCTGAAAAAATCTCGCTATCGTCCGTTGTTGTTGGATGGTCAGCCCGTTGTGGTACAGGGTGTGACCGAACTGTTTCGTTTTAATTTAGTCGCTGATAGCGAGCAGGTTAGTCACGACCAAATCTTGCTCGATAACCGCCGACGATAATTTCCCCTCTCTCTCCGTTTTTTTGTGTTGCTAGTCACTGGCAGGGCATTGTCTTGCCTGAAATAAAACCCACGAGGAAATAACCATGAACTCATCAATAATGTGTAATCAAAAAAATATTGCGTTGCCGGTTGGGCATCATCACCCTGTGTTTAATATGTTCGGTATTATTCCATCGGCCTTTGTTGTTACCTCGATCTTGCTTTATGCGATGTATTTGTTAGTGCATAAAGATTATCCATTGGTGGCGCCTCCACCCCGTCCACCCATACCGCATGTTATTGCCGATTTTCCTAAGGAAATTCGGGTGATACAGGAGGCTTTGCCTGTTAAGCCGATTGAGCAAACGCCGCCTCCCAGTGTAAATATAGTTGAGCCGATGGAAGTCGATTCAAATCCTGGTGCTGGTTTTGGCGGCCCTGTAGTAATAACCAAACCACCTATTACTGGAGTATTTGGCATCGGAGGGCAAATGGTGCCTGTTATTAAAATTGCTCCGCAATATCCACAAGCAGCAGCGGCCAAAGGTACCGAAGGTTATGTAGATATACTGTTTGATGTGACCGCATTAGGCACGACAGAAAATATTCGCATCATCGCGTATGTGCCTTCTACCGTGTTTAATAAAAGTGTGATTAAAGCGGTGCAGGGCTGGAAATACAAGCCCAATGTGGTTGATGGCGCCCCGGTAAAAACTTACGACGTAAAAGACCGGGTGCGCTTTGCAATGGAAAAATAACCATGTAGAACAAAAGATTGCTCGCACTGGGTAACAAATAGATAATGTCTTCACTATTTTTTTACCCAGTGTTTTTTATGTCTGATTCTCTTGCTGTTTTATGTAATTGCCCACAGCGTTTAGCGCAAGCCGAGCAGCTTTCCCAAATATTGCAATTGCCTTTACTCGTCGATCAAATACCGGAAGCAATTATCGATTACGCTTTTGTGGTACGGTTTTCTTCATTCGGAATCGCTTTGCAGCAAACTGGGCGCAAAGCGCCTGGGCCAATAATCGCTGAATTTACCGAAGGTGCAGTGGATCATCGGCGAAAATTCGGCGGCGGCAAAGGGCAGATGATCGCCAAGGCGGTTGGTGTTAAAGCAGGCATTTATCCGCAGGTGTTAGATGCAACCGCAGGCATGGGTAAGGATAGTTTTGTGCTGGCCACACTCGGTTGCCAGCTCACCATGATTGAACGCTCACCCATAGTGCATTTGCTACTACAGGATGGTCTTTTGCGCGCGCAAGCGTTTGCGCGTGAACAAGACGCGGAGTTGCTGCAGGTAATCAATCGTATGCAGTTACTTGCGCAGGACAGTCGCACTTATCTCGAATCACTCAGCGCTGAACAGTTTCCCGATGTGATTTATCTTGACCCTATGTTTCCCGAGCGACAAAAAACGGCAGATGTCAAAAAAGAAATGGCCGCATTTCATTCTGTCGTGGGTAAGGATGAAGATGCCGATGCGCTGCTGCCCTTGGCCTTAGCGCATGTGAATTATCGCGTGGTGGTCAAGCGCCCACGCAAAGCACCGTTTCTCAATAATCAAACGCCTTCATATCAATTGGAAGGAAAATCCAGTCGCTACGATATCTACACACTAAAAAAAATGCCCGATCATTTACCTGCTTAAGCAACATTTTTTCATGTTGTTTTACTGCGCCCAATTTAATCCGAGATAAATACGTTGTTCGTCGTCTCCCCATGCGCCTCGGTTTGCTAAGCCATAGCGCGATTCGGCGCCTACCGGTGCGCCATTATCTGCAAATGCATTTTGCACGACAAAATTGACTCTTAGTTGCTTATTAAGTTGATTGCTTAGCTTTAGGTTCACGCGCACGCGATCTTGCTCATGGTGGCGGAGCACTTCGGGTTTTAAATCGCAATCGTTTGTGGTGCAGATATCCACTGCGGAGCCATAATAAAAACTGACGTTATAGTGCCAATTGTGCGCAAAATTATGGTTTGCAGAAAGTTTCACCAAATGCTCAGGAAAGGATGCCCATTTGGATTTGTCGCTATTGAGTAATACCAGAGTGTTTTCATTTTCGTTTATGCTCGCCGGTCGGCTAAAAGCATAGGTGGCTCGCACAGAAAATGAATTGCTTGCCTGCCACTCACTGGCCAGTTCAATTCCCCACGCGTTAATTTCACTATTGATATTTTGGTATGACTCAACTGACCAGTCTTCCCGTGGTCTATTGCCTATGCTATTCCAGGGTAAACCGGCATAGGCAGCTTCAAACTCATCGTCGCTTGTAAAATAACTGGCAGGCCAATCACCCCAGTCGATCAGATTGTTATAGCGATTATAATAAGTGGTGATGTCTAGCTCTAACGGCAGCTTGCTAAATGATTGTAGATAACTGAATTGCAGGCTTTTAACAGTTTCCTCTTTGGGGGTTGGCAAAGCGGCGTAATCATTTTCAGCTAGGCTGGCATTGATAAGGCCAATGTAGCGAAAGTAACCAACATCGGGATAGCGAAACCCTTCTTGGTAAGACAGTTTATAAGTTTGTTGCGCGCTATAAATATACGAAGCGGCCAGACGTTTGCTGAATGCGGATAAATTATTGGCATCAAATGATATAGCGGAAGGCGCTTCTTGTTTATCTTCTAAACTCATTTTACTGTAGCTAACGTGATCAAATCTCAGCCCTGCAATGACCGAAAACTTATCGGTTGCCTGCCATGTATACTCACCAAATACTTCGGTTTCGATAAGATCAGCATTGACCGTTTCTTCTGAGTAATCGCTATCGCCACCAAAATATTGTTTGCCTGGTTCAAATTGACGTTGGGCAACAGCAAAACCTGTCGCAAATTTATTGTTATCCTGCGCGTAAAAATAAGTGCTTTTAATTCCTAGGTGATTCTGCCTTCCGCTTTTTTCATAATCCCGATTCCAAAATTTTATACCGTGATCAATCAGCTCAAGTGGAACTACAAACTCAATATGCGAATGATTATTGAGTTGCCAGTCATACTGAAATTGGCTCGCCCAAAATGTTTGATAATAGTAATCCTCACCATCTGTCGTATAAGTGGGTGATGGAATATAACGGTTCAGGCTTGATTTAATCTGCTGAAATTGTGTTTGAAAGTGAATATTGTCCCACGAGATATAGCTAGATAACCGCAGATTATCCAATTGGTAGGCAGAATCATCGTTCGGGTTGCGGTAGGTTGTCGTTGGATAATTATCAAACTCCATCAGTGAATCGGGTGATAGACCATCAGCATTGGCTACGCCACCGTAAATATAAATATTACGTTTTTCACCCAGCTCTATACCATAGCCTGCTTCTAGTGCTGCCAAACTCTCCTGTACACCATAGTTAGCATTTAGGGTTAAACCTTGGTGATCGCTGCCATTTTTCGAAATAAGATTCACTAAGCTATTAATCGCACCTGAGCCATGCAATAGCGAGCCCGGGCCCAGAATAACTTCAACACGTTCCATATCGCCAAATAAAACACTGTGCAGTCCGGCTTGATATCCATAATGATTTTTAAGGTTGAGATTTTGGCCATTTACCATGAATAATGTCTTGCTGTTGTTGTCAGTGCTGATCCCTCTCACACCCATAATGGGTCCGGCAAAGCGGCTATAACTGATGGTTGTCGAGGGAACGTAATTCTCAAAAAGATCGCGCAGGTAAACAATGGGTGAACTGTTTAGTTCCTGCTCACTAAAAACCCATACAGAACCTGGCGATTGGTTTGCAGGCATAGCAAAAAAACCAGAGGATTCAATATCTACCGACATCAATTCTTCTAGTGAAAGGCTGAATAGATCTTTGGATGCTGCTAACTGGGCGGAAAATACAGCCGCTGAATTGAACAATAGCCCGCATACCAATAGATTAATTGTTTTAAGCTGTTTATTTATACACGGCCCCAAGATTTGCGTCATTGAATCGTTCCCTAAGTGTATGATCAAATCTTAGTAGCCAAAGCTTCATTCGGCTAGTTTAACCCTCTGTTTATATGTTTTTACCAAGTGCGGATCTCTATCAATATTGAGCGACCTCGGGTGTCCTGATCGGTTAGGCAATAATGTCGGTTCCGGTTAAAAAATATGTTCTTGAAATTTAATGATGGAGATCTATGGCCAGTGTCGCACCGTGCTTACACGATAATTACGATAGGATTGCAGAGGCCCTCGCCGGGCCAGGATTTATTGTTTTAGATGGGGTATTTTCCTCGCACCTTACGCAAGGGCTGGTCGCGTTGATTGGTGCAAAAAAGAATAAATTGAAACGAGCGGGTATTGGCCGCGCGGATAACTTTCAACTCAATGACTCGGTGCGCGGTGATGTAATTGAATGGTTGGAGCCTGGCGCAGCACCTGTCACGGAATTTTTATCTGCAATGGATAAACTAAGAGAGGCATTGAATCAACGGTTGTTTCTCGGATTGTGCGAATATGAGGCGCACTTTGCTTGTTATAAACCGGGAGCGTTTTATGCAAAACATCACGATGCATTTCGTGGCGAGCCTGGGCGCAAGGTTTCCAGCGTTTTTTATTTGAATCCTGATTGGGATTTTGCGGCAGGTGGCGAATTAGTGCTCTATGATGAAGCGGGGGATGTGGAGTTAATTAGACTTGCACCAGAATGCGGCAGATTGGTGTTGTTCCTGAGCGAAGACTTCCCTCATGAAGTGTTGCCTGCACGCCGACAACGGCAGAGTATTGCAGGTTGGTTTCGGGTAAAACCCGAGATATTTCTCCCTATTGGGGGCGTTCCGGCCTAAATGTGCATGATTATTAGGTTATGAGTCATGCAGCTGCTGCGTAACAGCGGTTAAAGCTCCTATGTAGATAAGGTCTGCTGTTTGGTATGGCCATTTGAAGGTAAATACCATTAAGGAGGTAAGTTAGTTGGCAATACTTTTGCAAGACTTGATATGTGGCTCGCTGGAGTTCTTCCGGGAGAGAGGAAATGGAACTAGAGGATTAGTTTTCAGCGGGCGCTATAACAAGAAACATACCACGCTCAGAAAAACCCCCTCTTTTATAGAGACAATAAGGCGAGGCCGTGCATGCTTAAGGAAGTCACCATGAGTGAAATGAAAATTGATTGGCAGAATTACCATTCTGGCAATTTTTACGACGAATTAATTGGCTCACCCGGCAAGCCCAGACCCGAAACCAAGCATATTGCCCAATATCTCGCTTCGCTTTCCGGCGCGGAGTTGCAAGAGCGCAAACTGTCTGCTGAATTAGCCATCAAAACCATGGGTATTTCATTTACCGTGTATAGCGATGCAGGCAACATCGACCGCGAGTGGCCGTTTGATATTATCCCGCGCATTATTCCGCAAAAGGAGTGGCAAAAAACTGAGCGCGGTTTGATTCAGCGTTTAACTGCACTTAATTGTTTCATCAACGATATTTACAACGACCAAAAAATCATTAAAGACAAGGTCGTGCCCGCCTACTTATTTGAAAATTCGGTCAATTTCCGCAAAGAATGCATGGGCATGAAACCGGCCTATGGCGTCTGGTCGCATATTTGCGGCAGTGATTTAATTCGCGATGACAAAGGTGAGTTTTTTGTTCTAGAAGATAATTTGCGTGTGCCTTCCGGTGTTTCCTACATGCTGGAAAATCGCAAAGTAACCAAACGTGTTTTTCCCGAGTTATTTGAAAACCACAATATTGTTCCTGTCACCGACTATCCCAATCAGCTATTCGATACGCTCGCGTCTTTATCACCGCGCAAAGCCGACCGCCCGGAAATTGTAGTGCTCACTCCCGGTATTTATAACTCTGCCTATTTTGAACATTCCTACCTCGCGCAACAAATGGGCGTGGAATTAGTTGAGGGTAGTGACTTGGTAGTCGACAGCGATGACTGTGTCTATATGCGCAGCATTGATGGTTTAAAACGCGTTGATGTAATTTATCGTCGTATCGATGATTTATTTTTAGATCCGGAAATGTTTAATCCGGATTCTGTGCTCGGTGTGCGCGGTTTAATGCGCGCCTGGTTAAAAGGCAATGTTGCGCTTGCCAACGCACCCGGTGCCGGTGTGGCTGATGACAAAGTTATCTACACCTTTGTGCCGGCGATGATTAAATATTATTTGGGTGAAGAACCTATTCTGCCCAATGTGCCGAGTTATTTGTGTGTTGATAAAAAGCAGTGCGATTACGTGCTCGCTAATCTCGATAAGCTGGTGGTGAAACCAGCAAATGAATCGGGCGGTTACGGCATGATAATTGGCCCGCAAGCGAGCAAAAAAGAGCTGGAAGAATTCGCCCTGCGCATTAAAGCCGACCCGCGCAACTACATGGCGCAGCCGCTAATTTCCTTATCCACTGCACCTATTCTTACCAATGGTAACGCCGAGCCGCGTCATATCGATTTGCGCCCATTTGTATTGCAGGGGCGTGAAAGTTGCGTCACTCCCGGTGGGCTAACGCGTGTTGCGATGCGCAAGGGCTCCTATGTGGTGAACTCATCGCAAGGTGGCGGCAGTAAAGATACCTGGATTGTGGTGGAGGATTAATTAATGTTGTCACGTGTAGCAGAGCGAATTTATTGGTTGGGTCGTTACATGGAGCGCAGCGAAAATATTGCGCGCCTCGTCAACGTTAACTCAAATCTATTATTGGATTTGCCCGCAGGTGTACGGGTTGGTTGGGGGTCGCTGATTGATATCAGCGGCACTGGTAGTTACTTCGAGCGCGACACTCAGCTGGCTGATGAAAAAACCGTGGTCAATTTTATTTTGGCGGATAAAAAAAATCCGGCATCACTAATTAACTCACTGAGTTTTGCCCGCGAAAATTCGCGCATAACGCGCGAAACCATGCCGATGGAGGCGTGGGAATTAATTAATGATTTGTATCACTATATTCGCGACCGCGCAGACAAAGTTACCTCGCGCCGCGACCGCAGTATTATTTTGTTACATGTCATTAGCAGTGTGCAGCAATTTTCTGGTTTGCTCGCAGGTTGTATGAGCCACAACAACGCTTACGATTTACTGCGGATTGGCCGCAATATTGAACGCGCTGATATGAGTACCCGTATTGTGGATGCAGGTTTGGTGAATCTTCTGCCGCACTTGTCGGCTGGCGGTGCAGAAAAGCTGGAGCCTTACGACAATATTTTGTGGATGAGTGTATTGCGTTCCCTCAGCGCCTACCAAATGTATCGCCAGCATGTTCGCGACCGTGTTAACGCCAATGCTGTAGTGACTTTTTTATTGCAAAACGAAGACTTTCCCCGCGCTGTCGCCCATTGCCTTAAACAGCTGGAGCAGTGTTTGTGGGCATTACCCAACAGCGAAAAAGTGTTAGCTGCAATTGTGAATATTCAAAACAAATTAGATGAAGCTGACTTGGATGAGTTATTAAAATCCGGCTTGCACGAATATATCGATGAGCTGCAATTGGAGATTGGTAATTTGCATTTCAAAATTGCCGAAACCTGGTTCCTACAGGGCGTGGTATCCCAGGAACAAAAATCAGCTTAGGTTACAAAAGTTTTCTTGCGTGTTGTCTCTCTGAGGCTCCTGACCCGCCATTGAGCGGGTCTTTTTATTGTTCATCTGTTGTGATGTATTGGTCGTGTTAAAACTATCTTAGCTTACGCCAAAAAAACTTTATTATAAAAAATAACAGTATTAATACTATAAACCATGGTAATAGATAGGCGACTCCCGTAATTGCTACGGCAGTGCCTTCTGCTAAGTTACTCATAAACTCGTCCAGCGAGTCTACAATTGGCTGCAAAAATGAGTTTTCGTTGAGGCTCGATAAGTGAATGTTGATAATGTTCATGTTCACTCGTTGCATTAATATTTCGTTGTTCCCAGTTAGCTCTTCCAGTTGTGATTGGGTGTTAGCTATTTCTTGGGAGACTTTAATTAGTGAGTCTATATTCCCTTTGGCTTGTTGTTGTAATTCGAGTAAATCTGCCTGATAAGATTGCAATAATTTGATGCGTTTTTGTGTGTCGAAAACTTGGGCTGATAGATCTTCTACTTTGATTGATTCGCTCGTTGTTTGTCCTCCACTACTTGCAAGCGTTAAGAGTGGTTGCACGCCTTTCGGAGATATTCTGATGGTGATTTTCCCGTAGCTATAGTTTCCTATCGAAAGGTTGGATTCCAGAATGGTGCAATTGTGTTCACTGTCTGAAGTACAGTAAGTTGTTAGCGCCTTATATTTTTCTGTAATACCACTTTTTTCAATTTGTATGCTGAGATTGTACTCATAAGATAGATAGGGGGTCGTTTTTCGTTGAGCTAATTCTGCTTTAATGTTCGGGCTTGGTCCTTCTGACGCTTTATTGTCGCTACTTCCGCAGCCATTTAAACTGAAAAGCACTAATAAATAAGTTAGAGCTATTGCAATTATTTTTGTCATGGTCAAGTTAAATCCTTTAGTCAGTTTTTTGTAAAAAATGTGAGAGGAGGTAGCAAGAATATTGATGTCAACTGTATTGTTGCTGAATGTGACTCATCATTTATGGTGCTGTTGTGTTTCACTCAGAGTAACCACTCTCCGTTGTAAAAGCTTCACCCGTCATATAAAACTCGCCACCTGCCATATAGTGGATGCTGCGTTTTTGCGGATCATCAGAAAAATGCCAACGGCCATCAATAAATTGTTCTGCGTCTGCATGAGCTGCAACAACTTCACCGATGATGACATCCATCGACTCTGCACCTTGTTTTATCACCTTGCATTCCAACCAGCCAATACAATCTTCGATTAATGGTGCGCCGATGATGGAAGATGGAAAGGTTTTTATCGCATAGCGAGAAAATTTATCCTCATCGCGGCCAGAGGAATCGCCAACATCCAATGTCAGCTTGGCAATTTTTCGCATAGGGAATTGCAAAGCAAATTCACCACTGGCATCAACCAGTTCACGCGTAAAAGTATTTTTGTCGATTACTACAGCGACTTTAGCCGGTGAAAAATCCACCGGCATTGTCCAAGAGGCAGCCATAATATTGCGCCGGTTTCCATAAGCGCTGGTGACAATGCTGACTGGGCCGTGGTTAAACAATTTGTAACTGTCTTTCAATTGAATTGCGATGTGTCTGCTCATGTTAGAACGTTAACCCTGTGCCTACATATAAGTTCCACAAATGTGCTTTGCTTTCGCCAGGTTCGCCAAAGTGTTGATAATCCACGCCGACACCCAACAGCAAGTGCTCTTGAATACGCAGGCCGATTTCTGCATTACCTTCAACGAGTGCCTCCCAGTCATTCAGATCCGGTTGTTTGAATTTAAATTTTCCGACGCCTACACCCAAACCGCCCAGCAGATACATTCCTGAGTCGCTGGCAAACTGATCATAACCAATACCGCCCATGCCGACCGAAACAGTTTCAACAATTGCATCGGGAGTAGGGTTGTTGATGTCGGTCACGCTGCGATTGCCTGCTAAATAAAACGGGCCGAAAAATAATCTGGCTCCTAAACTGCGTTCAAAATCCATTTCATATTTTTCGTAGGTTCTTTCGTCGTAATCAAATTCGTCTTCATCAGCATCAATAATGCCTATTGGGGAATGTTTCAGTTGCAGCACTATAGGCCAATCCACTTGCGCATGTGCAGTGGTTGCTGCGACCCCCAGCAGTAAAATAAATAGAAAACGTTTCATGACGTATTCCCTTGAAAATAAAACGCGTTTGCTTGGTTGTAATATTTTAATGCGTACTTTGAATTGCTTGTAGGGCGCTTAGCGAAGCGAGCCACTGAATTTTTCGACTCGGTCAAAAATTAGCGTTGATACTTACTGTAGGTTAATGGGCAGCCATGCCCGATATGTATCTAATTGAGCATTTAAGCTTTTTTCCAGGCCGGATTAGTAGGCTTACTCAAAGCATACAGAGCATAATATGCTGGAATTGATAACAACCAACCCACTGCCGCACTAATATAGAACTCGGCATTGCTCATGCCCATTCTCAAGTCAATATCAGTAATAAAATAATAGGCAATACTAAAAATAAGGTAGGCAATTAATACTTGCAGCCAAAAATTGGGTTTGTAAATAGGTTTAAGAAAAGTGAACCCAAAAAGTCCAACTGTAGCCACCAACCAAATAACTAAACTAGCAACTTCAACAAATCCTGCATGAGGATGAAAAAGAAAAGAGATCATTCCAAAGGTTGAGATTATTGTTATAAAAAAGAAATATATTTTCCACCAGATGGATCGCTTAAAAACTCCCTCAATTGCGACATCCGAGTTTGGTGTTCTATAAGGGTTGTTTTCCATATGTGCCTCTATAGTAATTTTCAATGCCGCAGTAAGCGGCGGATTTTAAAAAGTATTTTTGTAGAATTATTTTGCGTAGCAAAAACTAAGAGCAGATTTAGCGTTGAGTTTGGCTTTGGCTCTGACCTTGGGTTTGAGTCTGAGTTTGAACAAAATCTTCTGCTATGCGGCGCACATCGACCGATACAAATAATTGTGGTGAGTGTCCGCCGCCAAAGATAACGCCTTTAAGTGGAGTTACATCGGAGTAGTCGCGGCCCCAGGCGGTGGTAATGTGTTGTTCGCCGGTGATTTTATTGTTGGTGGGGTCAAATTCGTACCAGCCTTCGCCGGGGGAATAGACTGCAAACCATGCGTGGGTTGCATCGGCGCCGACTAATTTTTTTTGCCCGGGTGGCGGCAACGTTTCTAAATAACCGCTGACATAACGCGCGGGAAAACCCAGTGAGCGCAAACAGCCAATCGCAAAATGCGCAAAGTCCTGGCACACACCGCGTTTATGCTTTAACACTTCTGCAAGTGGTGTGGCGACATCTGAAAATGTTGGGTCGTAGGTGAAGTCGGCAAAAATTCGCTGGGTTAATTCCATTACCGCCGATAAAAAAGGGCGGTCGTCACTAAACGATGGCGCGGCGTATTCGGCCAAATCGCTATGCGCTTGCACCATGGGTGAGTCGAGGATAAATTCACGGGCGCACAGCGTTTCCCAATCTTTACTGTGTTGCAATAAATACTTCACGTAAGTGCAGGGGTTGCCGAAATCGAGATTGGGGTCTGTGATTGCATCTTTAATATAAATATCGCTGGTGATACTCACATCTAATACGGTGTGATCTTTTTCAATCGAAAATTGTAAAAACTGATTGCCAAAATAGTCGGTGCGTATGGTGCGCGTTGTCGCCATTGGCGATACTTTAATATCCAGTTTGTCGATGCGCTGCCGCTCGGTTGCGCGCGGCAATACATAGGCGAGGTTGTAGCAGTTGCTCACCGACAAGGCATATTGGTAGCGCGTGCTGTGGAGGATGCGATATTTCATACGCGTTCCCATTTCATAATTGGTCCTGCCATTCGGTATTTTTCACCAACAGCTGCGGCCCGTCAGTATGATCAAAATAACGTTGGCCAATGGCTTTGGTTGCGGTGACAATTAAATATTGCAAGCGCGATAAGAGTTGATCCAAATCCGAGCGAATACCGTTGGTGGTTTTGGCAAGCAGTTTTATGTCGCTGAGCCTTAGCGCGGTGGTGGCTTCCAATAATAATTTTTGCTCGGTGCTGAATTCATCCTGATTGTCAGTCAGGTTGCTAAAGTGTTCTTCTAATTGGGTTAACTGATAAATCAGCGAGCGTGGATTTTTTGCGTTGAGCATAATCATTTCCAACCCTTGCTCGATACGCATGCCATTTTGGTAACGGCGGCGATAAGTAATCAAAGCTTCGCCGCAAAGCAAATTGGATTCAATCAATGTCTCTTGTTCAATTTCTTCAAAACCGGTCACCAATAGTGAGCGCAAGGTATTCACAATTTGCAGCGCACGCTCAAGACGGCGCCCCATTTCCATAAAGTGCCAGCCATTGCCGCGCGTCATACTTTCGTGAATTAAACCGGCAAATGCGAGTAGTGTTGTAATCAGCGGCGCCAAGGCTTCTTCCGGCGCGGAAAGCGTGTTGGGTTCCAGCGTTTGTTTTAGTTGCTCAAGCTGATCGCCTATGTCGTTAATCACCCGCTGCGTATCGTTGGAAAATTGCTCTTTCACTTGCTCAGCGGCATTAATCATAGCGACTAAATTGTTGGCCACACTGCCGAGTCGTTGGTGGTCCAAAATAATCGAAATCATTTCCGGTTCGGGATTTTTAAACAACGTATTTTGCAGACTGGTAAAACCGGGATAGGTTGCGGTGACATGGGTGATGGCACTCAATAAAGTGCGACAGACCGGATCGGGCAATTTTTCGGTTTTGTTAAGTTGAATAAACACAGTACGCAGTAAACGCAATGCGGATTCCGCGCGCTCGGCATAGCGCCCCATCCAAAATAAATTTTCTACCACACGGCTAGGGAGCGCATTGGTACTTTCGTTGGAGGATTGTGCATCGATATTAAGTAAGCTGACTTGTTTTTCAGGTTCCGATGCCAACACCCAGGTATCTTTAGAAACGGAGCCGCGTTGGTTGGAAATAATTTTTTTATCGGCATCGAGATTAACTCGCGTCAAACCGCCGGGCATCACCGAATAAGAACTTTCACTGGCGACGGCAAAGGTGCGCAAAACCGATGCGCGCGCTTGAATTTGCCCTTGATGCCAGGTGGGCGTTTGCGCACCGGCAACATATTCCTGCGCAACAAATTGCAGCGGATTTTTTCGAATACGATTTTGCCAGGCCTGTAATTTTTTATCGTCTAAATCCGCGCCATAGACTTCATACAAACCGGGGCGACGATAGGTGGGTTTGATCAACAGGTCTTTTAAATTGGCGCACACATATTCCAAATCATCGCTATTGCCACACCACCAGGTTTTGACTGATGGCATTTGCAGGTCGCGCCCTAATAGCGCCTGTGAAATAACAGGTAAATAGCGCAGCAGCGCCGGATTTTCCAACACACTGGAGCCGAGTGGATTGGCGATTGCTACGTGACCCATACGCGCAACTTCTAATAAACCGGGTACACCCAAGCGCGAGTCGCCACGCAACTCTACTGGATCACAATAGACATCATCGACGCGGCGTAAAATCACATCGACACGTTTTAAACCGTCGAGTGCTTTCATCCACACATAACCATTGCGCACACTCAAATCGCTGCCTTGTACTAATTGGAAACCCAAATAATTGGCGAGATAGGCGTGTTCAAAATACGCTTCGTTATAAATACCCGGTGTGAGCACCACAATGCGCGCAATGCCGCCGTTAGGATTTAATTCGTGTAAACGCTGCCGCAAGCGCGAAAAAAATAATGACAGACGATGCACATGGCTATCGCGAAACAAACTGGGAAAAACACGGTTCATCACCGTGCGATTTTCTAAGGCGTAACCGGCACCGGAGGGCGCTTGGGTGCGGTCGGCCATCACGCGCATAGTGCCATCGGGTGCGCGCGCCAAATCGGCAGCATGCAAAATCAATTGGTGATCGCCGGGCAATTTAATTTGATGGCAGGGGCGCAAAAATCCGTGATGGGAAAATAATAATTCCGGCGGAATCACACCTTGGCGAACCAGTGTGCGCTCACCGTAAATATCTTGCAGCAATAAATTAAATAATTCCGCGCGTTCAACCAGCGAGGTTTCGATTTGGTTCCACTCTTCGCTGTCAATGAGCAGTGGGATGGGGTTGAGTTGCCAGCTTTGATTTGCATCTGGCTCATCGTAAATTTTATAGGTTGCACCATCATCGCGCAGAATGCGGCGAGTTTTGCGCTGCCGCTCTTCAATCGCATCTTGCCCCAGCGTTTGCAAGCTGTGCAGCAGGTAGCGCCAGTGGGGGCGAATACCGCCTTCACTATCATAGGCTTCATCCATCCCTGCGAGCGGTGAGGGATACATAAACGCCTTAATATCGCTGGTAGTGACCGGATTTTCCATAAGCGTGGAATAAGGTTTCATGATATTGAGTTGTTTTTATGGGTATGGATTTCATTGTAACCCGATTTTGTGTGCTTGGCGGTTTAAGAATGGCTTGCCTGTTTGCTCATCGCGCTTGATGACGTTGAAATTCAACAAGTGCGATGAGCATTTAATGCTATTTGCGCAAATCCAATGTGTGCGGATATTCATCTGCCGGTTCTTCTGGCGGCGGTGCCATAGGTCTGGGTGGATGTTTGTTTTCAAAAAATTCACGCAGAATTTCCCCGGCCGGTGTGATCGGTAAGGCTCCCGGTGTGTGGTTGATATCAAAGAAACGATTACCACGGCGCGATTCGGCTTCATTGGCGTTAACCGGGAAGCGATCATAGCTGCGGCCACCGGGATGGCTGACATGATAGGTGCAGCCGCCGATACTTTTGCCGTTCCAGGTATCAATTAAGTCAAACACTAGCGGTGAATGAATACCGATGGTCGGGTGCAAGGCTGATGGCGGCTGCCAAGCGCGGTAGCGCACGCCGCCGACATATTCACCGTGTTTTCCCGTTGCATTCAAACACACGCGGCGGCCATTACAGGCGAGCACATAGCGCCCCGGTGTTAAGCCGCTAACTTTAACTTGCAAGCGTTCGAGGGACGAATCCACATAGCGTGACGTGCCGAAGCTGCTGACTTCTTCACCCAGCACATGCCAGGGTTCAATCGCCCAGCGCAATTCGATTTCAATATCATCCAACTGCACACGGCCATAATGAGGGAAACGAAATTCTTCAAATGCAGCTAACCATTCCAGTTGGAATGGATAACCTTGTTCGTTTAAATCGTTAACCACATCGCGCAAATCTTCCCACACATAGTGAGGCAACATAAATTTGTCGTGCAGCAAAGTGCCCCAGCGCACTAGCGGTTTTTTGTAGGGCTCTTTCCAGAAACGGCTAATCAAACAGCGCAACAATAAAATTTGCACTAGTGACATACGCGCATGGGGTGGCATTTCAAAACCGCGGAATTCCAAAATACCTTGGCGGCCACTGGCGGTGCCGGGGGCATAGAGTTTATCGATACAAAATTCAGCGCGATGGGTATTGCCGGTGATGTCGATTAATAAATTGCGCATCACGCGATCGACCAACCAAGGCTGATCGACAATACCTTCCGGCATTTCTTTGAAAGCGATTTCCAATTCGTACAGCATTTCTGCACGGCCTTCATCGGCGCGCGGCGATTGGCTGGTCGGCCCAATAAATAGACCGGAAAATAAATAGGAAAGGCCGGGGTGATGCTGCCAATAAGTAACTAGGCTGCGCAACAAATCCGGGCGGCGCAAAAACGGACTGTTCGCCGGTGTTGAACCGCCGAAGGTGACATGGTTGCCGCCGCCGGTGCCTGAGTGGCGGCCGTCGAGCATAAATTTCTCGGTGCCCAAGCGGCACTGGCGGGCATCTTCATAAAATGCTTCGGTGTTATTAACCAAATCGGCCCAGGTTTCTACCGGATGAATATTCACTTCAATCACACCCGGGTCTGGGGTAATTAAAAATTTCTTCAAGCGATAATCTTTTGGCGGTTCATAACCTTCCAGCACCACTGGCATATTTAATTCGGCCGCGGTTGCTTCAATCGCTTCGATCAATGCAACGTAGTGTTCGAGATAAGTGAGGGGCGGTAAAAATAAATGCAAACGGCCATCGCGCGCTTCAAAACACATCGCCGTGCGAATTACATAACCGGCTTCGAGATAAATGGGTTTGTGTGCTTCAGGGCTAGTGGCATTTGCCAATGCAGCTTTTTGCTCGGCAACTTTTTGCGCAATAGTCATTTTGCGTGTGCCGTTTTTTTCTGCCGCAAGTGCCGTGGCTTGTTGACCGCTTGGTGCCAGTGGCTCGCGCGTAGTGAGCGGATCGTTTTCCGGCTGATAGCGCTCGTAATCGTGTTTAGGGAATTCGAGTGAGTTGAGCGGTAAACGAAGGCCTAAAGGTGAATCGCCGGGCACTAAAAATAATTGATCGTTACGCAACTTCCAGCGACCAGTTAGCCAACTTTGGTTGGGGTAATTCCATTCAATCGGTAAAACGTAACCGCTTTCGGTGTTTAATCCGCGCGTTAATAATTTTGCGATCCGGCGGCGTTCCAAGTCATCTTTTAAATCGGCTTTTAACGGATCTATATCATGCGGCAGCGTTTGCTCTGCCCAGAGGTAATAGAGCACATCTTCGTACGCGGGAATTAAATGCTCGTCATTAACGCGAATTTTTTCACACAATCGTTGCGCGAATTTTTTTGCATCGACGTAGGTGAGGCCGTAATTTTTATCGGCGCGCGCTAATAAATCAGGATTGCTCCACAGTGCTTCACCATCGGTGCGCCAGAAACACCCCAGCGCCCAGCGCGGCACTTCTTCGCCTGGGTACCACTTGCCTTGTCCGTAATGTAATAAACCATTGGGCGCAAAGGTTTTGCGCATGCGCAGCAATAAATCTTTAGCGAGACGCAACTTATCGGCACCGAGTGCGCCGGTATTCCACTGCTCGGATTCCATATCGTCAATGGATACAAACGTTGGTTCACCACCGGTGGTCAATCGAACATCTTGTTCGATTAATTCTTTGTCTACTGCTGCACCGAGCGCGTTAATGGTTTGCCACTGCTCCTCGGTATAGGGTTTGGTGACGCGCGGATCTTCGAGGATGCGGAACACTTCGTTGCTGTAAGAAAATTCCACTTCGCACTTGCTGGTGGCGCCGGTAATAGGCGCGGCAGAAATTGGGTCGGGTGTGCAGGCGAGCGGGATATGCCCTTCAGTAGCGAGCAGGCCGGAAGTGGGGTCAAGGCCGATCCAACCGGCACCGGGAATATAAATTTCGGTCCAAGCGTGGAGATCGGTAAAGTCTTTTTCCGGGCCGCTTGGGCCATCGAGCGCCTTCACGTCGGCGGTGAGTTGCACCAAATAACCGGAGGCAAAACGCGCGGCGTAACCCAGGTGACGGAAAATTTGCACCAGCAACCAAGCGCTGTCGCGGCAGGAGCCGCTCGCCAGAGTCAGCGTCTCTTCACAGCTTTGTACCCCAGGCTCCATACGCACCAAATAACT
>CAXAVL010000056.1:0-21031 GCA_963971905.1 uncultured Cellvibrio sp.
AACATCTGGGCATGTGGCGCGACCCCTATTGGCAGCCGCTGCCAAGCACCTCCATGCGCGGCGATGAAACTGGTTTTCGTTTGGTGAGGGGGCGTGTCGCTAAGGTGGATATTAACTCTGCGTTGTGGCTGGAGTTGGATGGCAAGTTGGTGGTGCGAGTCGCCAAAAAAGACTGGTCTCTATTTGGTTACCGTAAGCAGAATTGGCTGACGTTGGAAGGGCGAAAAATTGAAGTGCGCGGTTGGATTAGTGCGCAAAAGTCGAAGCGTTCGCAGCAATTTAAGCCGCTGGTGATGCAGCTGCGGTCGCCCTCGTCCATGAGGGTAATCACTGAATGATAAGGTTAGAAAAGCTCTTCCGGTAAGGTCGCTTGCTCGCTGCTTTCATTACCTGCAGCCGAAGTGCGGCCTGTGTCTTCACCTAAAAATACTTCAAAAATCGCATCCGGATCGCCTGGCATGGCTGGTTTTCCGGTGTCTGGATTAATCCGTACCGTCACTATTCCCTCTGGCTGGCGCGGCAATTTATCAGGAATTCCCTCCAGTGCGGTGCGCATAAAATCGATCCAGATAGGCAGTGCTGCGGAACTGCCAAATTCTTTGCGCCCCAATAATGTGTTTGCATCAAATCCGACCCAAACACTGGTGGCAATATTGGGGTTGTAGCCGGAAAACCAGCTGTCGCGTGGGCCGTTGGTAGTCCCGGTTTTACCGGCGATGTCATTGCGGCCGAGTTGTTTGGCTAGCCGACCAGTGCCTTTATCGACAACATCGCGCAGCATGGAGTCGATCAGGTAGGCGATGCGAGCATCAATAATACGAGGCGCACGCGCATTGTTATCAAGGCTGGGGGTTGCCGGTATCAGGCTGCCATCATCGGCATAGCTGAGTTGGTTGAACTCACACTCCTTACATACCCGCTTTGGGCGTGCCTCGTAAACAATGTTGCCTTTGCTGTCTTCAATTCGAGTGACCAGATAAGGGTCAACCTTAAAGCCGCCATTGGCAAAGGTGGCGTAAGCGGTGGCCATTTGCATGGGGGTGAGGGCGTGGGTGCCCAGTGCGAGGGTTAGATCACGCGGGAACTCTTTGGGGTTAAAGCCAAAACGGGCGAGGCTGTCTAGCGCGGTTTGCATGCCAATGCTGCGCAATAGGCGAATCGATACCAGGTTGCGTGAGCGATAGAGTGCCTGACGCATGCGCATGGGGCCGACAAACTTACCATCGTCATTCTCTGGGCGCCAGGCAATGCCGGTGCTGGTGTTTTCAATCACGATGGGAGCATCGTTAATGATCGACGCTGGAGTGAAGCCATTTTCCAGTGCGGCGGTATAAATCAGCGGTTTAAAGCTGGAGCCTGGCTGGCGCGCTCCTTGAATTGCGCGGTTGTAATGGCTTTGATTGAAATCGAGGCCGCCAACTAACGAGCGAATTGCGCCGTCGAGTGGGTCGAGGGAGACAAGCGCTGCCTGAATGGTGGGCACTTGGCTAAATCGCCATTGGTCGTCACTGTCTTTGGTGATGCGCACTACATCGCCAGGTTTGAGAAATTCGGTGACCGCTTTATAGGTTCCCCCGCGGCTATCTTCCGTCAAGTAAGGGCGAACCTCAGATAAGCCTTGCTCCCATCCCAGATCAACAAAGTCGCCATTGCTCATCAATACCCGTAGCGATTTTGCTTGTGCATTTACCACTGCGGCAGGTTCCTGGCCTCCCAGGGTGGGAATGTTTTGCAACTGATCTTGCCAGTCGATCAGATCGGCATCCTCTGAGGGTTTTAAATGCCGCTCCGGCCCGCGATAACCGTGGCGCTGATCGTAGCTCAGCAATCCCTTGAGTACAGCGGCTTGCGCGGTTGCCTGCATGGCGCTATCGACACTGGTGTAGACCTTGTAGCCCTCGGAGTAAGCCTTGTCGCCAAAACGATCCAATACTTCCTGGCGTGCCATTTCGGAGATATAAGGCGCTTGCACATCTAATGTTGTGCCGTGGTAACTAGCGGTATTGGGTTCATTAATTGCCGCTTCGTAAGTCGCTTGATCGATGTGTTTTAGCTCGTACATCCGCCCGATAATCCAATTGCGGCGAATCATAGCGCGCTTGAGATTGGCGAGTGGGTTATAGGCGGATGGGGCTTTCAATACACCGACAATCATTGCGTATTGGGCGATACTTAGTTGGTGAATATCCTTGCCATAGTAGATCTGGGCTGCTGCTTGCAAACCATAGGCGCGGTTGCCAAAGAACATTTTGTTATTGAACAGCTCAAGAATTTCTTCCTTGGTAAATTTTCGTTCAATTTCAATAGATAAGAGGATTTCGTTAAACTTGCGTGAGAAGATTTGTTTGCGAGTGAGAAAGAAATCACGCGCCAACTGTTGCGTAATAGTGCTTCCGCCCGATTGAATGGCGCCGGACTTCAGAATTTGTGATGCGGCGCGCAACATGCCTTTTAGAGAAACTCCATGATGCTCAAAGAACTCTGCATCTTCGGCGGAGAGGAGTGCTTTTATATACAGAGGCGGTATCTGGTTGTAGGTAAGGGGAGTGCGACGCTGTTCGCCAAATTCACCTATTAACTTGCCGTCGCTTGAATAAACTCTCAAAGGGGTCTGTAATTTAACCTCCCTCAATGAATCAACCGATGGCAATTTAGGGCTCAAATAAAGATAGAGTCCGGCGAATGTCACCAAAGTAACGCTGAAACCGGCCAGTAACAGCCAGAAAATAATGCCGAAGAAGGATTTTTTACTGAACATTTTTTCTATGTGAATTAATGAGTTAGCGCGGTTGCCGCAGGTGGCGGGCATTATACGGGCTTTTTGCCTGTTTACATATTCATCGGTTTGTTGCAGGCTTAAGTTAAAGTGCTATAACATAAACAACGTCTAAGTTACGGATATAGATAGAAAAATGGGCATTTTAAGTTTCCTCGATAAGAAGGCTAAGCCGGTGGTCGGGTTGGATATCAGTTCCACCTCGGTCAAATTGCTTGAACTTAGTCGCAGTGGCGATCGCTACCGCGTTGAGTCCTATACCGTAAAAGCTCTCCCGCCCAATGCGGTGGTGGAGAAGAACATTGCTGACCCCGTCGCAGTGGCTGAAGTGGTCAGGTCTATGGTCAAGCAGTCTAAAACCAAGCTTAAACATGCAGCTGTTGCTGTCGCTGGTTCAGCGGTGATCACTAAGATGATCGATATGCCGATGGATTTAAATGACGACGCAATGGAAAGCCAGATCGCTGCTGAGGCTGATCAATATATCCCCTTCCCCCTTGAGGAGGTTGCGCTTGACTTTGAAGTGCAGGGGATTTCTCCGCGCAACCCCGATCAGGTGGAAGTTTTGTTGGCTGCATGTCGCCGTGAAAACGTAGAGGTTCGCCAGCAGGTGCTGGCTGATTCAGATCTGATAGCGGAAAAAGTTGATATTGAAGCCTATTGTATGGAGCGCGCCTTTGAATTGATCGCTGAGCAATTGGAAGATCAAGAGGGGCAGGTGGTTGCGATTATTGATATAGGCGCAACCATGACGACCTTGAGTGTTCTGGTTGATGGCAAAACCGTTTATACCCGCGAACAGTTGTTTGGCGGGCGTCAGCTGACAGAAGAAATTCAGCGGCGCTATGGTTTATCACGCGAGGAGGCAGGTCTTGCCAAGAAGCAAGGCGGTTTGCCCGATGACTACGAGATGGAAGTTCTGGTTCCCTTTAAAGATGCTGTTGTTCAGCAGGTCACTCGTTCCCTTCAATTCTTCTTCTCCGCTAGTCAGTACAATGATGTGGACTACATCATCCTCGCTGGCGGTGTTGCTTCGTTAGAAGGATTGGTTGGTTTGATAGAAGAAAAATTAGGAACGCAAACTGTGGTAGCTAATCCGTTTGCGCGTATGTCAGTTTCATCCAGAGTTAATGCGGTGTCGCTTGCAAACGATGCTCCTGCCTTGATGATTGTTACTGGTTTGGCAATGAGGAGTTTTGACTAATGGCCAAAATTAACTTATTGCCCTGGCGCGAGGCTTATCGGCAAGAAAAGAAGCGAGAGTTTCTTGGGGTTATTGTCGGGATTGGTTTGGCGGCAGTCTTTGGTGCCTATGTGTGGGTGTCCAGTGTGCAGACTGCTATTGAAAATCAAAATGCCCGTAATCAGCTGCTTAAGCAGGAGATTGCCAAGCTTGATGCACAGGTAAAAGAAATCAGTGAAATTAAAAAAGTGCGCGATGATTTGTTGGCGCGCATCAAAGTGATCACCGATCTTGAGGGGACTCGTCCAGTTATTGTTCGGTATTTTGATGAGCTTGCGCGGGCTATTCCTGATGGTGTTTGGATCAATTCAGCAGAGCGAAAAGGCAACGTAGTAACTATTGTGGGAGTGGCTGAATCGTACAATCGGATAGCCAGTTTTCTGCGCAACCTTGAAGCCTCAGACTGGTATGCGTCACATAACTTGATTTCAGTGGATGCTGCACCTGAGGAAGGTGAGGATGCGAGTAGATTTAAAATGACGGTTGAGACTTCCGCACCGGTGGACGCTGCCATTGATCCGGCCAAAACTACAGGGGGAGCTAAATAAATGTCATTTCAAGATACCCTCGAACAGCTTAAAGAATTTGATGTAAGCGATATAGATTTTGAAAAGATAGGTGTTTGGCCTTGGCCCGCTAAAGCTTTTGTTTGTTTGTTGTTAATAGCGGTGGTTTTTGCGGGTACTTATTATCTGAAAATTAGTGATTTGAATTTAGAGCTTGAGGCTGCTGTCGCACAAGAGCAAACCTTGAGAGGGACTTTTGAAAAACGCAGTTTTGAAGCAGCGAATTTGGATGCCTACAAGGCGCAAATGGAGGAGATGAAGGTTACATTTGACTCCTTGTTGTCGCGCCTGCCTGCCAAAACCGAAGTGCCTGGACTTTTAGAAGATATAGGTACTCGTGGTAGTGAGAGTGGATTGACAAATATCAATATTAATTTTCAGCCTGATGTGGTGGCTGAGTATTACATTGAGGTGCCAATTAGTATTTCGGCGGAGGGCGGTTACCATGATATGGGTGGTTTTGTCAGTGGTGTTGCCGGTATGCCGCGTATTGTGACCTTGCATGATTTCTCCATTGTTGCGTCTAAAGAAAATAAAACCTTGAATATGAAAATTCTAGCGAAGACCTATCGCTACAAGTCTCAGGAGGCCGACAAATGAGACGGTCACTGTTAATTACCCAATTGGTTTGTATGCTGGCTTTGGTAGGGTGCGGTCAGTCATCACAGCAGGATTTGCTCAATTTTATGGAAGAGACAAAGCGTAGACCCAAAGGACAAATTGAGCCATTACCTACGTTTAGTCCATATCAGCCTTTCACTTATAGCGCGATGACTTTGCGCAGTCCCTTTGAAAAACCTATTCCAATTGATGAATCGGCAGCAAAAGGTGGGCGTGCAGTTGCTCCTGATTTGACTAGAGAAAAAGAGTTTCTCGAAGGTTTTAATATCACTTCGCTTAAAATGGTAGGCACTATCAGTAAGGGTGGCCAGCTTTGGGCGCTGATTGATGATGGTGCAAACAGTGTTGTGCCAGCAACGGTTGGAAATTACTTGGGGATGAACCACGGCAAAATAATATCCACTAGCTCAGGGCAAATTGAGGTGATGGAGATCGTGGGTGATGGTTCCAATGGTTGGGTTGAACGTCCCAGAATTATTAAATTAGAAGAGAAGGAATAAGCGGATATGTGTGCTCTATTCACTCCGGGGTTGAATATGCGTAAATATGTTTTGGCATTTGTTGGCTTGGTTATTTCGCCTATAGCGTTGGCAAGTACATTAAGTGAAATTAATTTTTTCCAGTTGCCTGGTGAGCGTTTTGAAGTGCGCATGTCATTTGATGCGCCGCCGCCTACTCCCAAGGGCTATACCATCGAAAAGCCTGCACGCATTGTGCTCGACTTTCCTGATGTTGTGAGCGGGTTAAAAGAACGTCGTTTTCCTCTGGCTGTCGATAATGGTCAAAGTGCAATGGTGTTGACTAGTGAAGGACGCACTCGCCTTATTTTAAATCTTAATGATTTGGCCTCTTATACAACTCGTACAGATGGCAATAGTTTTGTTGTGGAAGTTGGTGCAGCAAAAGGTACGGATAGTGGGCAAATTTCTCGACCAGCCGTCGAAGTGGCTACTAGGTCATCGTTTAAAGAAAACGATGCGATTGGCAATCAAACAAAAATCACCAATATCGATTTTCGCCGTGGCACTGCTGGCGAGGGGCGGGTGATTGTGACTTTATCCAATCCAAGAGTAAGTGCTGACATGGTTGGCACTGGCGCCGGTGTCAAATTATCGTTTAGAGATGCTTGGTTGCCGCCTGAATTGCGCCGTCGGCTGGATGTGGTTGACTTTGCCACTCCGGTTTCATTGGTGAGTGCGACTCAGGAGGGTGAAAGTTCAGTGCTTAACATCAGTGCTGGAGGCGATTTTGATTATCTCGCCTATCAGACTGATAATGAATATGTGTTGAGCATTAAGCCGCTAACTGCGCAAGAAAAGCAGGAAAAGAAAAAAGATTTTGAATACACCGGCGAAAAGTTATCTCTGGACTTTCAAGACATTGAGGTTCGCGCTGTATTACAAATTATTGCTGATTTTACCGAGTTGAATTTGGTGGCTAGTGACACTGTGCAGGGGCGTATTACGCTACGCTTGCAAAATGTCCCTTGGGATCAGGCGCTAGAGATGGTGCTTAAAAATAAGGGGCTGGATAAACGCCAGGTTGGCAATGTACTGATGGTTGCTCCGGCAGCGGAAATTGCAGAGCGGGAGCGTCAAGAAATTACAACAAAAAAACAGCTTGAAGAGTTGGCTCCGCTTAGAACTGAATATATTCGTGTTCGCTACGCTAACGCTAAGGAAATGTTTGAGCTATTCCGTGGGGATAGTGGTGGCGGTGGCGGTGGCGGCCAAGGAGGTAGTAAGGCTACGGGGAGCGTTCTGTCCGAGCGTGGACAGGGCGTGGTCGATGAGCGAACCAACTCTATTATCATTACTGACACCGCCGAGCGTATTGAGTCTTTCAAACGGTTGGTTGACCAAATTGATATTCCAATCCGTCAGGTGATGATTGAGGCGCGTATTGTTATTGCCAATACAGACTTTGAGCGTGAATTGGGTGTGCGTTGGGGGGGGGCTGGATTCAATGCTAACAATAGACGAATTATTAACTTTGCTGGCTCTCAAGAAGGGTTAGATGATGAAGATGGCACTAGCCCTTATAATTGGTGGAATCAAGGGCCAGGTGATGACAAGTCTCTTAACCTTACTGAAAATAATGTTGTGAACTTGGCTGTAAACAATACCAATGCGGCTACTGCGGCAATAGGTGTGATTACAGATAATACTTTTCTTGATTTGGAGCTGAGTGCATTGGAGACTTCGGGTTATGCTGAGATCGTCTCGCAACCTAAGGTTATTACCAGTGATAAGCAGCTGGCAATTATCAAATCTGGTAAAGAAATTGGTTACCAAGAAAGCGCACCAAGCGGTGGCACAACTACTGGCTTCCGTGAGGCGGTATTGAAGCTAGAGGTAACTCCGCAAATTACACCAGATAATCGCATTATTATGGATTTGGTTGTTTGGAAAGATTCGCTTGGTCAGGTGACGGAAACCGGCGTACCTACTGTCGATATAACTCGTTTGGAAACCAAAGTGCTGGTTAACAATGGTCAAACTGTAGTGTTGGGCGGCGTGTTCTCGCTTGAGGGGACAAAAGGGGAAAGTAAAGTGCCATTACTGGGTGATATCCCTTATCTTGGTCGTTTGTTTAAGAAAACGGTGGATAGTCAATTCAAAACTGAATTGTTGATTTTCGTCACTCCCAAGTTGATGTCGGATACTCTCTCAAACTAATGCGTAAACCCAATGTCTTTCTGGTCGGCCCCATGGGGGCCGGCAAATCTACAATAGGCCGCTTGTTGGCTGCAGAATTAAATCTCAGTTTTCGCGATAGCGACCGTGTCATAGAAGAGCGCACGGGGGCCGACATTCCCTGGATCTTCGATATGGAAGGAGAGGAAGGCTTTCGTGAGCGCGAGACCGCAGTTTTGCATGAGTTAGCAAAAGAGCGTGATGCAGTCATTGCTACCGGTGGCGGGATTGTTTTGCGTGCGCAAAATCGCGAAATGATGAAATCTTCAGGTTTTGTTTGTTATCTCACGGCATCTATCGAGCAGCTGGTTGAGCGCACCGCTCGCGATAAAAAGCGCCCTTTGCTGCAAGTCGAAAATCCGCGTCAGAAAATTATTGATCTGCTTGCGCTGCGCGATCCGCTTTATCAAGATGCAGCTGACTTTGTGGTCAATACTGATCGACGTTCTCCCAAAGCAGTAGCACAAGAAATTGCGTCACTGGTGCAAGACACCTAAACGTCTCAACACTTTTCAGCACTTCTTTTCTCGTCTTTCCATCGCTGATATCAGTCTGTGCTTTGTGATAAAGTGCGGCTGATTTTCTTCGTCTTCGTAAAAGGCAATCTTTATGCAGGTTTTAACCGTTAACTTGGGGGATCGCAGCTATCCCATTTATATCGGCGAACAATTGTTGTCGCAGCCGGAATTACTGCGTCAGCATATTCGCGGGCGTCAGGTTTGCGTGGTTACCAATGAAACTGTTGCCCCTCTCTATCTTGATAAGCTTTGTGCAGTACTCGGTGGCTATCAAGTAAACAGTGTGATTTTGCCCGATGGTGAAAGCCATAAGACGTTGGAGGTATGGAGCAGTATCTTTGATACCTTACTTAGCTCGCGCCACAACCGTACAACTACGTTAATTGCGCTGGGTGGTGGAGTGGTTGGCGATATGACTGGTTTTGCCGCTGCAACCTATCAACGTGGCGTGGATTTTATTCAGATTCCCACAACCTTGTTATCCATGGTTGATTCATCCGTGGGTGGAAAAACCGGCGTGAATCATCCGCTCGGTAAAAATATGATCGGTGCTTTTTATCAGCCGCGTTGTGTGCTTGCCGATACCTCCTTGTTAACGACCTTACCCGCGCGTGAATTGTCTGCCGGTATTGCGGAGATAGTGAAATACGGTTTGATTTCTGATTATGACTTTTTTGTCTGGTTGGAAAACAATATGGATGATTTGCTTGCAGGCGACATGACTGCCTTGGCTTATGCGGTAAAACGTTCCTGTGAAAATAAAGCGGATGTAGTGGCGCAAGATGAGCATGAAGGCGGCTTGCGTGCGATTTTAAATTTAGGCCACACCTTTGGCCATGCAATTGAAACGGCGCAGGGGTATGGCAATTGGCTGCATGGCGAGGCGGTTGCTGCAGGCATGGTAATGGCAGCGGACTTATCCTGTCGTCGCGGTGCTATCAGTAATGATGAGTTGGCGCGCGTGATCCATTTGTTGCAGCGTGCAAATCTGCCCGTTAAAGCACCGTCTGATATGATTCCAACTCAATTCATGGAATTAATGGGCGTGGATAAAAAAGTATTGGATGGTCGTTTGCGTTTGGTGTTGTTGGAGGCTATGGGCAAAGCAATTATTACCAGCGATATAGATGCTGGCATGCTGCAAGATACATTTGATGCGTGTAAAGCAGATTAATCAAACAGGTTACAAGAGACATAGATCATGACCAGAGAGTCACCGCTGCGTGCCCAGCCGGACAGTCGCTTGCTCGATCACGGCGACTCACAACAACCTTATTTGTTTGATGAGCTGGATAACGGGCACTCTGAAGATCAATTATTGGCAGATTATCGCCAGCGTTACGGTTTGTCTGAAGACCCATTTGCGCAGGATTACTCGTTTCCACTATTTACCGGTGCTGGTCGTCGGCAATTACTCGACCAGTTGCTGCATCTCTGCCAATTCAGCAATAGTGTTCTTGCGGTTTTGGGCGAATATGGAGTGGGAAAAACACGCATCGCCCATGCGTTTATGGATTCGCTTTCTGATCAGGATCAAATTTGTTTTTTAAGTTTGCGCTCCGGGCAAAGTCTTGAGCAAATTTTATTATCGATTGTTCAGTCGTTTGAAATTAATGCTGGCGATATCCCATCAACGGAAAATTTGCTGACCAGTCTTGAGGCTTTTATTGCCGAGGAGGCTGTATCAGATGATGAAGGTTTAGCCGTTGTTGTATTGGATAATGCACATTTGTTGGATGATCAATCCATATCTGTGATTACCTCACTGCTCAATAATTTTCCACAGCAAAATCGCCTGCACCTTGCATTGTTTGGCGAGCCGCAATTGATGCATCGCCTGGAGCGTTTGAGTCCGGAAAACTTATTAATCAATGATCTACATTTGCAATCCTTCGGATTATTGGAAACTGTTGATTATTTAAATTTCCGCATGGAGATGGCCGACTATCTCGGGCCGGAAATTTTTTCAGAGTCGATGGTTGAGCCTTGGTGGCGGCAGACTCATGGGCAGCTCAGTGTGCTGCATGAATTGGCGCAGGAGCGTCTGCTGGAGTCAGTTACGCCTGCATCTCCATCTAGTAAGCGCCCGCTACCAGTGCTGCATATTGTTGCTTTATCTCTGCTGATAGCAATGGTTGGTGTTGTAATTCTCTATATGGGTGATGAGGAAAAAAAACCGACAAGCGCCAATTCTTCTTTGGTGAATTCGGCGGCAATTCCAGCTGCGCCAGCCCAGCCTGCGTCGTCAATAGCTACCGATCAGCAGGCAGCATTGAGCTCTACCGATACCCCAGTGCAGCCACTGTTGCAGTCACTGCCGCAACCATTACAGCCTAATCAGCAAGTGCAGCCAGCAGCGCAAACAACAAAAGGCGCGAATGTTGGCAGCGATGAGTTACCTAAAGAGGAAATTGTTCCGTTGGCGCAGTTGCCTACCGCGCCACCCAAGCAGGTTCAATCTGTGCCCGAGCCAATGCCAGAACCATTGCCGCAGCCAAAACCGGTCGTGACTGTGCCGGAGCCAGTGGCGCAACCTAAGGTGCGAGAGGTTAAACCTGAGCCGGAAATTGCTAAGCCTGTGGTGAAATCGACAAGCACTGCGGCGATTGGTGCAAATGCACAAGAGCGCACTATTTTGTCTTGGCAGCCAAGCGAATTTACTGTGCAGTTATTGGGCGTTAGCACTGAAAAAGCTGCGCGGGCTTTTGTTGCGGAGCAACCCAATAAAAATGATTTGCTAGTCTTTCGCAGCAAGCGCCAAGGGCGAGATTGGTTTGTGGTGATTACTGGCCGCTACTCCAGTTCGGCACAGGCGCGCCAGGCGATTGCCCGTTTGCCCAGTGCGCAGCGCGATGCAGGCCCTTGGCCGCGTGATATAAAAACTATTCAAAACGAAATCAAATCAGCGATGTAAATAAACTTAAATCGTTGGCAATAAAAAACGCGGCATCGGCCGCGTTTTTTATGGATGGCGAATAAATAAGAAATTATTCGTCGCTTTCCAGTAATTCACGATACTCGCTGGCATCCAGTGCTTCGTCGAGCTCTGCTAAATCATCGGGTTTAACACGGAAGAACCAGCCGTCATCATAGGGTGAGCTGTTAACGGTTTCAGGTGCGTCTTGCAGCGCTTCGTTAACTTCAACCACTTCGCCAGAAACCAGTGAATAAATATCGGACGCGGCTTTAACTGATTCCACTACACCCGCTTCTTCACCCAACGCAACACGGGTGCCGACTTCCGGAGTTTCCACATACACAACATCACCCAACGCATCTTGTGCGTGGTCGGTAATGCCGATGGTGACAGTGCCGTCTTCTTCAACGCGTGCCCACTCGTGGCTGCTCAAATATTTCAGTTCTTTGCGAATATCGCTCATGGCTTTTTTCCTGTAATTGTTCGTGTAAATGTTGCTGTGATTATTCCAGCAATGGTTCTGTGAGAATATTTAACGTTTTACGTAACTTTAGATAACCGCTTTGCCGTTGCGTACAAAATTGGGTGCTACCACTTCAACCGTCACTTGCTTGCCGCGCATTTCCACTTGGCAGTGGCTGCCAATACTCCGCGGCACGCGTGCTAAAGCAATAGAATAGCCCAAGCTCGGTGAAAATGTCCCGCTGGTGATAACGCCTTTTTCATCGCTACCCTCGACTGTGACAACTTGTTCGGCGCGCAATACGCCGCGTTCGCGCAAGACTAATCCCACCAGTTTTTGGGTTGATGCGGCAGCCTTTTGAGATTCCAAAACCGCGCGGCTGATAAAATCGCGCTCCGCTGGTTGCCATGCAATAGTCCAGCCCATATTGGCGGCCAGTGGCGATACAGTTTCATCCATTTCATGGCCGTAGAGGTTCATACCTGCTTCCAGGCGCAAGGTATCGCGTGCGCCCAAGCCGCAAGGTGCGACACCCGCATCCGCCAGTGCTTGCCAGAAGCTTGCTGCGGCTTCATTGGGTAGCATAATTTCCAAGCCATCTTCGCCGGTATAACCGGTGCGGCCAATAAACCAATCGCCTGCAGGTAAACCTTGGAATACGTTCAAGCTGGCAATTACCGCTGCCTGCTCGGCGTTGACCAGTGATGAGGCGATACGAATAGCCTGCGGGCCTTGCACTGCAATCATCGCCAATTCGGCGCGCTCGGTGATGGCGACAGCGAATTTTTGTGCGACTTGGTTCATCCAGGCGAGATCTTTTTCGCGGGTGCTGCAATTGACCACAACGCGATACCAGTCGCCCAGGTTGTACACGATCAGGTCGTCAATCACACCACCTTCATGGTTGAGCATGCCGCTATACAGCGCTTTGCCATAGAGTGCATCCAGCTTGGCGACATCGTTCGCCAGCAAATATTGCAGATAGGCTTTGGCGTCTGCGCCGGTCACATCCACCACGGTCATGTGTGATACATCAAACATCCCCGCATGCTGCCGCACCTTGTGGTGTTCTTCGATTTGCGAGCCGTAGTGCAGTGGCATATCCCAGCCGCCAAAGTCTACGAGTTTGCCGCCCATGGCTTGGTGGGTGGCATAGAGAGCGGTTTTGTTGCCCATTGGAGTACCTGCGCAGATAGGGTGGGTTAGAAAAAGGGCGCCATTCTAGGCGCGCGGGTGGATAGTGTCCAACGAATCGGCGCGGGCGATGGAAAAGCCCGCACCTGAATCCTTGTTATAGATCATGGTGTCGCGGCGGAACTTTCCTGTTCTGACCTTGGCTCCTCGGTTTGATCGTTGGTGACGGCATCTTTCTCTGGATTTTCTTTCTCTGGTTTTTCTTTGCGCTCATCATCAACCTGTTTTTTGAGCGATTGCATATCTGCCATAAATTCTTCCAAGCTGTGATCGCGGCTGAGGCGAACTGAAGGTGGATAAATGTGGCTCATATAAAGCTCATCGGACAGATGATTGCTCGCCTGATATTTTTTGGTCATGGTGATGGTAGAGCCCAGCAATACCAAGGCGATCAAGATGAGTTTCAAACGCCCCGGGCGTTTGTTGCCAGCGGTGCGCATGTGGAAGTACAGCACCGTTGCGCAAATGACAATGAGTGGATGTGAATTAAAGAGGGTCAAAAATTCCCAGCTCAATGCATAGGCGAGTAGGCCGCTGACATGCTCCCACAGCTCCAGAAAGGCAAGCCCGGCACTGGCAATAAACAAGTGGCGGCCAAAACGTGCATGGCCGGTAAAGAGTTTGCCAAATAGCGCCCACACACCGCTCCAGCCAATGGCAAAACCAAATACACTCACTAATTCCAGCAGGTATTTACTCAGCGTGCCTTGATTAAGGTCCGCCAGCCAAGTGCTGGTCAAGCCAGTAATCAGCAGTAAAACCAAGCCGGTTAAGGCAGGCAATAACCCCTCCCACTGATGGTTGGTCAAATCAGTCACTTCAGCAGCGACTTGGTAATCCGCCGTGCGAATGCGCAAGCGAGTGTGGCCGAGGCGATAGACTTTATCGCCATCCACCACAAAAAAATTCTCACGGGTATTAGTCAGTGTGATGCCGTTGTGGCTGCCCAGGTCGGTGATAATTAATTCATCGAGTTGATTCAACTCAATCTGGGCGTGATGTGCAGCGGTGTGTGGATCATCGAGAATAATATCGTTGTCGTAAGCGCGGCCAATGGTGATAGGTAGATGTGTCACCTTGCTGCGATGCAGCACTTCACCATCGGGGGTTAACTGCTCAACAAAAATGGAGTGGCTCATTGTGCGGCCTCCATAGTGTTGGATTCGTCAGTATCAACTTCATCGCTCTGGATCATGTCATCGGGCAGTGGTTTTATTTCATCGTCAGTTTTGCTTGAGCGATCAATGCCCTGCAAAAATTGGCTGATTAACTTCATCCCGTTGCTGTAGGAAACGCCTTGGATATTGATCATGCTTTGTAAACTTTTATAGCTGTCGTCGGTGCTTGCGGTGATCAAGGTGAAATCGTACAGCTCTTTAAATTTGTGATAAGCCTCAGCGCAGACCAGCGCGCGCAGCGAAATATTATTGTGTTTAATAAAGTCTTCAGTACAGGCAGCGGGAGTGATGGTTTCACTTTTTGCGGTGCTGTACACCTGATCGTCAAACATATTGCTGGCGAGTTGGGCAAATTGCATGGCGTTGAGTTTTTTGTTGTGTGCGTATTTGTGATGCATGCTGATGTGACCGGTTTGCAGCTCGCCTGACACAAAAATTGCCGACTCCATCGAGCAATTGATTCTGGCGATGGTATAGGCTTTTTTGGCCGAGCTATCGGTATTGCCCCAGCAGCGCACCTGATCAGATTCGCGCACCGGAACGCGGTAAGGGCCAAGGTCTTTGATGCTGAATGGCTTCTCCAGTAATTTATCCACCATCACCGCTTGATGTTCGAGCAATTGTTCGCCAATGATCGGTTTGAAATCGGTTGGCGCTTTCATATCACTGGTGACACGCGCCAATAACGCTTGCACATAGCGCACCGGCACTAAAAAACTGACCAATTCGCCGTCGCGGCGGTGCGCGACATTAACCCCCGCGACCTGACCATCGGCTGTCACATTGGGGCCGCCGCTCATGCCTGCGTTGACTGGGCCAGTAAACATCAATTGATCGGAAAAGCCGCGTGCGCTGATCCCGTTATAAGTCCCCTCGGAGATGGTAAAACCCAAATCGAGTGGATTGCCGAGGGAATATAAATGCTGCCCCTGATTTAATTTCACCAGCGCTGGTTGTGCGGTGCCAGCTGGGGCATGAGGCACTTTGAAAAAGCCGCTGCCATTGCGCGCGATCCGCACAATCGCCAAATCGTGCAGCACATCCACCGCGAGCAATTCAATTGCACCACTGGCGCCACTGGTGTCTTTGTATTCGCCAAAATAGGTTTCCGGCTCCAGCGCAATTTGCGAGACCACATGGAAATTAGTCACCACCAAATTGGAGTTGCCGATTAAAAACCCCGAGCCAACCGACGACTGGCTATTGCCGTTTTTCAGCAATACGCGCAGCTGCAACAAGTCTTGTTGCGCTGAGGCATAAAGTTGCTGGGCGGCAGACGATGGCAATGGCGGGGTGGTTTCGGCCAGCGCGGGCAGGCTCAAGCTGACGGCAAAAGCAAGGGCGCGGGTCAGCGCTCGATAGGGAAAACTCATGTAAATCCTTGTGGCTATTAACGATAAAAGTAACGGGTTAAGCGAAAAAGAATAGTAGCGACTATTGCACCTATGAGGTAGCAAGATTTGTCATCAGTACGCGAATGTTGCGCTGCTGGTAGCGAATACGGGGGTGTAGTTTATCTGGTTCAATAAGCCCAACCTTAATGATCTGGTGTACGCGCCAGCGCCCAAATATCCACCCGTTGGGCGCCCGCTTTGAGCAAAAGTTCACTCAGCGTGCGTGTTGTGGCAGTGGTGGTGACCACATCATCAATCAGCGCAATATGGGCATTGGCGATTTTTAGGCGATAACCCGGTTTGATACTGAAAGATTCGCGCAAATTTTTTAATCGCTCAGCACGGCTCAGGCCTTTTTGCGAATGGTGATAATGGGTTTGCTGGCAGGCCGATAACACCGGAAGCGCCAATTGTTCGCCCACCCAATAGGCCATCAGCTCGCTCTGGTTAAAACCGCGCTGCCAGCGTTTGCGCCAGTGGCTGGGCACGGGCAGTAAAAAGTCTGGGCGCTCGCTGTGCTGGCAAGTATCGGCTAAGAGTCGTGCAAGCAATTTGCCGCTGCTCAATTGGCGCCGGTATTTGAATTGATGGATCAGATGATCCAGGGGATGAATGTAACTAAAGGCAATGCTCGATTGCTTAAATGCCGGCGGTTTGCGCAGGCACTTGCCGCAATGGGTGGCATCGCTGGTAAGTGGCAGTGCGCAGCAGCTACATAAATGCGGTTCCAAGCTGAGGCGCGGCAGGGCTGCATCGCACTCGGGGCAGAGCAATCGGTACTTGGGGTTGGCCAAGCCGCACAGCAGGCAAGGGGCGGGCAGAAGTTGATCGACCAGTTTGGTGGTAGCTGAAGCGATGAAATGCAGCATAAAAATCCCTGTTGGCAATAATCCTTAAAGACGCATTTTCGATATTGCTGGCGGCTTTGTCAAAATTGAGTAGTAAACCCCATGTTGTCTTTTAGGTTGACAGCTTTTTTTGGCTCGGTTAAGATGCTGCATAGCCCAAAAACTCTTGCCCAGAATGACCATGGAACGCCTTTATGAACGCCAGCTTTGCTCCCAGTGTTAGACACGATTGGACCCGCGCCGAAATTACCGCCCTGTTTGCCCTGCCGTTTAGCGACCTGATGTTTCAGGCGCAAAGTGTGCACCGCGCCCATTTCAACCCGAATGAAGTGCAAGTCAGTACGCTCTGCTCGATCAAAACCGGCGCCTGCCCGGAAGACTGCGCCTACTGTCCGCAATCGGCGCGCTACGACACCGGCCTTGAGCGCGAAAAGTTGATGGCAGTAGAAAAAGTCATCGAGGAAGCCAAAGCAGCTAAAGCGTCTGGCGCAACTCGTTTTTGTATGGGTGCCGCCTGGCGTTCACCGAAAAACAAAGACATGCCCTATGTAACCACCATGGTGCAGGGCGTAAAAGCGCTCGGTCTGGAAACCTGTATGACCCTGGGTATGCTGGACGAGTCGCAAGCGCAAGAATTGGCAGACGCCGGTCTGGATTACTACAACCACAATCTGGATACATCACCCGAATACTACGGCGAAATCATCACCACTCGCACCTATCAAGATCGCCTGCAAACCCTCGACAATGTGCGCAAAGCGGGCATGAAAGTCTGCTGCGGCGGTATCGTTGGCATGGGCGAAGAGGAAAATGATCGCGCCGGTTTGCTGCAACAGCTGGCCAATATGCCCGAGCACCCCGAGTCTGTGCCAATCAATATGCTGGTTAAAGTGGATGGCACACCCTTGGAAAATGAAGCCGATCTCGATCCCTTTGATTTTATCCGCACCATCGCTGTTGCCCGTATTCTGATGCCCCAATCCCATGTGCGTTTATCGGCTGGCCGCGAGCAAATGAATGAGCAAACCCAAGCGATGGCATTCCTTGCTGGCGCCAACTCGATTTTCTACGGCGAAAAATTGCTGACCACGCCCAACCCGGAAGCCAACAAAGATATGCAATTGTTCAGCAAGCTCGGCATCAAACCCGAAGCTTACGAAGTTCATGAAGACGAAAGCGAGCAGGAAGCTGCGATTGTGCATCAGTTGCAAGAAGCCAAGTTGGATGAGTTTTTTTACAACGCGGCGAAATAAGGCTGCAAAAAATATTGTTATGAATTCGTAGGGTGGGGGGAGCCTAAGCGATCCCCACCACATCTGCGTTAGAATTTGATGGATATCGCCTTTCGGCTCCACCCATCCTACGTGTGCCGCACTCATGTCCTCTCATCTCGATCAAACTCTCGCTCCCGCTCTTGCCGAACGCCGCGCTGCGCATTTGTATCGCACGCGCAAATTATTGCAATCGCCACAAACACCGCAGGTGATGGTGGATGGAAAAAACTATCTCGCATTTTGCAGCAATGATTATTTAGGCCTAGCCAATCACCCGGAGGTGATTGCCGCACTGCAGCAATCTGCAACCACATGTGGTGTGGGCAGTGGCGCTTCGCATTTGGTCGCCGGGCATTCCTGTGAGCACCACGCGCTGGAAGAAGAGCTGGCGGCATTTACCGGGCGCGAGCGCGCGCTGTTATTTTCCACCGGTTATATGGCCAATATGGGCGCGATTACCGCGCTGGTCGGACAGGGTGATGGGGTATTTGAAGACCGCTTAAATCACGCCAGTTTGCTCGATGCAGGTTTATTAAGCGGTGCCCGCTTTCAGCGCTTTTTGCACAATGATCTGACTAACCTGCAAAGCCGTTTAGAAAAAACCGAAGCCGCAAGAAAATTAATTGTGGTGGATGGTGTATTCAGTATGGATGGTGATTGCGCGCCCTTGCCTGAACTGGCCGCACTCGCGCAAAAAAATAATGCTTGGCTGATGGTGGATGACGCCCACGGTTTTGGTTGCCTGGGAAAAACTGGCGCCGGTTGCGGGGAGCACTTTGGTTTAAACCAAGAGCAGTTGCCGATTTTAATGGGCACCCTTGGCAAAGCCGCCGGTAGCTTCGGTGCTTTTATCGCAGGCAGTGAAACCCTGATCGAAACCCTTATCCAATTTGCTCGGCCTTATATTTACACCACAGCCATGCCGCCTGCAGTGGCGGCGGCAACACGGGCGAGTTTGCGTTTGATACAAACGGAGCAGTGGCGCCGTGAACATCTCAATACACTTATCGCACATTTTCGCGCTGGCGTTCAGGCGCTCAATTTGCAATTAATGGATTCCTTTTCGCCGATCCAGCCGATAGTGATTGGCGATGAAGCGCGCGCTTTATCGATTTCGCAAAAATTAGCCGAGCGCGGCATTTTAATTATTGCGATTCGCCCGCCCACCGTTCCGGTTGGCAGCTCCCGTTTGCGTATTACTTTTTCCGCACAACACACCATTGAACAAGTTGACCAATTATTGTTGGCACTTGCTGACATCATGGGCGAGGTTGCGCATGATTAATCTGGTGTTAATTCACGGCTGGGGCTGCGATAGCCGCACTTGGCAGCCGCTGTTGGAACCTCTCCAAAAAATGGCAGCGGTGACACTCATTGATTTACCCGGTTTTGGTGAAAGCGAACCTCTGCCAGAATTTTCACTCGATGCGGTGCTCGATAAGATCGCGGCGCAACTACCAGAAAACGCCGTGGTTATGGGTTGGTCGCTGGGCGGCATGCTTGCGGTGCAATTGGCGGCGCGTTTTCCCGAGCGCATTCGCGGCCTGATTACGCTTGCGGCTAATGTAAAGTTTGTCGCGGCGCCGGATTACCCTGCAGCCATGGCGCGCGCCACCAATCGCCAATTTAACCAAGGCTTTGCTCAAGATCCGCAAGCGACGTTGAAATTATTCAGCGGCCTATTAGCGCAGGGTGATGCCGAAGAGCGCAGCCTATTAAAACAATTGCGCCGCAGCGATATGGGTACGGTGACCGACAATTGGCCGCAAGCCTTGCAACTCTTATCGGTACTGGATAACCGCGAGCTGTTTGCACAGCTTACCCAGCCAGGCTTGCATTTGTTGGCCGAAAAAGATGCGCTAGTGCCTGTGGCTGCCGCCGAACTAATGACGCAGTTGAATCCCCGGCAACAGATTCAGATCGTAAAATATAGTGCACATGCTTTGCACTGGAGTCAGCCGCAAATGGTGGTCGATGCGGTCGCTCGTTTTGTAAAAGAGCAAATCGTTAAAACACTAGACCTGGATAAAAAAAAGGTGGCGCAATCTTTTAGTCGCGCTGCAGCCACTTACGATTCGGTTGCACAATTGCAGCGCGATATAGGCACAGAGTTATTGGCGCAGTTGCCATCTGATTTTCCCGCTCATACCTCTGCACAAAAAGTGATTTTGGATCTGGGTTCTGGCACCGGATTTTTTACCCGACAATTGGCACAGCAGTATGGCGAAGCGCAGGTTGTAGGTTTGGATATAGCCCAGGGCATGTTGCATTACGCTGCGGCTCAATCAGCGGGAATAAGTTGGCTGTGTGCAGATGCCGAGGTGTTGCCGTTGGCTGATAATAGTGTCGACCTTATTTTTTCCAGTCTCGCCATTCAGTGGTGTAATGATCTGCCGCAGTTGCTGAGTGAGTTGGCGCGCGTGTTGAAACCGGGCGGCCAATTGCATATAGCCACGCTCGGCCCCAACACCTTGCACGAATTAAAATCCGCATGGCAGCAGGTGGACAATTATGTGCATGTAAATCGCTTCCAATCAGCGCAAAATTTAACGGCAGCAACCGAGTCAGCGAATTTATTTGTTGCTCAATTAAAGCAGGAAAACCGCAGCCTTTATTATGAGCGACTGAGCGACTTGACCCGTGAGCTTAAAGCCTTGGGTGCACACAATGTCAATGCGGGAAAACCCGAAGGGCTAACTGGACGGGCACGGTTGCTGGCATTTAAAAATGCTTATGAAGTGTTTCGCGGCGCACAAGGTTTGCCTGCAACTTACGATGTTATCTATTTAACGGCAAACAAAGAGGCGGCGAGTAAACATCATGGCTAGAAAAACATTTTTTATCGCCGGTACAGATACAGATGTCGGCAAAACGTTGGTGGCGGCAGGTTTATTGGTCGCGGCAAAACAGCAGGGTTTAACGACTGCGGCATTAAAACCGCTTGCAGCAGGATGTGAAAAAACCGATGCCGGTTTGCGCAATGCCGATGCCTTGTTGTTGCAATCGGTAATCACCGAACCATTGGCTTATGAACAAATAAATCCTATCGCCTTGGTATCGGCCATAGCGCCACATATTGCAGCGCAACAAGAGAAGCGAATTTTATCGGCGGATCGCATCGCCGGTTTTTGTCGCGGCAGTTTGAATCAGGCAGGCTTCACCTTGGTTGAAGGTGCGGGCGGTTGGCGCGTACCGTTAAATCCACAAGAGACAGTGGCCGATGTAGTAAAAATTTTGCGCCTGCCGGTAATTTTAGTGGTGGGGGGGCGTTTGGGTTGTATCAATCATGCGCTCTTAACGGTAGATCGGAAGAGCACACGTCTGAACTCCAGTCACACTGATA
>CAXAVL010000057.1:0-20973 GCA_963971905.1 uncultured Cellvibrio sp.
TGATTAAACATAAATTTAATCAAGGTACGAGTGAGATGTTGGTGAGTGATGGCAATAATCGGGTGCTGGGCAAAGTACTGGGTTTTGATGAGCACGAGGCGCCGCTGATTCCCTATGTGGATCGCAGTTTGCCGCCGTTGGCGCCCGATCCTGCCCATCGCAATTATCGCGCGCTGATTGGTATTCGCGATGACCGCTTTACCAGCCGCGAACCGCTTTATTACGAGGGCCCCAATTGTGCGGGCGACCCCTGTATTAAAGTGGCCAGCGATGAAGTAAGCGATAGCCGCGGCACCGATGGTATTCGTGCTACCGGCGCGGTGAGTTATATCTATGCCCTACAGGGCGGGCCAACCTACGGTATAGGTCGCTCTGCCGACGGTATACGCGGTGATCTGTTTCGCTCGACCCCCGCAGCCTGCCCCATAGCACCAGCCTCAATCCAATCTCGTTATTTATCTCAAAAAGTTGTCAGCGGCAGCCCTTGCGAAGCGTTCTCTATCAGTGCGGAAGACGCTGATACCAGTTGTTTGGTCAGTGTTAACCCGGGTTCTATTCCTGCACCGCTACAGCCAGAGGAAACTGCCGTAAGCTGTGCGAGCTGCCCCAGCGGTTTTGAGTCTCAGGGCGACGTGCTCGATCGCTATCAAAAAGATGTTAAAAAGTCTGCCAAGGATGCGTTAAGTATCCTCGGGCTCAATAAAGTCAATATCACCCTGGGCGATATATGCTGCCCGGAGGGAAGCCAATTGAGCGAGGAGAGCGATCTGGCCAGTGCACTCACCTATGCCGCTATCGACGAGGCTTTGACACAAATCGGCGTTGATCTCTCGTCCAATTCGGCGGCGATAGAAACCTTGGCTGTGATTGGCATAACGCCGGGCCCTATTCAATGTTCTGCTAGTATTAGTCTACGTGCGGCTGAGCCGGTTCTGGATCCCAATGATCCGGCCCGAAATACGCTGGATCAATTCGTCGCACCCTTCAAGCTCAATTTACCGCCTACGCAATCTAATGCGGATGATCAATGGGTTTATATTCCGCCCGATGGTGAAGGCAATTAGGGATAGAACTATGAAAGTAGCCCAGCCCACCGCTAATGAAACGCAACGTTTAGCCGCATTGCTGGCCTTGGAGTTGTTGGATACACCCGCAGAGGAGCGCTTTGATCATATTACCCGCTTTGTACAGGCTTACTTTTCCGTCCCCATAGCGCTCATCAGTTTGGTGGATAAAAATCGGCAATGGTTTAAATCCAAGCAGGGTTTAGATGTTTGTGAAACCGATCGCGCCAGTTCTTTTTGTGGTCATGCAATTCAAAATGACGAAGTCTTTGTGGTAGAAAACGCCTTGTTGGATGAGCGTTTTGCCGATAATCCATTAGTGGTAGACGGTCCGCGCATTCGTTTTTATGCCGGTTACCCGCTCACCACTGGCGATGGCTTACACATTGGCACTCTGTGCATCATCGATACCGAGCCGCGTGCGTTTGATCAGCAGGCCAGAAATCATTTGCGCGATTTTGGTTTTATGGTTGAAGCCCAAATTCGGCAGCGCAGCGATGAGCTGGCTTTGAATAAAACATCTCCCATGGGCGGCATCATAAGCCGCTGGGCCAATGGATATGGTGTTAAAGACCGGCGCCTTGTTGCGCTAGGCCTGGTCGTAACTACTCTGGCATTGATGTTGGGTTTGGCATGGTTATTTGAGCATCCAACCGAGACAGGGTTGTTTGGGGGCGCGCACTATGGTCTTTTTGCTCTAGTAGGCTTGCTGCTCTCGGGAATCATTTATTTTTTATTGTGCCTGCCCGAGCACTTGCGCCGCCATCTGCAGGCTTCACACACAGCACAAATACGCAGCGAGATGCGCTTTCACGATGCGATAGAAGCGCTCCCCGATGGCTTTGTAATTTTCGATGCCCAGCGGCGTCTGGTGTTATACAACGACAACTTTCTTAAACTCTATAAGCCGCTAACCCCCGCCATGAAGCTGGGCGTAACTTATGAAGCCTTGCGCGAATATGCGCGTGCAACTGGCTTTATCCAAACCCCAGCTCCGGGGGAGCTTGATACCCCACCTCCACGTGTAGGTACCCGCGATGTGCAGTTGGCCGATGGCCGCTGGCACCGTATTGTCGAGCGCCCCATGCACGACGGCGGCACTGTGGGGTTTCACAGTGACATTACCGATTTAAAAAACAGAGAACAGGAACTGCGCGCGGCCACGCAGCTGGCAGAAACAGCGAATCGCGCTAAAACTCAATTTTTAGCCAATGTAAGCCATGAGGTGCGCACACCCCTGAATGCTATTCTCGGTTTGATGGAAGTCATTTTGGAGGATCAGACGCTACAATCACAGCAGCGCTTTTATATGAGTACTGTGCAAGAGTCAGCGGATTGTTTGCTGAAAATTTTGAACGACATTCTCGATGCCAGCAAAATGGAAGCGGGAATGCTCAACCTCAAGTTGGCCCCGTTTGATTTACAGGCAACCTTGTTGGCCGTTGCCCAGCTAATGACCAAAAGCGCGGAATGCAAAGGCCTGACGCTAGTTACCGAATTCTCACCCGACACCCAAGCTACTCTATTGGGAGACGCCGGACGAATTCGCCAGGTGTTGCTCAATTTGGTATCTAATGCCGTTAAGTTTACGGAAACGGGCAGTGTTACTCTGCGTGCCAGTTGCCGCCCACAAACGGCACAGCAAGTTGTCATGTGTGTCGAGGTAATAGATACAGGTATAGGGATTAAACCTGAGGCGATTGCCGATTTATTTAAGCCTTTTACCCAAATTGAATCTAATTGCCAAAAGAGTCATGACGGTACCGGCTTGGGCTTGTCGATTTGTGCGCATTTGGTGGAATTAATGGATGGCGAAATCGAGCTGCAGAGCGAGCAGGGAAAAGGCAGCCACGTACGTTTACTGCTACCCCTAAGGGTCCAAGCCCCTGAGACCGAACCACAGCCATTAGTGAGCCAAGAGCAAAACAACCAGCGCCCTTTACGTATTTTGCTGGCAGATGATGGCGAGGCCAATCAGGTGGTAATTCGCGCTATGTTGAGTGATACCCCCCATCAATTGGATACCGCTAACGATGGCAGTGAAGCGTTAGACGCCATGGGTAAGGCTGACTATGATCTCATTTTAATGGACATCTATATGCCCACTATGGACGGTGTTACGGCAGCTCAACGGATTCGTGAAACTCACAGCACCCCTATAGTTGCTATCACGGCGAATGCTATGGACGGCGATCGCGATCGCTTTATTGCCGCCGGTATGAATGCTTATCTTGCCAAGCCCCTCGACAAACATCAGCTGCTCACCACTATTGCACGACTTACCGCCTAGCATTCTCGTTTTAAACGGCATTTTGAATGTCTGTTAACTTGCCTTGCAAATTGCATTGCAAATTGCGAATCGTTCTGCGGGGTTTAGGTGCCACCCAATCGTTATATAAAAAATCTATTAATAACAAAGAGTTAGCGAGAGTTTTTTGGGGTTGTGTGATTGGCGTACAACTTGCGTTAACAGAGTTGTCGCTTTCACATTACGCACTATGGAGCAACCCATGAACAGTTTTCAGCAGCAGGTAGTGGTAGAAGATATAGATGAATCCCATTGGAAAGGATTGAGTGAGATTATCGATCAGGCCTTAAAACATCAGCATTTCAACATGGTCTATCAGCCGTTGTTATCGCTGGAAACAAGTAAGGTTGTAGGCTTTGAGGCACTTACCCGCTGCCAGTCACCCGAGTTTGGTTTTATCTCTCCTGAGCATTTCATTCCCCATGCCGAGCAGTCTGGTCGCATTATTGAACTGGGCGACTGGATATTTCAGCAAACCCTGCTGGACTTAAAACGGATGCAGCAAAACGGCCTTGAAGGCATTTGTATGTCGATTAATGTATCGCCCGTACAAATTGCATCGAGCGACGTGTTTGAGCGCTTAATGTCGCTTATCGACCAGCTGGAGATCGATCCATCTTGTGTCAAAGTCGAATTAACCGAAACGGCGCTTATTCACAATCCGCAAGCCATAGCTCGCGTATTTGATGCCTTTAAACAAGAGGGCGTACAGGTTTGGGTCGATGATTTTGGTACTGGTTTCGCTTCATTGAGTTTACTGCGCAAATTCAGTATTGATGGGTTAAAAATCGATAAAAGTTTTGTCGATGGCATAGCAACTAACAATGATGACTTCACGCTTTGCAGCGCCATTATTGCTATGGCCCAGCGCTTGGGGTTGCACATAGTGGCGGAGGGAGTAGAAGACGAGACTCAACTGCAAATCCTCAATCAGCTAGGCTGTAATCTGGTGCAGGGGTATTTACTGGGTCGTCCTGCTACTTTAGAGAAAAACCTGCAGCTCTGGGCGATGAACGCATTACGTCGCAGAGTCAATTCTTAAAGGGAGTCTAACAAATGCTTTTGGCATCACTTCAATCCTTACCACAGGCTGAAATGAAATATGTGGACTCTGCTGTTTTAACATCGATGAGTGAGGAGTTAGGTGCGGATGTGTGCCAGCAGCTGCTGAGTTTATTTGTCACTGAATTAATAGATCTCTCTGCTCAATTGGCTTTAGCACTAGCAGAAAAAAATCTTACAGCTATAGGTGATATCACCCACATATTAAAAAATTCAGCTGCACTCTATGGTGCTAACGCGCTGGCCGTCAGTGCGCGTGAACTGAACGATAACTTGCAGCAAGCACCGGCCCAAATTATCCAAGCGGCAAATTTAGTGCAGGATCTTGTAGGTGCTACCTTGACGGCTTATCAGCAGCTTATCGACTCAGCTGCAGCAACAGAATCAGGAGTATTGAAATAATGGAAACCAAAGAGCAGGCGTTAATTTATGTGGTGGAGGATAGTCTTTCCAGTGGTGCACTCTACGTGAGTCATCTCACCCGCGCGGGCTATCAAGCCCATCACTTTATCGATGGGCATTCGGCGCTAGTAGCCATCAAAGAACAAATGCCAGATGTGATATTGCAAGACGTTTGCCTGCCGGATATCAGCGGTCTAGACGTCTTGGAATTTGTGAATCGTCAAACCACACCTGCGCAAGTCATTATGATTACCTCCAATAGTTCGATTGATGTCGCTGTTGACGCAATGCGTTTGGGTGGATTTGATTTTATCGAAAAGCCTTTTTCCGCTGAGCGGATGCTCACCTCGGTCAGTAGTGCGCTCAAACAAAAAACACTCGATGGTAAAACTCCTAATAATGCAATTACGTCTGAAGGCGAATTACAGCGGGTGAACTTTTTGGGTGAATCCCTTGCCATGCAGACAGTGTTTAGATTATTAACAAGCGCTGCGCGCAGTAAAGCCAGTGTTTTTGTTACCGGTGAAAGTGGTACGGGTAAAGAAGTCTGTGCACTAACCCTGCACCAAAGTGGTGGGCGCAGCAATGGTCCTTTTATGGCGATTAACTGTGCCGCTATTCCCCCGGATTTATTTGAGTCAGAATTTTTTGGCCATGTAAAAGGTGCTTTTAGCGGGGCTTTTGCTGACCGCAAAGGCGCTGTTGAAGTTGCTCATGGCGGCACTTTATTCTTAGATGAAATTTGCGAAATGGAATTGAACCTGCAGGCAAAGTTATTGCGTTTTTTACAGACAGGTACATTTTCGCGCGTCGGTAGTAGTGAAGTGCAACTGAGCGATGTGCGCATTGTGTGCGCCACCAATCGCAATCCTGCTGCAGAAGTGGGTGAAGGGCGCTTTCGTGAAGACCTTTTTTATCGGCTAAATGTTATTCCCGTACAACTTCCACCATTGCGCGAGCGTGGTAGCGATGTACTCTTATTGGCGCGCGCCATTCTTCAAGAAAAATCCGTCGCTAATAACAAAAATTTCAAGGGGTTTTCACCCGAAGTGGAAACCTTATTCCAGCAATACGATTGGCCGGGTAATATCCGCGAGTTACAAAATGTAATTGAGAATATGGTGGTGATTAATGAGGGAGAACTTATGACCCTCAATATGTTGCCAGAGAGTTTTAATTCACATCAAAAACAGCTACCCATACCCAAGTCGCTAAATGCAAATGTTCCCATAGTGGAAACGAAAAATCTTCGCCCGGAAGACATTCAACCGCTATCCGTTGTTGAGCGTCGAACTATTGAGGCAGCTATTGATTCTTGCGAGGGTAACATACCGCTGGCTGCAGCTTATTTGGGGATCAGCGCCTCTACAATTTATCGAAAAATGAAATCTTGGTGATGTCTCGGAAATTTGACTTTGGTTATGTAGTGAAAGGGTTAGCTCTTTAGCTCTTCGATAGCGCTCGCACCCAATGATTAATGTAGGAACTACCGCACTGGCTTATTCGTCAACCAAACAAAATCATAGGGTTGCAATACCAAATCCTTATGTTGATCTATGTATTGAATGCCGCTGTTTAGATCAGTCCAGGTTTCCATGCTGATGAGATTGATGCTGCTGAGCGGTATGGTGACTGTTTCGTTAGTGACGTTGTGAATGCAAAAAACACTCTGGGTGCGTTTAGGGTTTTGCCGCCAAAAACCAAATACTTGATCACCAAGGTGCAGGGTGAATTGTGTGGCATTCGGGTGAAATGCGCTTTGTTTACACCTTATCCCCAGCAGGCGCCGCTGTTCGGCAAAAACTTTGTGGTGATGGCTGGCTTCGTCATTCAGTTTATTGCGCAGCTCATCAAGTTCCCATTTAAATCGATTAATGGTGCGATTTTGACCCGAGTGTTCTATGCCCTCGTAGTAATTGTTAGTTGCCAGCAAGCTGTGTATGTAAAACGCAGGGATTCCTTCGATCGACATCATAATCGCGTGGGCACAAATAAAACGTTTCAGTTGCCATTGATCCGGGCCAAATTGCGTGCCTTGCATGGCATCAAAATAAGTGATGTTAATTTCGTAGGGTTTGACTTGGCCAAGGGCAGTGGAGCGCCAGGAAACTCGCCCGCCAAAATTCTGCATGGTATTAACCAGCGTTCCTATCTCTTCATCGCTTAGTTGTCCTTCCACCGGGCGCAGACCTATGCCGTCGTGGGAGGCGAGGAAATTAAAATAAAAAGTGCCGTCTTGTGCGGGCGGCATACTCATTTGCCAGCGTTTTAAATACTGGCTATTGCCGGTGACCATGGCGTGCAATACCAGCGGCGGCAAGGAAAAGTTATAAACCGCGTGAGCTTCGTTGGCGTTGCCGAAGTAACTCAGGTTTTCGTGATTGGGAATGTTCGTTTCGGTGATGATAATGGCGTTGGGATTCTGGTGTTCAATCAGGCTGCGCAGCAAGCGCACTATCTCATGGGTTTTTGGGTGATTGATGCTGCTATTGCCAACTTCTTTCCACACAAACGCCACCGCGTCTAAACGAAAAGTGCGCACGCCTTTGTCTAAATAAAATTTTATGGTGCGCACAATTTCAATTAGTACTTTAGGGTTGGCGAAATTTAAATCCACCTGATCGTGGCTGAAGGTGCACCATACATGTTTAGTGCCTTCAAGGGTTTCCACTTCGCGCAGCAAGGGAGAGGTGCGTGGGCGTACCACCATGCTTAAATCATCAGACGGGGAGGCTTCAAAAAAATAATCTTTCCCCGGGTCTTTGCAGTTTTTAAAATTATCAAACCAAAGGCTGCGACTTGAACAATGGTTTACCACTAAATCGCTCATCAAATTAGATTGCTGCGCTAAGGCTTCAATGTCCTCCCAATCGCCCAGACTTTGGTTGACCTGTAAATAATCGATAACGGAGAAACCATCGTCGGAACTGTAGTGGAAAAAAGGCAGTATGTGCACACCATTAATGACGCTTTTTAGTTCCTGCTCATAAAAGGTTTTTAAGGTTTCCAGCGGCGGCTCGCCTTCGCGTTTAATTGAATCGCCGTAGGTGATCACAAAGGCATCGCGTTGATCCCATGCGCTTTCGTGATTTAAGGGTTTAAGGCAGTGCGCATCCAATCCCATTACATCGATTAGTTCGGCGGCAATGGCTGCATGATCGAGCTCTGGGTAAATAAATTGTAAATGGGTTTCGACAATAAACTTTAATTCATTTTGTATCCGCGTCGACATAATTAAGTGTCCTGTTGGTCAGTACTCTATTGGTCAGTGCCTATGAGTTAGCGTCCAAATTCTTTCATGTCGTCGTCAACTGCCTGATGTATGGACGATAAAATATCGGGAAAGGCGCTTCTCACTCGGCTCCAGCTGGGCACAAAGGGTTTTTCCATTGGGTTTTCTAAAAAGCTTTTTCCTGCATGCAAAATATTACGTGCGAAGAGCTCGACGGCTTTTTCTTCGCTGTGAATATCAAATTGCAAACCGTTCATACGTGCATCGTTATGGTAGGTTTCAACAAAATCGAGTGCGATTCTGAAATAAGTTGCTTTAATTGAACGAAAAGTCTCCGTTGAAAAAATAACGCCATTGGTAGCCAACTTGCGAAACAGAGCTTTGCTGATGTCGATCGACATTTTGGAAAGGCCTTTTTCGGCATCCTCCGGGCTTAATTCTTGATGCTTGTGATCGTAGGTGTCGGCGATGTCGGCTTGGCACAAGCGATTGTTGGCGTAGTTGCGGTTCATCTCCGAGAGTACACCAATTTCCAAACCCCAATCGCTGGGGATGCGGATATCGGTCATTACATCGGCGCGAAAGGAAAATTCTCCGGCCAAGGGATAACGAAAACTATCGATAAAATCGAGGTAAGGGGAGTGGCCAATGGTGCGCATGAGTGCGCGAATTAATGGCGTGACTAATAAACGGCTTACGCGGCCATGAATTTTTGAATTGGCGACGCGCGAGTAGTAGCCTTTGCAAAATTCATAATTGAAATTGGGGTTGGCGACCGGATAGAGCAAGCGCGCCAATAGGGATTTGTTATACGTCAGAATGTCGCAATCGTGCAGTGCAATGGATTCCGCTTTGCCGGATGCAAGGGTGTAGCCCATGCAGTACCACACATTGCGCCCTTTACCTGCCTCCATCGGCGCAAGGCCTTCGCTTTTTAGTTGCGCATCAATTTTTCTTAAACGTGGCCCATCATTCCATAGCACTTTAAAGTTTTGGTTTAAGGGTTTAAAAAATTCCAATGCATGTTTGTATTCTGCTTCACTGGCGCGATCCAGACCAATCACTATTTCATCCAAGTAATCAACTGTGGATAATTCTTTGACTATGTTGACCAATGCATCGCCTTCCAGCTCGGAAAAAAGCGATGGTAAAATCAGCCCCATAGGGCGGGTTTTGGCAAAAGTTTTTAGTTCTTTCTCCATGTCAGAAAGTGGGCGCTGCGATAAATTGTGCAGCGTAGTGATAATCCCGTTTTGATAAAAATCGCCCATAATAAACTCCTGATTATTGTAAGATTTTTTGAATCGCTTCATGCCAACCGGCTGGGCCGTAGGCGGCGGTATAAATTGGCGGCACGGCGCATTGGTGAGCTGGAAAATCATGTGCAGGGGAGCGTACAAAAACGGGATGATCCGCAATTTGCAGCATATCCAAGTCGTTGTAGCTGTCGCCCAAGCAAATCAATTGTGCGTTAGAAAAATTCGGCAGTTGTTGGCGTAAGGCGAGTAGTGCACTGCCTTTATCGCTCTTGCCTAAAACATGAATAAAGCGGCCTCCGCGTAGGGTTTTTAATTGGTGTTTACTTAGTTCGTTTGAAAAGGCAAAAAAATTTTCCTCGCTGTCTTGCCACAGAATGGGTTCGGAGAATTGGCGCTCTTTTGCTAGCGCCGCTTTATCTTGCGCAAGGCCAGTGTGTTGGATTACCTCTGTCGCCGACCAATCGCTAAAACCTTCAAACTGCCAGTTATGTTGTGTGCGTAATTGGTGTAGCAAATGAGTAATTGCAGTTACTTCTGCACCGAGTACTAAGCGCGAAAACTCACCATTGTAAGGTTTTAAAAAACGGGCAGCAGGTGAGGCGACCGGTGCGTAAATGGCCGAGCCATTTTCAACAATAAACGGTGCATCTAGGTTTAATTCTTGTTGCAGTGCATGAACCTCAGCGAGTGTTTTGCTGGTATTGATCACAATCATGCTGCCGCTAGCGTGGAGCATGTCAATGCTAGTTTTTGCGGCTGCCCAAGAGTAGTTGTCGTGATCGAGCAATGTGCCATCCAGATCAGTGGCAACTAAAAATTTTTTATGGTGCGGATTAGTCATAACCTTGCCTTGGTGATGAAGCGAGTAATCTCGTGTTCTGCATTTAGTGTTAACACCCAATCTGCCTGTGCTGGCAAGGCGTTTAAGCAGTGACGAGTGAGCCGCTCAAAGTGTGACACAAAGCGACGCACGCTGGTTTCATCTAATAATCTTGCTGCTTGCTCCGGATTTTTTGCTTGCCAGTTGGCAATCAGTTTTTGTTCTTGCAGCCAGCGCCAGGCGTAAACACAATCAAATGATGGTGCTTGCAATACCACCAAACGCTGCATTTTTTTAAACAATGCGGGGTAGCTAGAGGCGAGCGCATGGTTAACGTAGCGGCGCCATACGCATTCTGGATCTTCATCTTGTTCGAGGCGGTTGATGGGTGAGTTAAGTGCGCTTTCACCTTGCGCCGCGCAACCAACACACCATCCTTCAAATAAAATCACATCGATACTGCCAGTGACTTTATCCCATTGCTCTGGTGGAAAACGGTCGTCGATGGCTTTATTAAAGCGCGGCACTAGCATGCTTTCATTTGCGCCGAGTTTGCACAGTGCATCAATTGTATTAATGGCGAGTTCTACGTCGTGGGTGCCGGGCACACCGCGGGTTTGCAGTAGCGGGTGGATAGTTTCCGCGAGTGTTTGTCGCTCGCTGTGACGCAGATAAAAGTCATCCAGTGACAGTGCAATGCAGCGTAGCGAGAAATTTTCTTCCAGTAGGATTTTAATAAATTGTGCTAGCGTACTTTTGCCGCTGCCCTGTGAACCTTGTATACCCAGAACCAAGGGTTGCTCGCTGCATTCTGCTGCAATGGCCTTGGTGAGTGGCTGATACCACTCGTTTACAGTGCTTCTAAACTCTGGCGGCAATCCATTTGCGGCAATCAGTTTGTCTAAGTTGGCATGGTTCATAATGGCTCCATTCTGCCCAATCAAGCGGATCTGGAGTGTTTTTCGCATTAAATTGGTGCATTTTTCTGCTCCAACGCTGTGAAAAACCTGTATTTACTAAGAATCTTTGTACACTAAATATAATTTAGCAATTATTGAACCAAAATGGGGCTACCTGTAACAAATTGTAGACTGGGTGGTTATGGGGCGGCGGCTACTCGAATTTCTTCTACACTTATCGGTAGCCTGAATGCAGTAGTTGCATCAGTGACTTTCGAATAATTAATAAAAGTCGTTCTATCAATATCATTTGCATGGATGGTTTTATGTATGTCGCGTGATCAGCAGTCATTCGTGTCGGGTGATAAATCATCCGGATGGAATCCATTACAAGTGGATTCCTATGCGGATTATCTAGCAAATCTGTCTGTTACCAATCCGGTTATAGCGGTGGAAAAAATTCTGACCCTGGATGGCCAGTTGCTCCTGGCTCAGTCTGAATCGCTCAACCCCAATAGCATCGCGAAGCTAAAAAATAAAATACTTGCGCGCCCACTGGCCAATTCAATTCAAATTACTACTTTGATTTCCGCTGAAGATTTACTGCAGCACCTGCTCGGCATTATTCGCTCTACGGAATATTTCCAATCATTGGCTGAGCGCAAACATCCGCTCAGTTCACTTGAGCCAGTGTGTGCGATGCTGTCGCGTTTGCCGTTGGTGCAACAATTCTTGACAGTGATGGCTGCGCAAATGACGGATTTATATGAGCGCACTTTGTGTGTCAGTTTGTGGTCGCTGTATATCGCACAAGAGATGCGCTTGCCGGTACAGGATGCAAGTGATGTGTTTTGGGCGGCACTGGTTCACGATGTGGGCATGTTGCATATTGATCCACACATTCTTAACAAAACCGATGAGCTGAGTGCAGATGAATGGGCTCATGTGCAAAGCCATGTGGATATTTCTAACAAAATATTAATGATGGTTCCTGAGTTGTCACCCGCAACTATTACCGCTGTAGCGGAGCATCATGAGCGCTGTGACGGCACTGGCTATCCTTTTGCAAAAGTTGAAAGTGAACTTTCTCTATTGGGGCAGGTGCTCGCCGTTGCCGATGCGATGGTGGGTATTTATTTCAATCGTTTTAAAGCGCAGGGGCGCCGCTGGCGCGAGGTGATTCCGGTGTTGGAAATGAACCGCGCCGCATATTTGTATCGCAGTTGTGAAATTGTTGCGGCGATGATTTTGCGCAGCGAGTTGCCCCTGCCAAATGTGGTAAGTGGCAGTGGTGTGCCCGAATTTGCCGAGCGAATGCTGCAACAAAATCTGCATTTGCAAAATTGGTTTATGCACTTGCGCGATTGTTTAACTTCAGTGGGTTACACCCATGGCGATAGAAAATTGCACGCGTTGCAAAACGTTGTGCTGCATATCGCCACCACTTTTAAAGGCAGTTTGTTATTTAAAGAAGATTTGCGTGAGTCGCTTGAATCTATGGCGAGCGAAGAGGCGCACAGCATTAGCCAAGTAGTGGCTGATGCATCGCTAATGCAACAGGAGATGGCGTTTCATTTGCAGCGCCTGAGCCGAATGATGCAAATGTATGTGATGTCCGGTGAAAGTAAAGACCCCAAAATTGCCCGCCGTTTAAAAGACGGGCTTGGGGAAATTAGCGGCTTTATTCGGTAAATCCGCGCATCTATTTTTTATTGTTGATGCCAAAACGGCTGGCCGATAGTGGGTGTGCTCGGGCTGGCGGTTTGGCGTTTTTGCATTAATCCTGCTTTATAGGCTTTTCTTCCTGCATCAATTGCATCGCCAAAGGCTTCCGCCATCATCGGTGGGTTGTGCGCTTTGGCCACGGCGGTGTTTAATAAAATCCCATCGAACCCCATTTCCATCGCCTCGGTTGCTTGTGATGGTGCGCCCAAGCCTGCATCGATAATCATGGGTACATCTTTAATGCGTTCGCGCAGGGTGCGTAAGCTGTAGCGATTTAATAAGCCCTGGCCGGTACCGATGGGGGCGCCCCAAGGCATTAATACTTCACAGCCGACATCGAGCAAACGCTTGCACAGGATTAAATCATCGGTGCAGTAAGGTAATACCTTAAAACCTTTTTTGATCAAGATTTCGGATGCTTCTACTAAACCAAACGGATCGGGTTGCAGGTTGTAATCGTCACCGACAACTTCCAGCTTTATCCAATCAGTGTTGAAAATTTCGCGCGACATTTCCGCGAGTGTCACCGCTTCTTTTACTGATTTACAACCGGCGGTATTGGGTAGCAAACGGCAACCGCTCTCTTGAATGTATTGCCAAATGGCATCGCCATCGCGATTGGCCGGGTTCTGGCGGCGCAGGCCGAGGGTGACGATTTCGCAGCGCGATTGAATGATGGAGTCGCGCATTAATTGTGGCGATGCGTAGAGTGCGGTGCCCAATAAAAAACGGCTGGAAAATGTTTCGCCGTAGAGTGTGAAATCTTTTTCTGGTTTGTGATAACTCATATCAACCTCCACCCACCGGTTTGACTATATCGATTTGATCGCCGTTGCATAATGCGCGCTCGGTATAGGTTGAGCGGGGTACAAATTCGCCGTTGATCGCCACAGCGATTTTACTGTCGCCATAGTCCCATTGTTGTAATGCATCGCTGAGCAGCGTATTGGCCGCCAGTGTTTTTTTTTCGTTGTTTACACTCAGTTCAATTGTCATAGTTTGGTATTTTCTAGTGCGAGTTTAACTGGGCAGAAAAAATCGGTTCCGGTTTGTTGAGAATATGTGCCAACACATTTTCAACTACAGCGGGTGCGAGTAAATAGCCGTGGCGGAATAATCCGTTGGCGGTGATCAAGCCATCTTGCACCGCCACTTTGGGTAAGTTATCCATAAACGCGGGGCGCAAGTTGGTATCCATTTCAATAATGCGCGCTTCCGCGAATGCGGGCGATAGTGTGTAGAGCGCACTGCTTAATTCCAAACTGGATTGAATCGTCACCGGCGAGCGATCTTCACTTTCAATTTGCGTTGCGCCGATAATAAAACGGTGATTGGGTTTGGGTACCACATACAACTGGTAGCGCGGGTGCATCAAACGCACCGGGCGTTGCAATTGAATTTCTTTGGTTTCTACATGCAGGGTTTCACCGCGCACACCGCGCAAATTGCGTAGCTGTTTCTTTGCGCCCAAGCCGCGACAATCAATTACCAAATCAAAATGTTCTGCGCCGCTGTCGGTTAGGATTTTTCCGGGAAACACATCAGCCGGTGTGTGGGCGCGGACATTAATCCCTACGGCGATAATTTCATCGCCCAGCAAGCGTAAAAATTCGCGGTTGTTAACATGGCCTTCGTCGGCCAGAAAAAGTCCGCGGTGGAAATGGCTGTGCAAATCGGGTTCGAGTTGGTGAATTTCCTGCTGATTCAGCTGTTGGTAGCCAGTACAACCAGGCAACACAAAACCTAATTCCCGCGCAAATTGATCCAGCTCGCTAGTGTCCTGCTGGTGTGCAACAACAAGACTGCCGTTACTAAAAAACAGCGGTATGTCGGTTGCCGGTAGTTGTGCCAACCATGCGGGCCATTGCTGCAGAGCGTAAATGCCCATGCGGTAAACATCCGCATCTGACACGACTGCTTCGCTCAGGGGGGCAACCATTCCCGCGGCAGTGAACGCGGCGGCGCGGTTACTTTGCGGTGTATCGGGTGTAAAACTGCCTGCTTCAAATAGCGTGACTTGAATACCCGCTTTTTGCAGTTGCCAGGCGAGCAAACGCCCGAGCAAACCGGCACCGGCTATAGCAATTGTTGGGGGATGTTGGTTAGTCACATTGCCTCGGAATTTTGAGGCGGAGGGCAGGGAATAGCCGCAGCTATAAGTACCTTGTTCCCTCCGCAGGTATTAGCCTGTTCAGGTTCTACGGATTGGGCCGAACCCATCTCAGCCTTCGTGTAGACAATGTCTACCAAGGCGCTCCGACAAGAAAGTGGCCAATATACTGGCCATGAATTTACTTCGCAATCTATCTCAGATTTTTAAATGAGTAGATACGCTGTTTATTTGCTAATGGACTCTACCCGACACACAAATTCCCCCTGCGCGACACGGGCATTGACAGTGGTCCCCGGCATTACCTGATTGCTGTTGGTGATGACTTTGTGGGTTTGCGCATCGGTAATCAAGCCATAACCGCGCTCAAGTGTACTGAGTGGGTTGAGTGTATTTAACATGCGCACCGCCTCGCCCACGCTTTTTTGCTTGCGCTCAAGCAAACGATATTGCGCGGTTTGCAAGCGTTGATGTTGCGCTGCAATGCGCTCTTGCAGTTGGTGCAAGCGTACTTGTGGATGGTGCGCCTGCTGGCGAATCTCTAGTTGCCGAATGCGATTTTTATAATCACTCAGCAGCTGTTTGATGTGATTTTTCAAGCGCAGCTCAAGATTATCCAACCGCTGCGACTGCTGTTCCAATCGCTCACGGGGGTGCCGCAAGCGCTGACGCAAATTGTGTAAGTGCCGCTGCCATTGCTGCAGCCGGCGCAACATGGCCTCTTCAAGCAATACTTCAAAACCGATAAATTTATCCAGCCAGTCATCGCCATCGGGTACTAGCAGCTCAGCGGCGGCTGAAGGTGTTGGTGCACGCAGATCGGCGACAAAATCGGCGATGGTGAAATCTACTTCATGGCCAACGGCGCTAACAATCGGCAGCTCGCTGTTAAAAATCGCACGGGCGACTATTTCTTCGTTGAATGACCAAAGGTCTTCCATCGAACCACCGCCACGGGTGAGCAGCAATACATCAAACAAATCAGCGCGATTGGCGAGTTCAATTGCCTTGACGATTTGCGGCGCCGACTCTTTGCCTTGTACCGCAACCGGAATAACTGTGACGGGAATACCCGGGAAACGGCGCTCCAGCACACTCAGCACATCGTGAATTGCGGCACCGGTAGGTGAGGTGATAACGCCGATATGTTTGGGCAAATCGGGCAGGGCTTTTTTGTGCGCTTCGTTAAATAATCCCTCTTGCGATAGCTTATGTTTGAGTTCATCAAACGCGCGCTGCAGGGCGCCGCTACCGGCTTCCTCCATGTGTTCGGCGATAATTTGGTAGTCGCCACGTCCCTCATACAGGCTGACGCGCGCGAGCAAGAGCACATGTTGCCCCTGCTGGGGTTTGAAACGCACCAGCATATTGCGGTTGCGGAACATGCAGCAGCGCACTTGGGCCTGGTCATCTTTAAGGGTGAAGTACCAGTGGCCGGAGGAGGGAATGGAGACGTTGGAAAGCTCGCCCTCTACCCACAATAGGGGCAAATGGGTTTCGAGTAGTTGCCGCGCCGAGCGGTTAAGCTGGCTGACACTGAATATCTCGCGCTCGGGGGTTTTGCTAAACAGATCGGTAGTCATGGGCGCATTCTAGGGGATGACGGCGCGAGGGGATAGCCTCAGCATTGCCCTTAAACACTAGATGTTGTGGTTTTTGGTTTACCAGAAGCCCCCAAGCCGCTATAATTTCGCGTTTATTTTTCCCCTGCTTTGAGGTTGGTTGGTATGTTGCGGATTGCTGAAGAAGCCCTCACGTTTGACGATGTTTTGCTGGTGCCCGGTTATTCCGACGTGACCCCCAAAGACGTGTCTCTGAAAACCCAGTTGACGCGCAAAATTCAATTAAATATTCCACTTATCTCAGCGGCGATGGATACAGTGACCGAATCGCGCCTTGCGATTGCAATCGCACAGGAAGGCGGTATAGGCATCATCCACAAAAGCATGACCATTGAGCAGCAAGCGGCTGAAGTGCGCGCGGTTAAGAAGTTCGAAGCCGGTGTAGTAAAAGACCCAATCACTATCGATGCCAGCGCGACTATTCGCGATTTGATCGCCTTGACCCGCAAAAACAATATCTCCGGTGTACCCGTACTGAGCAAAGGCGATTTGGTTGGTATTGTGACAGGCCGCGATGTGCGTTTTGAAACCAATCTCGATGCCAGCGTTTCCAGCATCATGACGCCAAAAGAGCAGCTGGTAACCGTTAAAGAAGGTGTGTCTGCCGAAGAAGTGCGCAATTTGCTTCACAAACACCGTATCGAAAAAGTCTTGGTGGTTAACGATGCGTTTGAATTACGTGGGCTAATTACCGTAAAGGACATCAATAAAGCTGAAAAATACCCCAGCGCGTCCAAAGACCCTGAAGGTCGTTTGCGTGTAGGTGCGAGTGTTGGCACCAGCCGTGATACCGATGCTCGTGTAGATGCCTTGGTTGAAGCTGGCGTAGATGTACTGGTGGTGGATACTGCCCACGGCCACTCCAAAAATGTATTGGATCGTGTCCGTGCGATCAAAACCAAATACCCTGATGTGCAAGTGATTGGCGGCAATATCGCGACCGGTGCCGCAGCGCTCGCACTGGTGGAAGCCGGTGCAGATGCGGTAAAAGTGGGGATCGGCCCAGGTTCGATCTGTACTACCCGTATCGTCAGCGGCGTTGGTGTTCCACAAATTTCTGCCATCGCCAACGTGGTTGCAGCATTAAAAGGTACTGGTGTACCCGCAATTGCCGACGGAGGTATTCGCTACTCTGGTGATATCGCCAAAGCAATCGTTGCCGGTGCACACGCGGTGATGATGGGGTCCATGTTTGCTGGTACTGAAGAAGCGCCGGGCGAAGTAGAGTTGTATCAAGGCCGTACTTATAAAGCCTATCGCGGCATGGGTTCGCTGGGAGCCATGGCGCAAACTTCAGGTTCTAGCGACCGCTACTTCCAGGATGCAAGCCAAGGCGCAGAAAAATTGGTACCGGAAGGTATTGAAGGCCGCGTACCTTACAAAGGTTCATTAACCGCCATAGTTCACCAAATGATGGGCGGTGTGCGTTCAGCCATGGGCTACACCGGCTGCTCAGATTTGGAAGCCATGCGCACCAAGCCTGAATTTGTACGCGTAACGTCCGCCGGTATGGGGGAAAGTCATGTGCACGATGTGCAGATTACTAAAGAAGCTCCTAATTACCCTGTCGGTGGCGGCCGTTAATTTTTGTGCTTGGGCGCGTTAAAAAAACTCGGGTAATACCCGAGTTTTTCATTTAAGCAGAATTCATTTTTCGTTTTTATTTATCACTCTATTTTTTATTTGAGCAGGAACCAGCATGTCTCACGATATTCACGCACAGCGAATCCTTATTCTCGATTTTGGTTCACAGTACACCCAATTGATTGCGCGCCGCGTGCGTGAGATTGGTGTTTTTTCTGAAATTCGTGCTTGGGATATGAGCGAGGAGGAAATTCGCGCATACAATCCAAAGGGCATTATTCTCGCCGGCGGCCCTGAGTCTGTGCATGAACTGAACTCTCCGCGCGCACCAGAAGTTGTGTTTACTTTGGGTGTTCCGGTGTTTGGCATTTGCTACGGCATGCAAACCATGGCGGAGCAAATGGGCGGCGCAGTTGAAGGCTCTAATGTGCGTGAATTTGGTTACGCACAAGTGAAGGTTTTGGGTGACAGTGCGATCTTTAAAGATATTAAAGATCATGTTGATCATGATGGTAATGCATTGCTGGATGTGTGGATGAGTCACGGCGATAAAGTGACCAAAATGCCCGCTGGTTTTGAAGTGCTTGCATCGACACCATCCTGCCCGATTGCCGGTATGTACAACGAAGAGAAAAAATTCTACGGCGTACAGTTCCACCCTGAAGTGACTCACACCTTACAAGGTCAACGCATTTTTGAACATTTTGTTTTGCAATTGTGTGCCTGTGAGCCACTGTGGACTCCGGCGAATATTGTTGAAGATGCAATTAACAAAGTGCGCGAACAAGTTGGTGGCGACAAAGTATTGCTCGGTCTTTCTGGTGGCGTGGACTCATCAGTCGTTGCCGCGTTGCTGCACAAAGCCATCGGTTCACAGCTCACCTGTGTATTTGTAGACAATGGTTTGCTGCGCAAAAATGAAGGCGACCAAGTGATGGATATGTTCGCCAAAAACATGGGTGTAACGGTTATCCGCGCCGATGCGCAAGATCAATTTTTAAATAAATTGAAAGGCGAAAACGATCCAGAGAAAAAACGCAAAATTATCGGCGGCACCTTTATCGATGTGTTTGATGCAGAAGCCACCAAACTAAAAGATGTGAAATGGCTGGCACAAGGTACGATTTACCCTGATGTTATCGAATCTGCCGCCGCTAAAACCGGTAAGGCACACGTAATTAAATCGCACCACAATGTGGGCGGTTTGCCCGAGGATATGGCCTTCAAACTGGTTGAGCCACTGCGCGAATTATTTAAAGACGAAGTGCGCAAAATCGGGTTGGAATTAGGCCTGCCTTATGACATGGTCTATCGCCATCCGTTCCCCGGCCCAGGCTTGGGTGTACGCATTCTCGGTGAAGTGAAAAAAGAATACGCTGATATCCTGCGCGAAGCTGATGCAATCTTTCTAGAAGAATTATATGCAGCAGGTTGGTATCACAAAACATCACAAGCATTTGCTGTATTCCTGCCAGTGAAATCCGTTGGTGTAGTGGGTGATGGCCGCCGTTACGAGTGGGTAATCTCCCTGCGCGCAGTAGAAACCGTCGACTTTATGACCGCCCGCTGGGCGCACTTGCCATACGATTTATTGGAGAAAGTCTCTGGTCGTATCATTAATGAAATTTCTGGTGTGTCACGCGTTTGTTACGATGTATCTAGCAAGCCGCCAGCGACGATTGAATGGGAATAACCTAGTGCAAGTTTTAACGGCGGTTCATAACCCAGCGTAACTGCTGGGTTTTTCATAGCAAAGCGATGAGATAGCGATATGCCTGATGTGTTGAAGTTCAAGTCCCGACTGAATGGTGGTTTTTTTCTAACAATCGCGCTATCGCTTAGCTGCCTTGCTCCAGTGAGTTTTGCTCAATCGCAGCAGAGTGAAACCAGTGTGCACAGCCAGGCTACAGCGTCTTTTTCATCAGGGGCTAATTCATCAGTCGCTTTTAGTTCTTCTGGCGCAGCCAGTTCAACAGCTGCATCGATTTCAGTTTTATCGGAAGTGGTTGATGCGAGCATCAATACTGCTTCTGCTAGTACATCTTCAAGTGTCTCTGTAAGCGTTAGTCGTAGCGCCATTAGTGAATTAGCAGCAGCTGAATCGTCGGATGCGGTTAAATCCAAGGCAGGGCAGTCATCTTCAGAGCTATCAAGTTCTGTATCAATCAGGTCGGCAGCATCGAGTGAGGAGAGCAGCTCCAGCATAAGTTCTGCGCAAGATTTAACTACGCCAACTGCGTCCAATATCGACGCAGTATCAAACGAAACCAGCGATAGTTCGCCAGTCGAGCCCCTGTCCTTTTCCAAGTTTCTGTTAGGGCGTGAAGTAAAGCCCAATAGCTCGGTGCGTTTAACCTGGAATTCAGAAACCGCAGTAGGTGGTTTTAGTGAAAAGACGCCCGTGCTGGTTGTTAATGGCGCAACACCGGGAAAAACCTTGTGTATGACGGCGGCCATTCATGGCGATGAATTAAATGGCATTGAAATGATTCGCCGGGTAATTTTTAATATTGATCCAGCCAAATTGACCGGCACTATTATTGGTGTGCCGGTCGCTAATATTATGGGTTTCCGCCGCAACTCCCGTTATCTGCCCGACCGCCGCGATTGGAATCGTTATTTTCCCGGTAATACTCACGGCAGTTCTGCATCGCGTTTAGCGCATTCCTTTTTTAGTCAAATTATTCTGCAGTGCGATGCATTAATCGATTTACATACTGGCTCTTTTCATCGCACCAATTTGCCGCAATTGCGCGCCGATTTATCGGATGAGAGTGTTGCGCGACTCGCACAAAATTTTGGTGTTATTGCAGTCTTAAACGGCCGCGGCAATCCTAACTCATTGCGCGCAGCAGCGGTGCGTGCAGGCATTCCTGCAATAACACT
>CAXAVL010000058.1:0-20770 GCA_963971905.1 uncultured Cellvibrio sp.
TCTTTGAGTTAGATTATGAGGCTTTTAGGTGTCTAGTGAAATCTGGGAAGTCCAGGGTGGGCATCGGGGATAATCTGCACACTTTGCAGATGCTCGATACTGGTCAGATGCTCCTGCGGCAGCTGAACATCCAGGCGCACCGAATCCATCGACACCAAAGTAAATACCTGATCGCCGGGGTTGAGCCATTGCCCCACATCGGTCCAGCGGGCGCTGATCACCCCATCAAAGGGCGCTTTGAGTTGGTGTTTAGCCAGTTGTTCGGCGGCGATAGCGGCAGCAGCACGGGCTTCTTGTACCCTTGCTTTCGCCAGAGTGGCCGCACTTTCCCGGGCGCTCACCTCACTTTGGGCGATATGGCTCTGCTCGCGCAAACGCAGAGCTTCATCGCGCAGGCGATTGGCTTCGGTCGCGCTGGTTTCAGCGGCGGCCAGCTGCGCCAGAGCGCGCTGATGTTCTTGTTTAACGATGCTATCGTCCAACGTCAGTAGCAGATCGCCCTTTTTAACCCGGCTGCCCAAGTCTACCTGCAGGTCTTTGACCAGCGCATGAACCGCCACCGAGAGCCGGGAATCGCGCAGCGCCTGCACCGTGCCACTCAGCTCTAGCTCACTGCTAAGCGCGCTGCTCTGCAAGCGATGAGTAACCACCTGCACCTCGTTAGATTGAGCCTGAACAGAAGGCCAAGCCGCCAACAATGGCAGTAATAAACAGGTAGTTAAGAGAAAGCGCTGCATAAGCCCTCATCGGGTTGGTGAGTGTCAAGGCTTATCTTAAAGGATTACAAATAGTAACTTCTCTCATTTACAGGCTAATTTCAGGACTTAACACTTTTTTGCGCAAGCGCGGCGCGGAGACAAGGCAGCGTCAGTAAACTCTGCCAGGCAGGGGGGTTAACCTATTCATTAGGGCGCTACCGCAAATTTATCTACCGGTACGGGGCGGCCAAAATAATAGCCTTGGTATTTTAAACAGCCTTCTTTTTCTAACCAATCGCGCTGCTCTTTGGTTTCTACGCCTTCGGCAATAACAGTGAGTTCCATGCTCTGCGCGAGACGAATAATCATACGCGCAATAGCAGCATCATTGGGGTCAATAAGAATATCGTTAACAAAAGATTTATCGATTTTTAATTCGCTGATTGGCAGGCGTTTTAAATAGGAAAGCGATGAATAACCTGTGCCAAAATCATCGAGAGAAAATTTAATTCCGTGGCTTTTTAGCGCCTTCATTTTAGTGATAATTTCTTGCTGATTAGCAACCAACATACTCTCGGTGAGCTCGAGTTTTAATTTGTAGGGTGCGGCGCCGCTTCGCTGAATAATCTCCAATAGCTGTTCAACAAATTGCGGATGCTGAAATTGGCGGGCGCTAACGTTGATCGAGAGAACAATATCGGCTGTCCTGGGTGATTTATCCCATTCAACTAATTGCGCGCAGGCCGCAGCAAAAATCCAATTCCCCATAGGTAAGATCAAACCGGACTCTTCGGCGATAGGAATAAAATCCAATGGCGGGATCATGCCACGCTGTGGATGTAACCAGCGAATCAAGGCTTCTGCACCGACCACTGTGCCATTGTGATTAATTTGCGGCTGATAATACAGTTGGAACTGTTGCTGCTGGAGCGCATCGCGAATTTCGTTTTGCAGCGCAAAACGTTGCGCAGCAAGAGCTTGCATTTCTGGATCAAAAAAACGCAAAGTATTACGCCCTGCGGCTTTGGCGTGATACATAGCTTGGTCGGCTTGTTTTAATAATTCTTCTATCTGTACCGGTTTATCGCCAAATAAACAAATACCGATACTGGGCGAATTAAAGTATTCCTGCCCCTCCAGTTGATAAACACAATTCAAGCTGGCCAAAATTTTCTCAGCGATTTGTTGAACATGCAATGCGGCGTTATCGTGATCCTTATCAAGACCTTCAAATACCACTAGAAATTCGTCGCCGCCCAAACGTGCAACTGTATCCTGCGTGCGCACCGCAAGCCGCAGCCGTTCAGCAACGGCAATTAGTAAGAGATCGCCGATGTGATGGCCGCGGTTATCGTTGAGCGTTTTAAAATCGTCGAGATCAATATACAAAAGTGCGCCGAGTTTGCCTTGCCGCAAACTAGTGGCAATCGCATGTTCCAAACGATCTTGCAACAGGCGACGATTAGGTAATTGCGTAAGAGGATCGAAAAACGCGAGTTTATTGATGCGCTCTTCGCTCTCTTTGCGCTGGGTGATATCGCGGCTCAGAATGACAAAACGCGCAACCCCATCTTGCTCATCAATTTTTCGCGAAACAGATAATTCAAAAGTAGCAAAACCGCGCGGCAACGTCAGCGAATAACATTTACCAGAAGACATGCCTTTTTCAGTGGCTTCATCAAGCGCGGCATGAATAATAGTGCAGGCCTCCTCTGGCAAAAATAAATGAAAACTTTGACCCAAAAATTTTATCGGTTCTACGGTGAGCAAATCAGGTTGATTGGTGTGGTAATTGTGAATAATTCCATTGCCATCAACTTCAAACAATAAATCAGGAATTGCATCGAGAGTTGCCTGCAAGTGCGCGCGTGCGTTGAGCAGCTCGCGCGTCTGTTCGGTGACCGCGTCTTGCAAATACAATCGACGACGCTGCAACATCACCATCAACCAGCTCTGGTAGGCCAGCAACAAGCTCAATACCAGACCGATAAGTATTTCACCCGCTAATTGCCAGCGTTTAGTCCAGCCCGTAATCGGTGTGACACTGAGCGTCCAACTGCCGTTGGGAACCTCGAACGATTTATCAACCGGATCGATCAAATACTCCGGTGAGTTAACTGCAATTATGTCCTGTTCACCGGTTTCTGGATTTATTCGCCAGAGCTTATAGGCCATGCCCTGTGCATCCAACTGAGAGAGATTAGCGGCCTTTAGTAATCGATTTATGCGAATCGTGACATTGCTAAATCCCCAAAACGTGGTTTCGTTCTGATCAACCAAATAAATCGGCAAGCGCGCAATCGCGCCCATCCCGCCTTGCACCAATTGCACCGGTCCAGCCAGAGTTAACTTGCCGGAATCGCGCGCCCGAATGGCTTCTTTATTTTGGATGGTGTCCGCGAGCTGATTAAAACCGAGGGATTTTTCGTTGCCTAAAAGAGGATAAACCTTAGTGATGATGCCATTGGGCGACAAGCTAATATGGGAGACGCTATCAAAATAAGGCAACAATTCACGGGCAGCGTCATCAAATCGCTCGGTCGAACCATGGCCCAAACGGATCATCGCAGCGATGGAATAGTTGAGTGTAAGCGCCTGATTGAGACTATCACGCACCAAAAAAGCATGATTCTGCGCAATATTTTCCACATCAGCGCGCGTTGCATGACGCTGATTTTGCTCAAACTGCCAAATTATCAGCGCCGAAAGACTGAGGCAGACTAAGAATACCGCCAACGCCATGGCTTTAGGTCTGCGCAATAAAAAGGGAATAACCTCAGGCATAACAGCGAAAACACCCACAATTGCTAAATAAAGTTAGCGCTCACTATAGCATCGTCGATGAGAAGTGCGTCCTGTGATTATTACCACTGGCATCTATCACTTCCCACGCCACCTGTGGTGTCCAGCCCATCTCGGTTTCCATTACGCACAATTGCCATGGATTAACGCGGCCGATACTCGATTTAACGATTGAGCATCTTGTCGGTTTATACAACGAAGTATCGGGATTGCAGGGGTAAGACTGAAAAAGGTCTACAGCAAAAGCCGCGCATCAAACGGATAATGCCTGACACTAATAATTTCTGCATTGGCAGCAGCGACATGACGTGGGTTAAACAAATAGTTGAAGCTGTGCGGCACTACCGCACTGGGTAGGCGCAAGAATAGTGAGCTGCTGCTGATTAACCATTCATCACCTATGGCGCGGGTGAATTCGAGATCGTCTTGCCAATCGTCGGACAGCGCATTTCTGTGCAGGTGGGACATTCCGGTGCGCTGGTTGTAATCCACTTCCAGCAGTTGGTAGTTAGCGGGGACTTCGTTGAGATCCAACTCGAAATGTACTAAAACTTCTAACATTGCCAACGATGGGCTTTCGGATAGATAGACAATTGGGATACCGCGATTGTGCCAGCGGCCGGAGGCTTTCAAGCCACCTTTTCCCTGTAAATCGGCGTAGTTGCTGATTCTCCACAACTTCATGGCGTGATGATTCCCTTAAAACATTCGATTAAGCCGAAATAGCCGTCATCAAAAGTAGCCTTCATCTAATTGGATAAGGGTTTCTTCAACCAAACTCGCACCCGGCTCAGTTTTTATCAACTCCATGGCGGACAAACCATCAAATATTTTGCGCGGTTTGTTTAGCCAAGCCATGGCTTTGTCTGCGCCTACAACCTCTTGCGCCAAGGCCGATATTTTTGCCGCGCGCAACCAGCGCTCAGTTTCATCGGTAGTCAGTTTTTGGCCTTTTTCACGGCGATGGGTGAGCGTACGCAGCGGAATAATCCAATCCAGATCGCGCCGATTAAACCCTTGATCGACCAACAAATCCACCGCCGAGGTAACAATGCCTTCGCGGCTGACTCGCACTACATCTAATGGGGTTTTAAGACCGATATGAAGGATGGAACCCACCCGCGCCATAACCCGGGCAGATACACCTTTATTGGCTTTTTCGGGAGTAAACTCACTATATTGCATGCTAGCCTCACTGAAATTCGGCAATTTGCCTAAGTGTATATGGCAAACTGCTGTCGGTGTAAAATAATTAGTGATACTTTTAGAAAGCTAATGTATTGATTTATATAGCTGACTATTTTTGTGCTTTAAAATAAATAGTGATACTAATTTTATTGATCTTTAATAAACAAAAATAATCATTAAAATAATTGGCGATACTATTTAATCTAATGCAGACATCCCAATATTTACTAACCGAACTGCGGTACCTCCCTCAAACTTAACTTTTTCAACCATAAAGCCAAAATTATCGGCTTTTCAAATAGGCTGGCCGGAACCACCTGCCGGACTATGCTCCAAATCAGACGGGCGACCATTTTTTTCATCGTCGGCGAAATGCCTGAACTCTCTGCTTTGAATGAGTATATCAAAACAAAGGTCTAGCCTGCTAAATGCGTTAGCCAAAAGGCTAAAGACAGCCCCTCTTGAACGAGGCTTAGTTGGAGTGGAAGGATGCATACCTTTTATGGCGATGGTAGAAGATCAACGTTACCTTATCGCCCTATACATTTGAATTGAATCCCAATAAAAAAGGCACCAAAAAGGTGCCTTTAGGGTATCCAGAATCACTTCGGCTTTCGCCTCGAACCGCCTTGCGCGGCTACGAGTTTCCCCGCTGGGGGGCGCTCAATCTCATCCGGTCAGTCGCCCCGCCGAATAAGTATCATATAGACTTCTATCAGAAGCAATTTAAATTTCTATATGCGGTGATCTTTACGCATGGAAATTTGAAAACGAAGGCCAATCGTTAAATCCTCGGCACGACCACTAGCATTAGTAGTTCAACGACTATAACCAATAGCATTAAAACAACAATTTAGTCATATTAAAAAATTAGTTCCCCCGCATTTATCTTTGTTATTTCCCGGAGTAGCTACCTATTTATTTCTAACAGATCGGTTAAAGTAGATCTAACAGGCTGAAGATGACTTTCTCAAAGTCGATCAGTTTCTTCGTAGCCTACTCGAAAGATGGTCGCCCGTCTGGTTTGGAGCATAGTCCCACAGGCGGTTCCGGCCAACCAACTGTAATTATTGCAGTTTATTTTCCTATTGTTAATTAAACAAATTGTGATTTTAACTGAGGAATTCACAATGACTTCCAATGAGATTAATTTTGATGAGCTGTTTCGAAGAATCAGCTCCCCCCAAAACAGGTGAGCGCTTTAAAGCATTGCGCTTTGCTACCTCTGAGGACTTAGCCAGCACATTTAAACCTAGCCCCGCTGATTCAGGAAAAACTGAGACACAACTAAATTTCGCATCTGCACCACACGTTATGCCAACAAGAGGGAAAAATGAGTGACATGGAATAACCGCATTTATAGGCATCTTATCGGAAGTAAGGAATGTTTCGCTCTTCATGAAACATTTTATAACAACGAGACCGGCTTAATAGAAAGCTGGACAGAGGAACCGGTTACTGAATTCAGCGATTCGATCGACGAACTTATACAGGATATGGAACAGAAGTTGACCGATGCAAAGCGATTCAGAAATGCAGTTCTACTACCCAATGCAAGCGTGGACGAAAATAATTTAATTTCAGGTAAATAAATCTAAAACAGTTTTAAGCGTCTTGAGAGGTTATTTTGGTGCGAAGATCATCAGGATACATTGCTCCAATTCAGTTGCACGTTTCAAAAAACGTAACAATTTGTAAATCACTATGATCGCTTTATCTTGGAATAGTCCCCTTCAAAAATGCACTCGGATATTTCAGGTAAATCAGTTTCAACGATTCCAAGAAGGCGGTTTGGCTTAGAATTAATCTTTGAACCCACGTAGTGTTCTGCGATAGGCAAATGCGTTGTATCCGGTATCGGCATCCACCCAATGATGACAACGTTTCCAGGTAGGTTGAACCAAACACCGTCAACAGCGTAAGCATCAGTAATACCGCCGTTGCCACGTTCGGGCCAAAATCCTAGATACACGGCAATAACGACCTCCATATCCTCTGGCATGTTATCTTCGCAATTTATCCACATGTTAATTACTCGCTACTTATAGGGTTTATCGGTCTTTTGCTGACTTGATGTACTCATAATGGTGAATAAATTTAAGACATAATTTCAAGCCCGACTGACACCAGAATATGTTAGTAACGTTACCCGTGTACGACATATGCCTTCATCACCAACCAAAGAGAGATGCAGCTAGATAACTTCCAGATCTAATCCAGCAGCTATACAGCTGCTGGCGCAATCTAGCTTAACGACATAACTGAACGAAATCTTCCTTTAAGTGTGTCCTAAGTTTTTACGGCTAAGATTGCACGAAGAACTTAAGAGTATCCTACCCTTAACTTACGCCTTCAATTACTGCTCAGGGATCGAAAAATATATGTCTCCGCATCCTTATGTTTGAAACAGCACCCTATACCATTTTTAGCATTTTACTACTCATGGTAATCGCTACCGTGTATTTACGTAGCTTAATTCTTGGTTACGCTGAAAAACATTTCCCGGATATTTTTATTGAATTCAAGTTGTATGAGGAACACGAAGACGATACATCGACCTTGTCGTTGTATCGTTACATCATGTCAAGATCATTTGAAAAGACTAACGACCCAATTTTTATAGCAATGTGTAATCGTTATATGCGATGGGGGCAGTCATTTGTCGTTTCTTTCGTCATTGTAATAATAGATATCGATGTTATTTACAAAATATTTTTGGCTTTTCAACGCTAATGGTGGACTAAGTGTCGTTTATTAGAATGAGCATACATTCGATGTGAGCTATTCTCACGGAGCTTCATATGACTCGTTTACAAACCATTCAATCTTCCCCAAATTCACCCAATAAAGTCGCAGAAGTTACCTTGGTATTCTGGGCCATCAAAATGATGTCCACCACCATGGGCGAGACGGGCGCTGATTTTTTAATTTTTAAATTGCACTGGGGTCTTATTATCACTTCATGTGTCATGGTACTACCATTGCTCGTGGTATTGCTTGCTCAAATTCAGATTAGAACCTATCAACATTGGTTGTATTGGTTGGCAGTAGTACTGGTTAGTATCGTGGGAACTTTAATTACCGATATGTTGACGGATTATTGCCATGTTCCTCTCGCCTTATCTTCCAGTCTTTTTAGCGTGCTACTGATAACCGTGTTTATTATGTGGTATCGACAGGAAGGTACTTTATCCATCCGTAGCGTTAATACCCGGAAGCGTGAATTATTTTATTGGCTAACTATATTAATCACCTTTGCGTTAGGTACCGCACTGGGTGATTGGATCTCGGAAGGTTTGAATTGGGGTTATTTGGTCGCTACGTCAATCTTTACTTTATTGATATTACTTGTCGCAGTTGCGCAATATAGATTTAAGGTAAATACCATTACATTTTTTTGGATCGCCTATGTATTAACACGACCATTAGGCGCTTCTATTGGAGACCTTCTTTCTCATTCAGCCAAGAAAGGCGGATTGGGATTTGGCACTACTAATACAAGCCTTGTTTTTCTGATAATTATTATAGCCCTGGTAATGTATCTAACAATTGTAGATAAAACTGCATCCAAGAATAAGACGGTGTCTATGGGAGCAGACGCATGAATAAGCTTCCCGAAATTACAATTTTTTTCTGGGCAATGAAAATCTGCGCAACCACCCTAGGAGAGACCGCTGGTGATCTCTTTTCAATGACAATGAATTTAGGTTACGCAGTCAGCTCTTTACTTCTATTGTGCATTTTCCTCATCAGCTTGGTTGCGCAATTGAGAATCAGATATCACCAACCGTGGCTGTATTGGTCAGTTATTTTATTAACCAGCACCGCAGGAACTACGGTATCGGATTTTATGGATAGAACACTGGGTTTAGGTTATGGGGTGGGCGCGTTGCTACTGGCGAGTTTACTTGCTGGACTATTGGTATTCTGGAAAATTACCCAACACAACATTTCAGTATCCAATGTCAGCGGCACCAAGCCTGAGATCCTCTATTGGTTGGTGATATTGGTGTCGAATACTTTAGGTACAGCACTGGGTGATTATTTAGCTGATTCATCCGGATTAGGTTTTTTCGGTGGTGCCATGTTAATTAGTAGCGTTATTACCATAACCGCTATTGCCTATTGGTACACCACAGTTTCTAGAGTCGCTCTTTTCTGGATTGCATTTGTATTGACAAGGCCGTTAGGCGCAACGATTGGTGATCTAATGACTAAACCCATCGAACATGGCGGTTTAAATTGGGGGACGCAAGGCTCCAGTTTTGCGCTATTTATTATATTGGTTTCGATCATACTATATACCAGTAGAACGGCTAAGCCTTTAGCGACTCACAATTAGCAACCACAATAGAAATGCAAAGGTGAATTACGGAGATTGTAGATGCGGATTCTATTAATCGAAGATGATCAGATGATCGGTGAATCAGTAGCGGAAAGCCTGAAGGATTCCGGTTATGCGGTTGATTGGGTGAAGGATGGTGATTCAGGTCTGTCAGCAATTGCCTGCCAGCACTATGATCTTCTGCTCCTGGACTTAGGCTTGCCTCGCAAAGATGGTATTGATGTCTTAAGATCGGTACGTCAACAAAAAAAGTCACTTCCAGTTATTATTTTAACCGCACGAGATGCTGTAGAGGATCGCATTGCTGGGCTGGATACCGGCGCAGATGATTATTTAGTAAAACCATTTGCGTTAGGTGAATTGAGTGCACGCATACGTGCTGTTTTACGGCGCCAATCAAGTAGTTCGGGCCCTCATCTTACGAATGGTGTTATCTCTTTAGATCCCGTTACGCGCGAAGCATGCTTGGTAGGCGCAACGCCACTTCGATTGTCTGCTCGTGAGTTTGCGTTACTCCAAGCCTTGTTGGTACGCCCTGGAGCTATACTTTCTCGCGGCGAATTAGAGGAGAAAATATATGCATGGGGTGACGAAGTAGAAAGTAATGCCATTGAATTTTTTATTCACTCATTACGAAAGAAATTTGGCAGTGACATCATTAAGAATGTTCGGGGGTTGGGGTGGATGGTCGCAAAGGTAAGTTAACAAACTCATTACAATTCCGTTTATCGATAGGAACAGCTATTGCAATTTTGGGGGTCGCATTATTCGCAGGTTCTTTTTCCTATTGGTGGGCATTTGAGGAAGCCATTGAGCTACAAGATGAGCAGCTTATTCGTTTGGCTGCATTGGTCAATTACCAGCGTATTGTCCAGCCTAGTCAAGATAGTCCCGTAGAAATATCCAGCGCTGACCCGGAGTCTCACTTTGTGGTGCAATGGTTAGACCCCGCGTCAGAGCAAACCAACGTTGAGTTGCCAGGAATACCTGTTGATCTACCCAATGGATTACAGACACTGTATGTAAATGGTGTAAGTTGGCGTCTGTTAGTCAAAGAAATGAGCAATGGTTCGCGTGTACTCGTCGCTCAACAAACAGAAGTGCGAGATGAGATTGCACGTAGTAGCGCCTTGAATACTCTAGTGCCTCTCATCATTTTGATACCATTAATACTGTTATGGGTTGCTTATTTAATCCGTCAGGTCTTTTCACCATTAAAGAAAATGGCGGAGCAACTCAATCAGAGTACTGACAGTGATTTGATGCCCTTGTCGGAAAATAATTTAGCCACAGAAATTGCCCCCTTTATTGCTTCCATTAATCATCTACTTGCGCGTGTGCGCGAGTCCATTACGCACCAACGACAATTTGTACGCGATGCGGCGCATGAGCTAAGGTCGCCGCTAACTGCCATTTCATTGCAAGCTGAGCGCCTGGTAGAAGTCGGACTGGAGCCAGGCTTGCACACACGCTTGGTGAAATTACATCAAGCAACTGAGCGCACTCGCATACTTATCGAACAACTTTTAACGATGGCAAGAGCTCAAGACGAACAGAGTCTAGCCAGCATAGCCATTCCCGTAAAAACATTACTTCGTGAAATTCTTGAAGATTTATTGCCATTGGCAGAAGTTAAAAAAATTGAAGTAGCGGTTATTGGTGAAGATATTCAGGTCCATAGTCAGCCAATCGATTTACAAATTCTAATTAAAAATCTGGTTGAAAACGCAATTCGCTACACTCCGCAGGGTGGGCATGTTGAGATCTTGTTGAGTGATAAGAATAGCGTCGCAGAATTGATAGTCAGAGATTCAGGCCCAGGTATTGCGGATGAAGACCAAGCACGGGTATTCGATCCCTTCTACCGAGTCCTGGGTAATGACCAACCAGGATCAGGACTAGGGCTGTCAATCGTGCGGACAATCGCAAATCGATTGGGTTTGATCGTAGAGCTTTTTAATAATGACCTTTCGAATCAGTCAGGACTATCAGCACGCCTGGTGTTTCCAAAAAGAACGACAACAATGTAAGAAAAATATCGATGCGGAAAAAATAATCTATTGAGACATATTGTGCTAACTAAAATGAGTGTTTAACTTTTACTAACCACTGTACCTGAGATGTATCTGGCCCCGCGTCGAGCGGCGTAGCAATATCAATATGAAGCACATTGTGCCCCCCATCATCGCGGCTGCCGTTGCGTGTGCCAGAAATACGCAAACCCATACCGAGATCGCGTAACGTTCCGTTTTCGGATTGCGGGACCAAACTATCCCCCCAAGCGCGCCCTTGATCATAAAAAATGGCATACCCCATATGAAACAGCGAAAACCATTCTTTTTCACCATAAAAGCGCTGCTCCATAGTTAACAAATAACGCTTGTCGCCTGTTTGGTAATAAGCCGGGTATCCACGCAGACCATTATCGCCACCCAAGCTCAGCGCCTTATCCCCGAAAAGACGCAATCCGCGCGCACCCTCAAGTGAAAGATAAAATTGACCTGATTCGAAATTTTGCCAGTGATAATTAATGGTTCCTTCAAGGATGCCATTGTAAATTTTTCCCTCGTTATAAAATCCCTCATAATGAAACTCGGCGAGCAGTAGATTTGCTTCGCTTACAACAAAGCGCTGACTAATATTGTGGGAAAACTGATAGCTATTGTCATATTCTTTATAAGAGGAATTGGCGAAACCTAAGCGCACTCTGGATTGAAGGCCGAGGTTAATATCTTCAATACGGTTGATTTGTTGGATATTGCTCGCCTCAATGTAGCCATCATGGATATACGCATATTCAATCCAACTAGTATTAAAATCGCGATTATGTGGCAGCGGATTGTCACTGAGGTCATTGTCCAGTGGAAAAAATATATCTTCCTCTTGTGTGTAGCCAATATTCCAGCGATGAATATTGCGCTTATCACTCAGTGACATTTTTGCACCATAGAAAAACTCCTGTTTTTCAGAGCTATGGCCAAATGTCTGTACTATTTCTCCTGCATTATAAAGACTGTCCTCCTGATCGAACTGCTCGTACGTAATACCACCCGCATTGACTGTACTTAACGCAAAGTAAGGACGAACCCACTCGTAATACTGATGCTTACCATCACTATTATCTGCATAGCTTAGATTCAATGCGGTTTGATGCCAACCCGTATTAGGATCACGGTAATTAAATAATTCTCCACTCCGTTCTGCTGAGCTAGTGTGAAGTATATTAATGGTTTTTCCATAACCCAAAAAATTGGAATCATGCAAACCGAAACCGGATGTACTTTTACCCCCCGCATGAGAGTAGCTTAATGAGGGAACGAGCGTCCATACCTCGAACACATCCACATCGACCTGTCCGTTTTTTTGGATTTTCAGGTTTCACTGGTTTGTGCAACCGAATTAGATGTTCCTTGTGCAGAAGACCCCTGCGCGAAAGCAGTCGAAACAACACTGGAAAATAAAATACCGATAAAAATCAATATCAAAATTCACCCAATTTTTGATGAGTCTAAACCGGAAGAAAATAACTATTTATTTCGATTGGCCAACCGACTTCATATAGATACGCACGAATCAGTAGTTGCCAAGGATCTCTTAGTGGATAATGGCGATTATCTTGATAAAGATCTTCTTGCTGAAAGCGAACGAATTTTGCGATCCCGCCACTATTTTAACAACGCAAGTATAACAACACACGAAGAAGATAATGGACACTATTGATACCAAACATATTTTTGGATTACTTTTCACGGTAGGACCTCACAGCATGGCTGATTCAATATTTTTCACATTAAAAAATATTGAGTATGAAGTAGCCTACCAAATGACACTTAAGTCATGCTTAAAGCGATTATTTTTCAGAAATATATTTATGTAATAAAATACATTTTTAATTTCCCATCGATGTCCTGCAAGGTTTAACGATGTCAAGGTTGGGATTATAGATTTGTGTCTGTATATTCAGCATACCCAGTACAGTATGAAATAGATTATCGTGCGAGTAAGCCAGTGTATTATTTTGTTTAAGGCATTCAGTATTGATAGCATTGGCTTTTGCATAGTCATCTGATAGCCACAGAAATAGCGGCACTTGTTTTTGTTCTTTAGGAGCAAGGGCGTATGGCATACCATGTAGGTATAGGCCGCTCTCGCCCAGAGACTCACCATGATCTGACAGGTAAAGTAGCGACGTGTTGTATTGGCTACTTTTTGTTTTCAACCATTCGATGGCGCTATTTAAAAAATAATCGGTGTATCGAATGGTGTTGTCGTAAGCATTAATGACTTCCTCAGTGGTACAGTTTTGTAATTGATTGGTTTTACACACTGGAGTGAAAACCTCTTTATCGTCTGGGTAACGATAAAAATAATCAGGCCCATGACTACCTTTTTGATGCAACACAATTACCTTACTACCATTTTCGGCGGCAATCTTTTCATCCAACAAATGCAACAAAATTTCATCAAAGCATTCGCGATCATTACAAATATTTTGTACCTGAAGGCGCTGCATGTCTTCGAAAGCGATACGATTACATGTACCTTTACAACTAGAATTGTTATCACGCCATAAAACACTAATTCCTGCATGATTAATTACATCTAAAAGCCCCTCTTGTGATTTAGCTTTAGAATCTGAATACCCGCTGCGCCCGAATGCAGAGAACATGCAAGGTACAGATACTGCGGTTTCGGTGCCACACGAAGTCACTTTTGGGAAATTGATGATATTTTGCTGGGCAATCAGCGGAGTTGTATCGCGTTTATAGCCATTTATACCAAAATGATCGGCTCGCGCAGTCTCTCCAACCACTAAGATAAATAGTGTTGGTTTGACAAGGGATTTACCAAATGAATTAATCGCCGCATCATTCTCAATAGGTTTTACTTCAATAATTTTATTACTTGTAGCTGCATATGAAAGACCTGCGTAGATAAAATTTAGAGGATTGGCCATTTGACGAATGTTTTTGTGGTTACGAAAAAATGACGCATAGTCCATTGACATGCTCATTATCAATGCAAGACATCCCATAAAAGCGATAGCTATGAACTTGGTTTTTCGCCAGCACTCTGTTTTGAATTCTTCATAACTAATTTTAATTTTTAGTATTAATAACGCCGGAAGTAACCCTAGTGCAACGACATATAAAACGAGACTCATATTGAATAAATCTCTGGTTTCAGAGAAATCAGTTTCGGCGGCGTTCTGGATCATTAAACGATGAATTACAACACCATAAGCATCCATAAAGTAGGTAACAATTGACGCAGTTACGAAAAGAATTGGAAAAATAATTTTAACTATATAGGGTAATGTAATAAGTGAAATAATTATGGATGTAAATAGCCATAGTACTAGACTTATATTCGTGATAAAAATAAAACCTCTGAGCGTTGAATAATCCACCAAGGCAAAGACAGCCTCAAAAAATGAGGAGTTGTAAAAAATAACAAAGAATAATGCGCAGAATATAGAAAATTGAGTTGCACTTAGTTTCTGATCTAAGGTTCCATTCTGTGCCGTCGCGGAAATACTAATAGACATATCAATTCCATGTTGACCGATTTTTAGATTTTTCTTTAAAGAAGAATAGAAACAACGCCAGTGAGAAAAACCAACAAATGGCAAGTGTCCATAGATCATGAGAAATAAAATGTGCGCCTCGGATTTGTTGCACAAAGCCAAACACGGCACCAGCAATCATAGAAGCTCCTAGTCCTACCCAACGCCATCTGGATTGATAATATAGGCCGAAAAAATAACTGGAAATCCAGGCATATCCTGCGCTCGCATGTCCTGCAGGAAAGCACCCCGCACCATTTCGTATAAGTAACTGTTCCACTACCGAACTGTAACCAAGTTGGCCGCCATAACGATCAAACTCCCAGGGGCATGAGATGGCGAGGCTAGACTTTAAAAATCCGATAAGCAAACTACTACCGGCGGTTGCTAAAAATAGATAAAGGAGAGGCTTTTTATGAGCAGCCAATGTCAAATTGAAAAAAGATAGGCCTAGGAGCACCAGTGATATCAACGCAAGAATAATAGACGCACTGCGCCCACCCTTATGAAAAAACACTTCGGTTAGCCAGCTATCCTTCCATGCCCAGCTATTGCCTTGAATAGCGTAGAAATAATCTGCCATTAATCGATCAATATCAGCTATGTCAATTGCTATCGAAAGGACAGCCAGAGTTAAAAGCGGTATTAGAAAGTGCGACGCAAAAAATCGATTGTTACTATCTGTCATACGGCATAGGGCACATCAAGTAATGAAAAGAAATTATATTAAAATAGAAGACTTAATTAACACTTAGGTTTGACCAAGACTTCAATCGTAATTTCAAAAAAGTGAATCGCTATTCATCTTTCATATACTAAGATTATCGGAAAATTATTAAGGGAAACTTAAGGTTTAATAAGGTGAGTATTTTGGCTGCTGTGTAGCTGTGTGCTAATAACTAATTTTTGCTTTTGATTGCGCTCGAATTACACCCGTGGCTGTTCTGCGGTTAAAAGCGCCAATGATAGAGTAATCTCCCTCAGGTAAGGGGCCAATAAATACGAAGGCTGCTGAATTCCCCATTATGATTTTTTTAATCTTGAGCGTGCGACTTTCGATCTCCTCTGCTGTTTCATCATGGTTATGAACGATTAGTTTTATCTTTGTATTGGCAGGCACAACCATTACTTCCGCATCAAAAGTATGTTTGGTTATATCAATTGTGAATGTGGGGACAGCATCTGATGCAAATGTGACATGCGCTAGTGCCATTATGCAGCATGAATGTCTGTAAAATTTCCATTTCATAAAGTGGGCCGGTTGCTATAGGCCACCCAATTTAGCCCTTTTAACTTAAATTACCCTTAGCAAAACCTTTTAGCTATTAAAGGCTTTAGAAGGTGTACTTTGCGTGGTTAGCGATTTTTCCTGTGGATTGGTTGCAACTTAGAGCCCGGCGAGTGCGAGGGTCTTGATTATCGGTATCATAGATAATTTAGGAATCGGATGATGCGGATGTTGATAAGAAGTTCTCGCCAGAATAGCCGCCTATTTATTTCTCCATTTTCCTATAGAGTAGAAGAATGCCTGTTCGTCGGTGATACCTTATTAGTAGACTATGAAGGACCACGTCAGTTTGGTATGAGTGCCTACCATCTGGTGCGCGGCACACCGTCTACTGGCCATTCAATCAATTCATTGGCTGATGTACTGACCATCGCAGTAGCGAATGAAATTTACATAAAGCCTAAGTTTGCCCAAAGTGAAAGCGTTGCGTTGCACCTGAATTTCTTCTATCGTAGAACAATCTTCACCTACCCATCACTGGCAAGCAGATGCTCACCCGTAAGCTCTGGAAAATTGTATTACTGGTTTTTGCCATTGTTTTCCAGATGGCAGACACAGCCTATGCCAGTAATAGTCATGACTGCTATGACGATGCCGCGCCATGCTGTGTAATGATGGCATCCTCAAAGACGTGTTCTCCCTGTATTTCACCCGGCATTACCGGAATGCGATTGGCATCAGGAGACGAACGAAATTCTACAACTTCAGGCAATTCGCTTTTCACCACCTATTACTCGTTAAACCTTCATGTGATATGGCGTCCACCCATTGAATAAGTGACCAATTCAAAATCATCCACATTATTCAAGAGGTATTTATGAAAGCTAAATTATTGAAAGTATTTGCTGGTTTAACTGCAATGATAACGCCTGGGATAGTGCTGGCGGCTGCCACCTGCTGTGCTATTGGTGCAGCATGCTGTACCGGTGATATGCCTTGCTGTCCCTGATCATTCGCTAGTTGAGTGATCAAATATGCCCGGTGCAATCCACCGGGCATATTCATTTAAAGACAAGGCGAATAACCGCCATACTTCCGTTCACCCCTGAATTCCAAACCCCTGCCGTCACGAATCATCACTGTCAAATTTTTGCGCGCGCAAAAATACTTTCCCACTTCCAACCTGTTTAATGCACTCATGCCTGGAAATCCCACAAGAGGAATTCCAGTTTGGAAAGTGCCAAATTTGAGGTCGTGACGGCAGGCTACTCTGCGTCAACTGCCTTGGAGTGATTGAGGCTTACTAAGTTTAAGCTCGCTGATCTTGAGGAATCATTGTGAAAAAATTGTCAGATTCAAAATTGCCCGTTGAGGTCAAAGGAAACATGAGCCCCGAGGGCTCTGATCGTGTCGGGATGTTGATGACGGTAACGATAGGGATTGATAGGCTTTGGTGGAAGATAGCTATCCTAGTCGGTCTTGCAGCGTTGGTATTCAATGGTGAGCTGGTTACGCATGTTGCCAATGCAAATGAGTTAACTCCGGGCGAGACAGCGTATGCATGTCTTGTCGCATATCATCCACCCACAAAATGGATCGAATTCGAATGCTTACGGGTACAAGGTCATTAGCGCCTTACACCCCTGCCGTAGGGTTAGGATCGGGTATTTACTCCAACTTCATTACCTGTGAATACAGCAGTTTTATTAGCAAGTAGCGCACGCGGTTAACGCACCCATTACAAATAACGAAAAAATAATTTTGGTATGTAACGCGATTTAGAAAGCTTCAAGAAACCGATCAAGCCAGATGCGACTAAAAAGACCGATATAATTTCAGCTTGAGTTGCATTAATACCCCAGAAACTATATTCCTGATTTATTCTAATTTTTTCTATCAGAATACGCTCCAATCCACTGAGAATGAGATAGATAAAGAATAATTGACCTACTGCCTGTTGACGCTTTCTGACACTCCACAAAAAAATAAAGATACAAAATGACATTAGCGCTTCATAAAGCGGAGTTGGATAGACACCGGGAGAGTTTATTACTACCCCAAGAGCATTGTTTTCATATGTTTGCGCCCAAAACCATTCTGGTAGCCATTCTGGTTTTAAGCTCATATCAGCCGCTACACCCCAATCCCCATCTCCTGATATCTGGCAGCCGAGGCGACCAATTCCGTAGGAAAGAATCAAGGCAGGAGCTACTGCGTCGAGCATAGGTACAATAGGGATCGATCTTTTTTTCAGAAAAATAACACCTGCTAAAAAGCCAAATATCAATCCACCATAAATTGAAAATCCACCTGATGAAAAAATTGCATCAATAGGATCGTTAAAAAGATCTGCGGGGCGCTCAATTACGTCAAATAATTTCGCGCCCATCACACCGAACAAAACAGCAACCATAGCTAGGTCACCAATTAGCTTAGCCGAATTTGCTTTTAATCCAGAGAGCAAGCCCAGTTTTACGAATCTTTGAACCTCACGTTGTACCAGATACACAGCAACAATAATTGCCAAGCCGACAAACGTTCCAAACATGGCAATTGGAAGATGAATATCTGTTCCAAATAGCTCGTTAATGAGATCGGTTAAATATGTATAAGACATGTAGGTACCTTTTTTGTAACAGCTTTGTGTTCGCTTGAGTATTCAAGCGTATAAGAATTGCTGCTAGGCTGTAAATCCAACTTTGAATGATGAGTGCTTTTAATGAGCTATTTAGTAACTGGATGTCTTTTTTTTGCTACAGCTATTGCCGAAATAGTGGGTTGTTATCTTCCCTACCTCTACCTACGTAAGGGAGGAAGTATTTGGCTGCTAATACCCGCTGCAATCAGTTTAATGCTATTCGTATGGCTATTAACTCTTCATCCTGCCGCCAGTGGTCGTGTTTATGCCGCGTATGGCGGAGCCTACGTGATCGTAGCATTACTGTGGCTGAGAATTGTAGATGGAATCAAGTTATCTATGTTGGATTATCTCGGTGCAGCAATAACTTTTTTAGGGATGAGCATTATTATTTGGGGATGGAAATCCAATTAACTCAAATCTCTTGTATCTGTAGTGACTACAGCTTTTATCCTTTGTGGCATTCCCCTTAACTGGGGTCATACATATGTCGCGGAGGATTTTATATGACAACAAAAAAAAGTAAATGGATACCAGGTTTAGCTGTTGCTGCCTGTGTGGCCTGCTGCACGATTCCATTGGCTGGTGTGTTTTTAGTAGGTGCGAGCTCTGCTGCATTTGCTGCTTTTTTTGCATCGGACCAATTCAAGGAAGTTCTTTTGTGTGGTATTCCTTTATTGCTAATCATTGCCGGTTATTTTATCTACGCTCGCCGTAAAAAAGCGGCTGCGTGTTGCGAAGCGCCAAATTCTGGTTGCGGTCCAAATCAATGCGGCGTTGATACCAACAAAAGCTGAACACTTATTCGATCACATCGTTAGTTGTCATCTTAACGCTGCCCGTAACAGGGCAGCGCCTATATCTGCGCAACCAAGCAGATCAACTATGATGCAACCAACACGATTACAACACTCGACAATCGCAGGTAAAAAGTCATGCGTATTAGAAAAGAATTCGCCATCGTGATGCTGACAGCATTAATCACATCGTGCTCATGTTTTGAACCAGCCCCGGAAGCGGGCGTAAAATTTTCAACAGTTGATGAAGTTGCTCAAGCCGTTACAAAACCATCAACCAGCACAGTTGTGCTAGACGTCAATCCAGAGTCAGTCCGAAATGAGAAAGGTGTTATTCCGAACGCAATTAAACTGAGTAGTTATGACAAGTATGCACTCAGTGAGTTACCAGCCGATAAAAATACCGGACTAATTTTTTATTGTTACAACGAGTCATGCGGCGCTTCGACTGAAGCTGCAAACCGAGCAATAACAAATGGCTGGCCTAACGTTTCTGTTATGAGAGCCGGAATTGTTGGCTGGAATGCTCTACATAAATAATTCTAAAAATACCCCACCTCATCTAAGTCAAAAATGCTTGTGATTTATTTCACAAGCTTTTCGCAACTATTTCACTGCACTTTTCAATATCTTAAAAATATTACAGGCTCACTCTTCTTTGCGATAGCTCCCGTCGCATTCCCTTTCCTGAATTTACACCCAGAAAATTATTTTCATAAAAAATAATTGAAAGATTTTCATTTAAATTGAAAATAGGTATTGAACCTGTAGCTACTACAGGATTTAGCATTTAGAAAAGTTGGCGGATGATTCATCAGGAAGGATTGAGCAACTTAATTATAGCCTAGCCGTTAGTAAATGCATTCTTCACATTGTGAAAATAGTGTGCAACAAACAAATCTGATGATTTATAAGAATGCGATGAAAAAGCTATTTATCTATTTTGCTATTTTTCCCTTTGAGTTTTTCGCTAATGCAGAAGTTGCCGCTGGCAAAAAATGGCCAGGCATTCAACATGGCTGCCCGGTTAAATATTGAAAAATATCAAAGAATCCTGATTGGATGCAGTACCACTAACTTTAATTTATTACTAACAATCTAAAGGAGTATTTATGAAGACCACCAAAAAATTCGCTATCACCCTGCTGGCAGCTACCACAAGCTTGATGTTCTCTGCTTTTTCGATTGCAGGTGACAAACACTACGACGACAAAGTTAAGCCACTCAAAGGCTGCTACCAAGTAGTTAAAGGATCAATGGAAGAATCTGCCGTTGATGCAGAGCGTGTTATTGGTACCTACCAATTTGTTTTGGCTCAAGAAGGTCGTCATAAGAAAAAGCACGTTGTTATTACTGGCCCTATTGCTGGATCAGAAGGTGTTGGCGCTCATGAAGAAGAGGGCGAACATGAAGAAGGAAGTGAGGAAGAGCCAGGCGAAGTACATGGCGGACATACCCTTGGCACGTTCAATCGCTCCGGAACACTGACCAGTAACGAAGATAATTTT
>CAXAVL010000059.1:0-20729 GCA_963971905.1 uncultured Cellvibrio sp.
TCAGTTCTGCCCGCGCTTCTTGATCAAAAAATGGTGCCTGCTGGATCACTGCAATAGTTAATTGCTGCCATTGCTGTTTATCGAATTCTAAACCTTGTAATAGAACTGATGGTTGCTGTTCGGATAACAGAGCCTTTGCGATATCGACAATGCTGCTAGCTGATGTGATTATCGCTGGTGCGGATTGAGTAATATCTTGCTTTGAAGTTTGCGCAACTTTTTGCGCACTATGGCGAGTTGAATTTTTAGTATCCGACTCTAATGCTTGTTGAACAGTTTCTTGTTTTTGTTCAATGCCAGCAATCTCTTGCTGCAAATAATGTTCAGCAACTAGCTCGGTTGTGTGTTGCGCAGTTGGTGGTATTTTTTCCAGTGCACTACTGCGCATTGATTTTTCAGTTTCTAATTCCGTTGTTTGCTGAACAGCTTCTTGTTTTTGTTCTGCACCAGCGTTTTCCTTATGCAAGCGAGCCTCAGAAGCTGATTCGGTTTTGAGCTGCGCAGCAATGTCCATTGTTTCTTCTGCGCTATTGCGCATAGATGTTTCAAATTTTAGTTCTGTCGCTTGTTGCACAGATTCCTGTTTTTGTTCAACGCCAGCGTTTTCTTCATGCAAGCGAGTCTCAACAAGTGATTCGGATGCGACTTTTGCAGAATCTTGAGTAAATATTTGCCCAACATCGACGGTAGTGGTTCGCGCTGGGTTTTGCATGCCCGTCTTTGTTGCGGGTTGAGCCATTTCTTGATTGCGATCGTAAATCATATTTTTCTCTGCTGGCTCTGCAGTATCTTTGTATAAGCTATTTTTTGCCGACTGCGTGTTATCGCCTTTCGCTGTTATCGCAATCGCCTCCAAATCAAGCGGTTGACGTTCGATAATCGCCGTAATAATAGCTTGGTAATAAGCCGCCGGATTTACTAGTTGGTTGATCGGTGTTTGACTTGCAGCCGTCAGTTCTGCCCGCGCTTCTTGATCAAAAAATGGTGCCTGCTGGATCACTGCAATGGTTAATTGCTGCCATTGCAGTTTATCGAATTCTAACGCTTGTAATAGAACTGATGGTTGTCGGTTTGATAGAAGAGCCTGCGCGATGGCGGCCATATTATTTATTTCTGTAGTACCAGCAGCTGTAATTCCTTGTGAAATTTTCTGCTGATTTTTTATAGAGTTTAGTTCCTTTGCGATTTCAGTATTTTCACTGATTGAAAGATTGTTATTTTTATCGGCTAACGCCATTGCATTAGATGGTATCTGTTGTGCAATCAACTCAAGATCAATCAATTGATCGGCGATCAATGCCTGTAATACCGCAAGATAAAACGCAGAGGGTACATGACTGGATTGCGCGTGGTTATTTATAGCCGCAACGAAGTCAGCACAATTTTCACCGGTCGCGCTGTGCCCGAGACGTATATAGCTACTAATCAAACGTTTTAATAAAGCCACATCAAGAGCAAGTGAGGACCACGCTTGGGAACCGCTTTTTAAACGTAAACACAGATCAAATAATTGATGATCACTAATAGTGATTAGGTTATCGTCAGCTAAAGGATACTTGTCCTCCCCAGCAGTCGCGGTAGGGAGTGTCGTCTCTAATGGAGCGCTGTTATGGTTTGCGGCCTCCTTTGCTGATGAGTGAGCAATTCCTGTTAACTCTGTACTATTAGCTTGTTTATCTTGGCGAGAGAAATTTTCGTTCTCCAGTATATTTTCTTGTTTATGATCAAAAACGAATTGTTCAAATATTTGATGTAAGGCGGTGCTTTCCAGATTGTGTAGTTCTGCATAACGTTTTGCCAAATCCTTTAAAAAGACATGGCTAGATATTTCAGAATTTATATTTTTTGACTTGTTATCCAATATCAGACCAAGAGAAATTTCCCATAGTTGACGAGCGACCAATTCCGCTGATTGTGGATCAGATTGGTTATTGTCGTTATTTTTTTTGTTTGCAGTTGCTGTTGTCGGAAATGGCTCTATTTGCACAGCAATATAGTTACTTAGCTGGGCCGCCTGTTGTTGTAAACGATTAAAAGTATTCTTTAACCAAGGCGCCAGCAGGGCAACTATGTCAATCTGTAAACTAAGGGGTAAGCGCAACATTAACTGTTGGCGAATTTCAGCCTGTGGCAAATAATGCTGGATCGATGCCAATAATAATGCTTGTTCATGTGCTATTAGTTGTGGCCAGAATTTCTGTAATTGTTGTGCATCGGCGCGAATCCATGCTGCAGCCAGTAGTTGACGCCATAGCTCCTGAGTCTGTTGGGAGCTACCTGTTGGTATCTCATCGCCACTTGATTGATTCTGTCTGGCATCCGATTGAGCGGGAATTATTTGCAGCGGAATTTCCACCTTGCCTTCCGCCAGATTACTCGCCTGCAGCGACTTCGCAATCTGTACTTGCAGGTTTAATAATTCCGTATTATTAACTGGCAGTGCAAGTGTTACCAAATCCTGACGCAGTTGAATTTCACTTAACGATAGTGTGCTCGCCAACCGCGGCAAAATATCATTTATCCAAACCTGTTCATTAGCGTTAGGTTGCGTCAATCCGAGCTGTAACAGCGCCTGCCAAACGCTTTGCTGCAATCTTATTGCTTGTTCATCCAATAATTGAACACCTTTTGCTTGACTATTATTTTCAAAAAAGTGCAGTAAATCGAGTAAGGCAATCACCCATTGCACGTGTTGTGGTGCCAGTTGGCGCAATAATTCCATCCGCTGTATTACTGAAAATTGTGTCAGTAACCGCTGGATAAGTGCATCGCGATGCGGCAACTCACGCAATAGATCGGCAATATTGTGTTGTGCAATCACTGCATCTAACAATTGTCCATGAAGAGCTGATTTAATTTCTGCTCTGCTTTGCTTATTTTGTCGCGATTCAAGCGAGGTAAAATCACTTGGATAATGAGCAGCTAGCTGTCCGGTTGCGAGATACCTTAATAGTTGTTGTAGCGCTAAGTGACCCTGTCCACTATCACTATTCAAGCGGTCTGCGGTTAAGCACTTAGACTCTGGAATCACAGCCAATAATTGCGTTTGCAATAGCTGCGCGAACTGAATTAGCAGTTGTTCACGAATCGTTTGTTGATAATTACGACTGGTAAGATTACCTAAATTAAATTCCAGCGTTTCAAATCGTAGTATTTGTTTGCCAGGAGCATAGTGCGAAAAAAGATTGTCCAACGCGGGTAACAAATCTTCACTGAGCCACTCACTGAGCAGTGCAGTTTCATGACGAGCAAGCCTGGTCGTGTTAAACGAAAGATCAACAATCAACTCATCAATGCGATGCTCAGTTTGCATGACTTAGATCCAGTAAGCTGCAGAAGGGTTTTTTTGCTCAAGCCATGTGCGCAATCGTTGTGCTGCTCGATCAAGCGATTTTGTAGTGGCGCTGCTGATATCCGCGTTCAATTTTTGTTGTTCATATTGATGCAGTGCATCCAGCCATGGCTGGTAGTAGCGTTCAAAGCTCTCCATGTCACGCAAGCTCAGCCAATAGACCTGAGGAAATAGATGGGCGGGTAAGTGATTGGCAATGGTTTTTTCAGCAAACTGGCGAAATGCCGGATTGGCAAATCGCGCAGTCCATAGCGGAAAGATAAAGCTTAGGCGGCAGTGGTAATAGTCATCTGCAACTGCAGTTTGATCTTCCTCAGCTTTTTTTGTTTCTCCGCGAGGCCGTAACAGAATATGTTCAAGTAGATAAAATCCCTCTGAACTCGCATTGATATCGGTAATTATTTTTTTGAATTTATGTACATAAGCAATAGCTTGATCTCGCTCCATCGATTTCTTTAGTGATGCTGCGCGCTGATGTGCTTGTGAATAGAAATACACGTCAACCAGATCGCCTTGCGCCTGTGGGCGCAAACGATAAGCATCTATACTTGTCCCCTCGCACATCATCGCTGGGCTTAAGGTGAGGCTTTTGTTCGGTGTGTAATTCCACTGCTGTAATTTCTGCTGCTGTTTTACTTTTAGCGCAGGAACCAGTTGCTGCCCAATGTTGTTTATTTCTCCCGTATCGGTGCGCTCAAAAATCGTTTTATCATCAACCAAATTTATTTGATTAGCGGCAAAACTTTGCGATAAATGCACGAGGCTATCCAGCTGTTGGATACCGAGTAGGATATTGATTTTTTTGTGCAGACTTCCAAGATTACTCGATTGCCAGTGAGCTGTGCTGGTATCAAATGCACCCGAACGGCTGTTACTGATTTCAACTAAATGCAATAGATAGCGAATTTTGTTGTCGATCGCCCAATAATCCGGCTGCTCTTGATGATAATAATTGAAATGTAAAAGCGCGTCCTGCGAAAACTCTTCCCCATAAAGTGCAAGTAATGTGTCCAGCGCACGACTTTTGCGATCACAAGCCTGATCATGACGGGCCTGCACCGCTTGAATTTCCGCCAGATCAATATTGGTGTCCGCGTAAAGCTCTATAAAATTCGGGATGTGATGATTGTCGAGGTACTGGGCAAAATAGCTGTGATTAGGCTGTTCATTTAAACTGAACAGCTGTTGCAGATTCTGGATATGCGCAAGCATATTGGCTAGCAGTTGTTCAAATGGATAAAGATAAGATTTAAGTTGTTGCGCCTGCATATTGCGCGTAGCCGACTCTCCACCCGGTACACCCGCAGCATTAATGCCATAGACATTGGGAAAATGATGTTGAATGGAATAATAGTCCGCATCATTGTGTGGTCGCCCCTGCGGTAGGGAATAAAAATTGGCAGCATTAGTTTTGTTGGTGCGGAATGCGCGGTATTCAAATTCCAATTTTTCTAATGCACGTCGCGCCTCCTCCATGAGGATATCAATGGTGTCTCCACGCGCTTTTACCACACCTGCCGGATCAGTCGTTTTTCCGGGGTTAAAATCAATATTAAGCCATTGCTGTTGCGTAACATTTTCGGGGAATTTAAGAAAAAACGATTTTTGATCAAACGCGTGGCTATTTAAAAGCTTACCGGTACTATCGACCAATTCCAGACGATAGACCTTTTTCACCCCCTCGATTTGTGCTACCAACCCGCTGAGCTCATCTAATGATGTAGTACTGTTATAGGTATTGAGATCTTCACTGTGGATATAGCCATGGCGAGTTAACGGGCCGGAGAAAATATCCGCCAGATCCATTTTTTGTTGTACCAGCGTTTCGTAACGATCTATTCGAATATTGGACGAAATTTTGCGCGCGACCTGAAAAAAAACATCGGCATAAATTGCCGCAGGGTTGCGTTTACCTGTGGTTTCAATCACACCTTTTAAAAAACAGGCTTCGCTCTGCTCAATCCGGACACTGGCAAGATCTTCGCCCAGATTGCGATTCTTAACAAAAACACGCTGCACTTTTTGCATTATTTGTTGTTTTAGTTCATCGCTATACGCAGGCCCCGTCAACGGCTCTAATAGCTTAATCGCAATTTGATATAAACAAGCGCCATAATCCGCAGGAGGATCAAGCGTAGTAAGAGTAACGGCATCTAGTTCAGGGACTTCATCCAGTAAACGTTTGCAGTAATCTTCTGCCGTCACTGGTCGAGTAGGAAAAATGTCTTGCGGTTTGTATAGCGCGTATTGGTTAAAATCAATCAGCCCACGCTCATTGGCAAGATAATCGGCCACCGGCACATTGGTTTGATAGGCTAGTTCACTTAAACCAAAACACAATTGTTCCAAAATGGTGACGCCTGGATCATGCAGGTTGTAATCCGTCCAAATATTGCCCGCAAGTTCCTGTACGCGCGCAATACCCTCTGCACGCAAATTTGCAAAGTCGAGACCATCCGGGTCTTCCTGCAGACGCGAAATGACATCAGACGAATTCATTGATGCGATTCTCGCGCAGTTATCTGTGTCGTTTTCTTGTTGCTTGAATCGGCCTGTTGAGTTTGTAATTGTTGATGCAAATAATTAACCAGTTGGCACACGCGGTTATAGGGCAACTCACCCAACGCTTTGATACAAATACTAAAATCTACAGCGCTAATGATAAAAAGTGCTGGCGCGCTGCGCTCGGCTCCGGTTTGATAAAATTGTTGTGCCTGATGATTTAATTGGCCAATTATTTCAAACACTTGCTTAAACGGCAGCTCAACCAATGCCTCCAGAATCAAGCTACTCTGTTCCAGCGTCAGGTAAAAATGTAATTCTCGCGCACAGGATTCAGTCATTTTGGTCGCTCATGCATTGTTTAATCGAATTGAATTAACGTCTGTTTAATACAATTTATTTGTTGGGCGCTTGGCTGCTGTCCAACATCAGAGGATCAAACCACAGGCGCGCCAAGTGATATTTAATCCAGATACTTTTGCCGTAAGAGCACTGCACGCGCATTTGTAATTTAAAATGAAACTGCCCTTGCTCCGGTACCGGCTGCCAACGCAATTCAATACGGTTACATTTATTACCAAAATGCGCATCCTGAGTATTGATACTACTTTTGCCATTAAATGTGTTCAACGCTATGGCGTGCAGCAGTGCATATTTTCCATCGGCATCCTGACCGCCCACTCCAGCCATTACTTCAAACGCCTCACAGCCAGTTAGCGCACTGGTAATGTCATGCCAGTCGCCATCGGCTGGCACGGCCATCTCACCGACTTTGCCCATACGCCCAGTACAGGCGATAGTGCCTTCAACATCGAGAGTGGTCTGCGGATTTTCTTTATTAATACCTACCGCCACACGCAAATTGCCTTGACTATCATCACTATGACTGTAAAGGCTTAATACGCGTGGACAATTAGGGGTGCCAAAATGCAGTTTATTTTCATTGGTGCTCAGTTCGAGAAACCACTGCGGACTTTCCACCGCGATATTTTTATAGAAACTGAATAATCTACCCGAGCCCATCAGCTGGGAAATTTTTAAACCATCGCGGCTGGTTTTATCAAAGCCCTCCTCAAGAATGTTGACCATTGAATCGATCAGGTTGGAAAAATCCTGCTCTGATGGCATTTTTCCTTTCTTGAATTTATTTTTCAGCGCGTTTCTATCTAATTTTTCCATCGTGCTTGCCTATTAGGGAATGATGAAAGTACTGCCCACTTCCAGTTCATCAACACCCGTGCGCAGGGCGTCAATCTGGCGATGCTGATCCAGTGTATCTAGATAGTGGTGCGGCAAAGGTACCGCCGTACTCCAAGGGTAAGTTGGCTTTAAAGTCTGGCGGTATTTCTCGTCGCCTTCTACGCTGCCGGTGTCGTCCAGAATAAATAGTCCCTCACCTTGCGGTGCAATCCGCAACAAAGAAAAATCGGTAACGTGTTCAACGTATTGCAGGTTGTGAATAAATGATTTCACTTCTTGTTCGTTTACACTCCACCCAAAATGTACTCTGTTGCCTTGTTCACTCCAAGGTGACAGGTAATCGCATAACGCCTGGTTCAATAGGTTTTGATGCCGACCTATATGCAGGCCTTTTTTAAATTGCACCGCACAGCGCACCTGTATTTCTTCATAGACTGGATTTTCTACCGTCAGCTGTACCAACTGCGGTGTTAAGGGCGCGATAAATTCTTTAATGGATAACATTAAGTGGCCGTCAAAATAGGGTTTAAATCCTTGTTCTTCAGTAGCCTGGCGATGTGGAATCGGAATAATCAATAAGTGTCCGGGGCTAACCGGAGCTTGTGGATCAGTACACAAATTGGCAAAACATTTCACTTTATATATTTGTGGAAATTTTTCCAAAATTAACATTTCGTAATCGAGCGGAGTTAGTGCCCGATTTTTGTGACGCAAACGCTCGCTGATACGAGTGCGTAAATGGGCAAGATTTTCTGCAGGCACGCCGCCAAAAGAGCCGGTGATCTGGCTGATACCGGTAATTCCGGCAATTGTCTGACGCGGGCGTTTAATCGTATCCGGCGGAAGTTGCATGGGTTGCTCAGCCGGAGGGTGCGTACCTGAACGCCAAGTAACTTTTACCGCTTGCGCATAAACAGAAAACAAGTCACTGAAATGCGTTAGCGCTTGGTTGGCACTGATTTTTAACCAATACAATCCGCCGGGCATAATACTGTTGGCAGCAGTTATTTTGTCCGGCATGGTCAGGGTGATTATGCCGGAGGTCATAAAACCCTCGGTGGAATCGCTCAAAATATGACGTGGATTAAGTGACTTCCACTGATTGTCGCTCAAGTATGACCAGCTGACCAAAGCAGCCGGGGTGAGCGATCCGCTGCGGCCTTCGCGACGCGCCTGCGCCAACAATTCATCACTCAGCGGCAAAGAATTATTTTGCAAATGAAAAAATAGACTTAGCTGTTGAATTGGACTTGCTGCAATGCCGATAAAGAGCGAGCCATCATCAGGATATTGCGGCAGCAAATACAACCGCGGATGGCGCAGTGGCGATATGGCTTCCCAGCCCAGTGGATGCAAATGAAAAAATTGATCTTTGTAGCAGGGATCATCTTCACGCCCGGTGTCAGATAGGGTCAATATCGACACGGCAGAATAATTCAAACGTATCGCGCTGATTTCCGGTGTATAGGGTGGATTGGGAATTGGCCGCGCAAAACGCGGGTGTTTTACCCGGGTGTTGTGGGTCAATACTTCCGCAAGTAAGTTGGGATACTCGCGATGACCAAATGCCCCTAGTGGCCCTTGCAGGGTAAATTTAAATAGCCCGGAGCGGGTTAGCGGCGAATAGGTAAAAGGACGCTTGGCCTGGTATTGGTCCTGCGCTTTATAAAACGGAATCGCACTATTGGCCGATAGGGTTTTAGATGTAACTAAATGTGCAGTCCCATTTTTTAATGGAAAGTTAAACAGAGTTTGATTGTTATCGACACCCGCTGGCTGCCAGCGGCCATCGGCTAATACGCTGACACTGGCAACAAATAAATGGTTATCTTTCGGGTGTAAGTAATTGCGATACCAACTGCTAAATCCTCCAGCGTTGATCGGCAAACTACTCCATTCAACATCCACACTCAATGAGCTTAACTGTTTGCTGCGTGTCTCTTCGTGACCAACAATAAAATAGGAGCCTACGTCCGGCATGGGGCCAAAAGGAGTAAAAGGGGCGAGCGGTGAAAGCTGGCCAATATTATTGTGCAACAACAAATCATGGCAGCCTTTTACATCGACCTGAATGCGCACTTCTTTAAGCACTAACTGTTTCAGAATGTCGTAAGGATACTGCAGGTAATTTTCTTTTAGCGTAAAACGTAATACTGGTAGCGCAGTAGTAAGTGGATCGCCATGCACTTGCGTTTGATATCCGCTAATGGCGGGGGTATTTTCCGGCAACAGAAAGCTTAGGCGCACGGCATTAGGTTTGATACTGGCATCGATAGCGCTGTAGGCTGGTTTATATTCCGCAATATCCAACCAACCTTCCGCCGTCGTCAGGCTAAGTTGAAATAGTTTGCTGAAATAAGCAAAAAACTTTGCTTTATCATCAGCAATATTATCTTTGATATTGGGTAAATAGCGCAGGATATTATTGAGCTTACTCCACGGCTGGCGGGTAATATCTTCGAATGCCAATTCAACGGTAATATGCCGTTGTCCCTCACGCAGTAATAGTACGTTGCTCGCCACAGCAAATCCGAGGCGGGCGCTCATTGCTGCATCACTCGCACGACCATCACTATTAGTGAGATTGCGCGCTGCACCAAAAAAAGGTTGGGCGGTAAATTTATCGCGTGTTTTTTTATCTCCTTTGGGTTGGGCATTGATGACATTAAGCCAACAGCCATCTGCCAGGGAAACACTGGCACGGGAAGGGGATTTTTGATTTTTTTCCACGCTATTACGCGCAGTTGCAGGCGCGCGTAAATCGAGCTTAACGCGCGGAAAAAATAAACTGTAGAGCTGTTCTACCTGAGCATCATTAATAATCACCTCATCATCAGAGGCATAAACAATATCGCGGCTAGCACTATCGATACCAGCAAAAAACTCAGTGCCTTTGGGCAAGCGAATATCGCGCTCTTTCGCACCAGGCTGAAATACCAAATACACACTGTCGGGCTGGATTGGACGAGTTTTTGCCTGCAATATTTGGGTGAAATAGAAATCGATAAAATCCAGCGTAAAACGATTTAACCGGTGTTGCAGTTTTTGGTAGAGCGTAATAAAAGCAATGCGCAGCGCCAGTGCTGGATCGTGATTTTTACTGTGCATGGATTCCGGCAATAGTTGCCGGGCACTGGCCTGTATCATATCGACTGCTTTCAACAGCGAGACATAAAGTGAACGAATATTTAATTCAATATGTTTATTGGCATTATCACGTTCACGTGTTTCACTCGGTTGCTCGCCTGCAGTAATCAAATGCATAAAGTGCGAGGAAAAATACTGCGATTGTTTGACTCGCTCTGGCATGACACCATGCACGCGATACAGTTCTTTGGCCAACCCGAGAATAACGCTTTCAATCAAACCATACAGATTTTCACCTGCGCTACTCTGTGGGTGTTTTATCAGACACAACCAGCGGTCTAGTGTGCGCGCCAAACCCAATACTGAGGCTGGATTTTGCGCTTCAGTTAACGCCCATTCTTCAGTGCCAATCTCTTGTTGCAAGCGCGCGTTAAAACGCTGCTCCAAATCATCGATATTGAGTGCTAGTATTTGCGCCATCACCACAATTTCATCCCGTGCAAACAGGATTTGTTCAATATCTTCCGGCGAAAATGTCACGCCAGGTACTTTCACCAAGCGCGCGTAATCTTGCAGCTGCGTTAGCAGTTGCGCAAAGGTCATCTCATCGACATTAAAATAGTTTTGTTCAAGCGCAGGTAAATAGCGGCGCTGCCGACTCATGCCATCGCGGACATGCAGCTGGAGCGGCAACCCTGTTGGCGCAGTATGCGTATCGCTCATCGGCGAATTCGCTCCCAACACAAATGTGGGTAATTGTGCAAAAAGACATTATGCAGAGACATTGCTGCCTTCATTAAAATAAAACGGATACACCAAGTTGTAGCGGTTGTTCGTCGCACGTACCCGGTAGTGAACGTGAATTTGTACTTTTCCTTCGCGATAATCGTCATCGCTCACATCAATGCGTTCGACAATAACGCGAGGTTCAAAAAATAGGATTGCTTTCTCAACCGTATCGCGCATCACCGCAAAACTACCTTCATTGAGCGTATCAAAAACATGCGCTTTTAAACCGCAACCATAAATAGGTTGCATTATCCTTTCACCCGGTGTGGTTGATAACAAAATCAACAGACTTTCATGAATATCCTGTTCTGCACTGACCATTGCCAATCCTTTGCTGGTGAACTGCGGTGGAAAACTCCAACCGGTTCCTAAAAATGATTTATTACTCATAGCCGAAATCTGTGTGTGTTAATCGAATTAGCCGCCAATCATCACAGTTGGCAGACCCAAAACAATATTGCCGCCATGGGCGGTAGTGTCGCCCATACGCGCTGCGGGTTTGCCGCTAATCATGACCGTCGCAGACCCTTTCACAATCGAGTCGGGTGGGCCGACGCACACACACATATCGCCCACTACGGCAGCAGGCAAACTGCCAATTAATACTGTAGGCACACAGGGGCCACTAATGGGGCCGCCTACGTGAGGTACTATGCCGGTCACCATCGGGCATGCGTGCATATCGGTAATTCGTGCTGCAGGTGGCATGGTTTAATTTCCTTTTTGACAATAACGATTTATGTCTCTTTTATTGCAAGTTTAAAAATTAGTTAATCATCACCATCGCGCCTTTGATGGTGGTGGTGCCGGACGCAGAAACTTCTGCGGTTGCACTGCCTTTCGCCGTAAAACCGACATTGGCAGTGCTGGTGATATTTAATCCGGTTTGTTTGATATCCATCTGCGCGGTGGCTTCAATATTTTGAGTTGCTTGCATCACAATTTTCCCTTGTGCCTTTAGCGTAATATCCTTGGGGCTATCAAGGGTGATACCGGCCGAATCGAGAGTGACCTTATTGTTATTTTGATCTTGCAATAAAATTGATTTGCCATCGTCACTAATGACAATTTTATTGGTGCCGGGCGTGATGATGGTGATGATTTTTTTCTCTTCATCGAATTCCATTTTCATCTTGGTGCGAGTGACAATGGCTTTGGTATTATTTTCTGCTGCCAGACTATAGGGTGGGGCATTTTTACTGCTGTAGAGACTGCCAAGAATGACAGGGTGTGATGGGTCATCATTAAAAAATCCCAACACTACTTCATCGCCAACTTCTGGAATAAAAAATGCGCCGAAACTATTGGAGCTGTAGAAGTTGGCGAGCCGCGCCCAAAACTCGTCGGTGGCCGCACTCATTTCCGGAATGGAAACCTGCACACGATGCTGGCTCTCAGGATCAGCATCGAGTTTTTTTACTATCCCAATATGCAAACCACTGACGCCAGAAGTCAAACCCGCTGCTGGGCGTGCCATAGTTTCGTGGGTTTCAGTAAACCAATTGGGCGACATGCCAAATTCGGCACGCGTAAGCCAATTGCCATCACTCACTGAGTGACTGACGCTGCTGACAAAAATATTGCCATTAAAACGTTCACCTACACCGGCTAATTCAATAATAGTGCCCGGCTTGACCAACGCGCTGCCTTGAAAACTCACATGACCGCGAATACGGGCAAGCCCCGATTTGAGCTGCTGCGCTTTGGCCCAGGTGGAGAGAAATTCAGATTCCAGCGGCACGGTACTCTGCAAACGAAAATCACTCAGCCCTAAAACATCCGCTAGTGTCGCCGAGGTGATATTGCCTTGCGTATTAAGTGATGCGCTGGTCGCTTCACTTTGCTGGACTGCGAGTGTGGCGAGATCCCAGGCGTTGCCGGTCACTTTTTGGAGTTGATGACGCGCATCCAGATCTGCACTGAAATCGATAATATCGATACCGTATGTGAGCGACAAGACTGCGGCACTGCTGACCGCAGGCGCTTTGACACTGACCGTGCCCGCATCAAGAATCACCAACAACCCATTAGCTTCTGCCCGCGCGAGCATAAAATCCCAATCGCTACAGTAAAATTGCACCAGCTCTTTATGTTGTGTTGTCGTCGCGCTTACATCGGCGGTAAGTGCTGCGTACTTGCCAATTAACTGCGTAATAATATCGCTGTCTTTTTTATCGACATAGTTTGCATTTTTGCGCCCAACTGTCATCGCAAGCGCCTTGTCTTTACACTCGATAACCAGACGTGAAGCATTGTTACCGCTAATTTTTATCGAGTGTTTGATAATGACACCGCTGAATACATCTACTAAATCCTGGTCGTAACCCAATTGGATTTTTATTTCGCTACCCGGTTTAAAAGTCGCTGTATCACTGACCGGAAACGCGCCATTAGGCATATCGCCGTCATTTAATACCAGTATTGCGGTGTTGATACGATTAGCAGCAAGTTGGATTTCGATCGACACTAATTCAATCGTGGTGGCAATCGCGGTGCCATCACACAAAATGGCGTAACTGACAACACCGTCGCTATTCAGAAGGGGAGAATTGGCCATCGTATTACACCAGCGGAGGAAAACGCAGCAATTGGCCAGGTTGCAACTGTCGAAAATTGTGCAGCTGGTTGAGGCGCGCAACAGCAAGATAATAAGAGCTGTCTTTATAAATTTGATAGCAGAGCATGGGCAAAGTATCACCCGCTTTAACTTCTACTAAATGGGTTAAATCGGGAGACTCCAAGCTCGCGCTGCGAAATACTTCTTCCGTGCTTTTATAGGCAGTAAAAACTAAATCCATTTTTGCGCGCAGCGGTTCACCGCTGGGCTTGAATAAGGTGTAATTCACTTTCAGAGCTTCCATGCGCGCTTTAAATAATAACGGCCCCCAGGAAACTTCGACTACCGGCGGCTCATGTTCCGAGCCTTTGTACTCATAAGCCACTTTGCGTAATAGTGCAACTTGTGCACGTACACTGCTGCTAGTCCCTTCAACTACTCCGGTACCATCTAATACCAGCTCTTTGAATTCAATTTTATCGGGCTTGGATTTGCTGTATTTTTTTTCGCTGCCCGGCCCAAGCGCCTGGTTTTCCGCGTAGACAATTGATGAACTATGGCTGTAGCCCGCCGGGTTAATCAGCGCTTCAAATGGTGTATCGCCATTCACCGTAGCAACGCCGTCATTGACATCGCAGGGCGAAATTTTGAGTTTTATTTTTGTCCCATTAGCCAGTGTCATGATCTACCGCTGCCCTTTATCGCTGAGCATTTCTACAATTAAGCGGCGACATTCGCTCAATACTTCTTGTTTTATATTGGCATTCGCGGCATCGCGATTTTCAACCGGGGCAATTTCTTCTTCATCCACCACATTGGATTTAATCAGTAGCTGTCTAATTTCTATGGCCATGATGGAATTATCGCAAAGTATTGAATCAAAAATTCAGGTTATAGAATTCGCTTGGCGTAGGTGTAACTCAACACGATTTTTTCAATAGCAACTTCATTTTTAGTCGAGTTAAAAGCCTCCACTTCCCACTTGATAGGAAACGCATTGGCAAAAGTCCAGCCGCGAATTGGCTCGGCGCTGCTATTGAGCAAATAAACACTAATGGATATGGGCACAATCTGATGCATAAAGTCGCCCTCCATTATCGCCCGACACCAAATCACTAAAGGCGACGCTGCAGGCGCAATCCCGCGCTTTAATTCCAGATTGCTCTGCTTGATCGCCGTGGGTAATTTATGGATAAACCGATTCTCACCACCTTCGGACACATCCTCCGTCGACATCTCACTGGAAATGCCCGAGACGTCCTGAAAGGAAGAGTCAACGCCATCGCTATTAGAGCCAAAAACTACTTTGAAATAAAACGCAGAAGGCGGGTATAAACCGCCTTCTGCGCTATCCAGGGAAGATGCTATGGACATTTACCTGCGAACACCATTAACCATTTGCAATAGTTAAACCTTCGTGAACAATTTCAATGCTCTCGATCGCAACTTCATTGCCTTCTGCTTTCAAATCAGTAGACGAAATTTTGGTCGGCCAAGCATTGGCCAAAGTCCACACCATCGTGGGAGCACTGCTCTCATCAAGCAGACTGATGGTAACGGGAACGCGTTTGATCGTATTCAATTTGATTTGGTTGAGCCAATCCCAAAATTTGTTATCGCCTTTGAACACGCCTTTTTTCATCGTTACATTGCCGAATTTTTTCATGCCCGGCATTTTAATCACAGAAAATTGCTTGCTATCACCTGAGCGATATTTAATTTCTTCCGATTGAATGTCCAATCCGCTCACTTCCTGGAAGGACATCACATTGGAATCCCACTTCACTTCAAAGTGAAACTTGGGCAGGGGCCAAATATTGGCTGATTGTGTTGAACCGTCTTCTGCCATAGTAATCTCTACCTTAATTTTTCTATGGATGGAAAAATGTGCAAAGTCCTTGCAGTGAATTCACTGGGCATTTATCCGCAAATAAAATCAGCAAATGAATGCAACAACCTCGCGTCAAATGTATTCGCTTAACAACGTATGCAAGAGCCCAAGGCAGGCGCCTTAGGATTTTTGCATTTGTTGCTGGAAGGTAATCTCAATAAATTCTGCCGGACGGCTTAAAGCAACTAATACCGTGACACGCAAAATTCCTTCGAGAATGTCTTCGGCAGTCATGGTTTCGCCCAAGCCTACGTGCACACTAAATGCATCTTCCGGGCTTGAACCCGCAAGGCCGCCACGCTTCCAGACACCGGTGAGGAAATTGCCGATCATACTTTTGATGGTGACCCAGGTATTGGCAACGTTTGGCTCAAACACATAAGCCTTGCTCGCCAATTTTACCGACTCTTCCAACATGATCATGGTGCGGCGCACATTCACGTAGCGCCAATCCAGACTGTTGCCATCAAGTGTGCGTGCGCCCCATACCAGCGTACCTTCACCGATAAAGGTGCGAATTGCATTAACGGATTTACCGGCGGTATTTACGTTGAGGTCTTCTTGCTCTTCGTGATTGATATTCACCGTGGGCGATGCAACTGCGCTCAAGCTAACGTTTGCTGGCGCTTTCCACACACCGCGGGTGTTATCCACCATGGTGTAAATACCGGCCATCGCCGCGCTCGGTGGCAACAGATTTAATTTGTGCTGAATACCGGCGAGCACTTTGTTGTAGAGCGGGCAAACTGCGCTGAGGGTTTTATGCAATTCATTGTTTTCCGCACTGCTTTTAGTTGGCGTATCTGGCAGCTTGGCGATTTCGGCAATGATACTTTCTTGTTTTTTCAACGATGGAATCGTCTCGCGCACTTCTTTCGTCAACAAACTTACCAGCACAGGCAGGCTGTCAGCGTGAATATTGCGGAACGACAACTCAGACACAGGCACAATCGAACTATTGACCCAAGGGTAATAAACGGCGCTAAAAGCAGGGAAGTTAGTGGCCATTTTATTGCGGAAATTATCGATACATTCGTTATCGCGGTTATCCATAAAGCCGCCGTAGATATCGAGAATCGCAAAACGGTTTTTCATTTCATAACCGCAGTGCGCGACCATGGATTGCTGCAGTTTGTAGCAGTCGGCTTGCGCCAATGACACCGCGTCGGGAATCACCAACATCGTTGGCTCTTGCTCTTTTTTCAGCAGTTGAATGCCGGCCGACAAATCACCTTCTTCAATGTCATTACTGTAATGACCCACAGAGACAACGTAACAAGCGCCGCCGCCATTTTGAAAAAACAGCATCATGCTGCGATAGAGCAGATAGTAAGAGCCTTCGAGTGAAAGAAAGAATTTGTCGTCTTTGCCGAGTGAAAAATCTTCATCGTCACCACTAAACGGATCAGGATTTTTATCCACCCCGGCGATGGCAGCAACAGCCTGACGCGCGTTATTAATTTCGGTCGCAATGGTGGTTTCATCCTCCGATGCACCTGGCGCGGCAGCAAATACAACAGGTGTCGGTGCAGCACTGCCCTTGCGTGCAAGGCTAAATGTGGCTGGCGGTGGACCGCCAAAGTAGCTGATAAATTCAGCCATTGATGAGATGCGCCAAGGTTTGTTGAGTAAGCTTTTACCTTTGTTATCGGCAAACTCTGTGTAGCCAACAAACGCCGGAACGGCGGTCGCTACCTCAACAACTGAGTTGGGAAATGCGTCTTTTTCGAGGATATAGACGCCGGGAGTTTTATACGCGCCAGCCATATTTGTTCCTTTAAGTGCTATTGATTTACATAAATTTCTGCAACAAGGATTTGCTGCCCCCTGAGATCCATGCTCTTGCTGATCAAGTTAACTCCTGCGTTGGGTAAACGCTTGATCAGAATTTTGCCTGCGTTGCTTTTATCTTTCAGTTGAAATCGTTGTTTTGGCGCACTGTTCATCGCAATGGGAATTTGCGAAATAAACGCCTTGCCATTTTTGACGACAGCTTCATCGCTGGGGTCAAACATCACCGCTTGTTGCGAACCTAAATCATGGATCTCCAAATCCAATTTCGCAAGTTCGCCAAAAAAATAGTACTTCCAATAAATATCGCGTGGGTTGAATTGGATTCTGCGAATAACGGGGTTATCGGCTTCCCGTGCAGCCACAAATTCAGCGCCGCTTAAATCTATATCTACAATTAACAGCGGGGTTTTATCGCCAGGTTTTGCACGCGCAGCGCGTGCATCTGACAATTCTGCCGCTTGTTCCTCGTGCAATACAAGGCTGGTGTTATCTGCTGTAATATTTTTACTGTGGTAATACAAAGGCAATTTTTTATTTTGTGTTTCCAACGTATAAAAACCAAAATAGGGATCCTGCGCGAATACTTCAAAACGCAGCACCGCATCTTCATCAAACGCTACCGAACAATCTTGATCGGCGATCAACGAAAATCCCGTCGCTTCACTGCGCATTAACAATTGATATTGCTGCATTACCCGCCGCGTTGCGGGCGTAGATGAAAAAATCAAATTGATACAACGGCCATCGGCAAAAAAAAGATGCTCAACCGCCAGAGTCAATATGGGTTTGAAATGTGCCATGAATGTTGACCCATATTAACCGCGCAAATCGCCTTGCGGTTTGCTAACCAATGGCAATTGCGCAATTACGTTATCAGGATTGACGGTTACCATACGTACACGGTAATACACGGAGGGAAGGTATTTCCCGCCCAATAAACCCCAAAGATTACTTAAATCCTGAATATTCAGGTTCTCGATATCCAATACGAGTTTATCGATGCGAGAGTCCAGATCCGGTGTTGAATGTTTATCAAATACCGGCTGCATCTGAAAAAAAGCGATAGCTTTGGAAATAAATTTCAGTGCTTCAGCATAGTTGCTACCACTGAAATTTGCCGCCAACATCACATACAAATTTAAATACACAGAGCGACTGCCAACCATTGCACGGCCATCAAAACCGGTGGCGCGCGCTGCACCGGATTGCGGCACAGTGTCTTTTTCAATATTGGTCAGCAGTAAAATTAATTTATTATTTGTGTGCGGTGCCGCGCTGCCATCGCTCTCCACTAAACTGGATACCACGACGATATCTTCAGTGAGATTATTGGTGCGCTTGAGATAAGCATTCAGCTGCGTCGCTAAATGATTCATGGCAGCCTGAATCAATCCACACCCCTGACAAATATATTGTTATTTATGATTTTGGGGATGTTAGCACAAAAAATTTTTGCGTCTTGTTCTTTTTTAAATACCTACCCGTTCACAAAACAAAAATGTTGGATAATGCGCCAAATATTTTATTTTCATGCTTTAGGCGTCGAATATTACAAAAGTGGCGCACAAATCATCTTTATCGCCTGCCAAATGTGCATTGGTAAATGCAGGATCGTATTGATTTGCACTTGGTGCGTGACAATATGTTTTCGGCAACAACATAAATCTAGTGGCATTGGATTGCGCAAAGTAAATAACAGCAACTGAAAAATGAATTAAAAATTACAACACACGGTCACCAATCGCTAAAAATTTTCCTCTCTGGTTTTTTATTATTTCTTGTCGCATAAACTCGCTCACGGATTATTTCGATGTAATCCCATGTAATATTTTCGGGTGGCGTATTTTAATTCAGATGCTTTACTCTCTTCTTGTCGTCATGGATGAGGATTAATTATTTTTTATTGAATCGCTGTATCAGCAGTTCATCACGACTATTTTTCATCTATTTGTTTGTCGATGCACAAGGAATTTTATATGCCACATTTTATTTTTTCTACGCCTGCGTTAATTCAAGACTTCAGCGATTCCCCATCTTTGCAGCAACAGCTAAATCAATATTGGGATTTGGCGATTGATGCTTATACTCAGGCGGCGTTAGTTAGCAATCCCTGGACTGTCAATTATCAAGCTCCTTGTGATTGGTATGTGAATCCAAAGACAATTGATATACCCGCCAGCAACCCAGTTGAACCCATTTTTTGGACAGCGTTTCCCAATCGATTAAAAATTTATTTTTCTGCGGCTGAAAAAAGTCCGTATAACATGAGTAGTGCGCAGGTTTATGCAATCGCCGATTTTGGCAATATTCCGCAGTCCAATGCATTTCCAACTGGATTACCTTTTATTATTCCGAGCAAGCGCTGCCCGAATTTAAATTGGCAGCAACCTATTGATGAATGGGTGAACTACGATCCGCAAGGGCCGCGTGGATGGTTGGATGAATACTGCGAGTGGGCGGTGACGCGTAATGAGCAGGGTAAGATTACTAAAATTTCTTTTACCTGCGAGAACCCCGAATATTGGTTTAGCCTCTGGCAAGTATCTCCGGAAAAACTGCTCGCACTTTATCAGCAATTAGTAAACCCGAATGTTGTGCTGGAAGATTTGATGCTGCCTGCAACCGATGGCAATGGTTTTGCGATTGATCCCAGCACCGGTCGTGCTGCTTATAATCCGCTAAATAAATGGAATCGCGGCACTGTCGCAACAGAAAATTTTGGCGGTGCCGTGCACTTGACTAGCCCGCCCAACACAATTGGAGCAGAAATTATGTTGGCGGCACAGGCGACACTGCTGCGTCAGTTGCCGCCCGATCAATACAATATGCAACGCATGGTATGTGCCGGCGCTTATGGGCGCGCTTATCGCAATAGCGATCCACATATTGGTTTGCAAGTGAATCAATTAGTCAAAAATTTAAATGTCAAAGTTACCCTGACTAATCCGGTCGGTTTGTATTTGCAACGGCCAGATTTCAGCAGTTACAAAACACCTGACGGCACCGATGCCAGCACATTTTATAAAGTGATTCGCGGGCGCACGGCCGAACAAGCGGGTACAACTTACGACCAGATTCTGCACGCGGAATTTTCGGTACCCGAAACATTGGGTTACACCGTTAGCGACATTTTATTGGGCAACGCAGTGCCGGGTAGCTCGCAAGTGCCAGTGCCGATTTCTTACGCGGGACAAATTGCCGATACTTTTCATGTGTGCCTCGCAGGCACTGCAATCACTCCCGCGACAGGCGAGTCACAGCAAACGTTCTTACCACCGGTGAGCGATAAGACCGGTGATACCAATGGGCAAGTCAGTATGTTGTTAGCCAATAACCTATTGCTTGCCATGCAGGCAGTAAATCCTTACCCACCGTTTGTACAATTACCACTACAAATTAATCAAGGTCAAACACTGACCGGGCTCGCGCTACAAGCTAGTTATGCCAATGATAATTTCAATGATGCGCAAATCGCGTTTTGGGATGAGCAGGGCAATTGCGAAACCGGTATTAGCGTCACTATCACCGCAATTGATACCAGCTCGGGAACCACGGCG
>CAXAVL010000060.1:0-20652 GCA_963971905.1 uncultured Cellvibrio sp.
CGGCGCTGGTCTCCATCACTTTTACACCGCCTACCACGTTCACAAATACATCCTGATCGCCCACCATAATGCCACCGTGGCGATGCAATACTGCGAGCAACATGGCGAGACGATTTTGATCCATACCCACCGCCACGCGGCGCGGATTACCGAGATGGCTATCGTCGACCAGCGCTTGAATTTCAATAAGCAAGGGGCGCGTGCCTTCCCACATCACCATCACTACTGAACCGGATGAAGGATCTTCTGCACGCTGTAAAAAAATCGCCGAGGGATTATTCACTTCGCGCATGCCCTGTTCAGTCATCGCAAATACACCTAATTCATTGACCGCACCAAAACGATTTTTATTGCCGCGCAAAGTGCGAAAACGTGAATCGTTATCGCCCTCTAACAAAATCGAACAGTCGATCATGTGCTCCAGTACTTTGGGGCCAGCGAGTGAGCCGTCTTTAGTGACGTGGCCTACCAAAATTAATACTGTGCCGGTTTGTTTGGCAAAACGGGTGAGGTAGGCGGCGCTTTCGCGCACTTGTGAGACCGAACCGGGAGCAGAGGAAATATCTTCCATATGCATAACTTGAATCGAGTCGATCACCATCACTTTCGGTGCGACTTTTTGTGCGATTGTACAAATGCCTTCGACACTGGTTTCGCTGAGCATTTGCAATTGATCGGTAGGCAAACCCAAACGCTGGGCGCGCATCGCCACCTGTTGCAGCGACTCTTCACCCGTGATGTACAGCGCAGGCATAGTGCGCGCCAAATTACACAGGGTTTGTAACAGCAAAGTCGATTTGCCCGCGCCCGGATTGCCCCCGATCAACACCACCGAGCCTGGCACAAAACCGCCGCCAAGCACACGATCAAATTCACCGGCACCGCTGCTAAAACGCGGCACATCGTTGAGCGAAATTTCGGCAAGCGTTTGAATTTTATTGCCTGAGGCACCGCCAGCATAACCTTCAAATTTTGCCGAGCGGTTAGCGGGAGTTGGGCCTAAACGCACTTCACTTAAACTATTCCATACCCCACATTCAGTGCACTGCCCCTGCCATTTTTTATAATCGGCGCCGCAATCGTTGCAGACAAATGCACTTTTGGTTTTGGTGGACATAATTTATTTCTTTTCGCTAGTGAGTTTTAAATAAGCACCCAAGCCTACCAACAATGCCACCGCAGCAAACAGCATAAACACAGCGGAGTTTAGATGAGTAGCATCGCCGAGCAGGGATTTAAACATCAACAATAGGGATTCAATCGATACCGCAATCACAATCGCCGACATAAAACGTGCAATAGTGCGGCGCGTGGAGCCTGCGTGATGTATATCTTTATGCAACAACACTTCTTCTTCGAGAATTGTTTTTCCCAAATCAAAAATCGCCAAGCCCAGGGTAACTAAAATGACCGATTGGAACGCTTGGGTTGCGGTATTGGTATGCTCATGAATCATTTCATATAACGATTGGCCAGCTGAATATAGCAACAGCATGGACACCACAACCAACATAATGCCGATGATGCCGTAAATCACTTGAAACACGGGATGCACAACCCTGCGCAAACTATCGCCATTTAAAAAAGTAATCAGCTTTTCCAAATTAAAATTAATCACCACATAGCGAGTGGTATTTTCAGCATCAACAAAACGTTGCACTGCAGAAATAGCCAGTTGATGCGTTGCACTGGAAAGGTAGGCCTGAGTCACCGTAATCTTTGAGCTATTATCGCGCGCCGACCTGTAGTAAATACGATTGCTGCGATCCGAACCAAAACCCGGCTCACGCCGCTTAGGGTCAGGAACCGTAGGCGATGCTGCCGACTCGGTCGTTTGCACACCGTTTTCATCGAGACAGTAGAGCAACTCCACAAATGGATAGGATTTGTGCAACCGTTTGACGACTTCGTTTAGTTGCTCTTGAGACGTTGCCAATTTATTGGGTGATAGTGAACTCACAATCGACTCCAATAAACGTTCGATTTGTGGTTGATATTCGTCGTACTTTTTAAGCAGATATAGATAATTGCGTGGGGTCATAATTCAACTCATCAACATAGCGGGCCTGCAAATTGGTCGGAAGTTTACCTTAATTTACCTGCAGTTATTGCGCCATCACCGCGTAAAACTCTAGCGATAAAAAAACCCCGGAAAACCGGGGTTTGATTGAATCGGATTGATGATGTTCGGAGGCTATTCGATATTGCCTGGCGCTCCCCCGCCTACGGACACTTTGCCGCTATTTAAGATAAATGTGACTACCTGGGTTTGCAGCTCGCTAGTCACATTCAAAGCGCCATTCTCAGGTCGCAACAATGAAACATGGCCGCCCGCAGTGAGCTTGACATAACCGCGCCCCAACTGGGTAGAACCCAAGCCCAATTGTGTTGCGCCCAGCAGAGAGGCCATAGCCGAGGTTCCCGCTAATGGGGCACTCGCCGCACCATTGGGGATTACTACATCGCCATTGATCTGTTGCACCAGCGTTGGCACGCCCAGCGCCGCCAATGTCTGCATATAGTTCACCGGATCGCCCGCGTCCATCGCGCTTTGTGCTGCATAGAGGAACCGCTCATAATTACTGGTACCGACATTTACGCCACTGGCCGCCAAGCCACCGTTAATTACCGGTGTAAAGGTCGCAGAATTCACCAGAATTTGCGCTACTTGCGTGCCTGCTGCACTGGTTACCAAACCGCGAATAGGGTTGAGACCGGAGGGCAGACCAACCAACGCATCATTGGCGATTGCCATTTGGTTAACAGTCGTAAACACACTGCCCAAAATGCCACCCAGTGAGACACCCACTACATAGACACGATTTACATCTAAACCAGTAGTAACAGATTTGCGAATCTCGGTATTCACTCCGCCAAGGCTGGCATTGAGGTTGAGCAAATCCATCACCGCCTGACGGTTGTTATCGCGCGTATTAGTCAGATAACCGAGATTAATAAATTGCGCACCTGAACCATCCGCCACCCCGGGAGCGGTAAAGTTCATGGGTGCAGGTGCACCACCAACACCCGCCACATTGAAATGGCGCTCGTGGGGCGCATTGGCGCCATAAAGTGCGGCAAAAGGTATCGATTGGCTTTTTTCTACATTGAGTACTTTCACCAAGTCACTGTTAGCGGGAATACCATGTACTGGCAAATCGATAGCGACCGTAGCTATACACTGGCTTGCCAGCGTATGACCCAACGCCAACACTGAGGCGCGATCACTGGTAATACCATGCACGTAGATGACAGTGGGATAGCCTGTGGCTGCGTAGATCTGACCGCAGTTAGCGGCTCCTGCATAACCGGGCACCCAATTATCCTGTGGCATAGTGACTTGCAGAGGCACAGATTCATCGCCCGTTTTAGCCGCAAAGGGATAGCGATAAGTGACGTTGTAACTGCCGTCTACATCAGCGGGCACAGTCACCCCCAAGGCGCCCGCAAGCGTGAGATCTGGCTTCCAATTGCGCTTCAGGTATTCGCCAAAGGGTAACCCTGTGGCTGCGGTTTGGTAGTAAGGAAGTTTGATATAGCCGGTGTACAGCTTGCCGACATTGGCAGCCAGTGCAGGGCTAAAAGTATTGAAATCGATACCTGTAAGCCCTGACACACCCAGATCACGTTTTTTCGGCGTGGACAAAAGGCCGATTGAATCCAGAGTCACAGCATTTGCCACCGCCGTTGCAGGTGCTGCCCCTGCCGCAATTTGAGTGCTGGCAACCGCCGCGCGGGGTGATGCCATAGCAACCAAGCCGGTGACTGGATCAGTTGTGGTGAAGGTATAGGTCAACACTAACTTTTCTTTCGCTGTTGCAGCCGTCAGCTGGCCGCCACTCACTGCCGCCAGAAATCCACTGGCGAGTGTCTCCCACCCGACAATGGCTGAGCGCACAGGTAACAGCGAGCTAAGTGTTTGGTAGTTAGGATCGCGCAGGGAGTTGTAGCTCCAGGAGCGGGTCAGGCTGGCGCCACTGGCATTTTTCACATCATCAGTGATAAACACCAGATATTTGGTTTTGGACTTAAGCGGTTTGGTTGGGCGAATACGGATCACATTATTTGTTCCGCCATCCTGCGACACCACCACCACATCATAGTTAGCTGGGCCAACCACCCCGACAATATTGGCAGGATTCAACGCATCCTTCCCGCCGGCATTCAATTCAATCAGAAACACACTTTTGGATGCCAGAGCTGTAGCCGGATTTACACCGTCACTGATTAAAATATCGAAAAACGCCGAGCTGGAATAACCATCCAGCTGATTCATAGTCGCGCGCACCGGGTCAGTCGCCGCGCCCAGATTGGCGGTGCCATCCGTTGTGGCCGCGGCAGCAAAAATCAGGTCGGTATTGAACGGAAGGTCAGCAATTACCGGATCAAAACGCGGATGAGTGCCCGCAACAAAGGCATTAGGGCCCGAAGGTGCCGGTGCTTTTTCGGTGCCACTACCGCCACCGCACCCTGTCAAAAGCAGCGATGGGAGCACAAGGGAAGATAGCAGAAACCAATTAACATTATTTTTCATGATCACTTCCTGAACAGGTGTTATGGGAATTATGTAGAAAGTGTAGTCAACTTTTGCCAAGGTGCGAGTCTGCAAGCTATAGATGTGCAATGGATCGCCGGAACAGCTTACAGCCCCAATAAAAAAAGCAAACCATTGCGGGTTTGCTTTTTACGAATCAGGAAAGCAGTTAAAAGGATTATCTATGAATTGACCAGCTAAACCGCAATTTCCGCCAGATTGCCTTTTTCTTCCAGCCAGGTTTTTCGATCCCCCGCGCGCTTTTTAGCGAGCATCATATCCATAATTTGCATGGTGCCGTCATCTTCACCAATAGTGAGTTGCACCAAACGACGGGTATCGCGCGCCATGGTAGTTTCGCGCAACTGCAAAGGGTTCATTTCACCCAAACCTTTAAAGCGCTGCACATTAGGCTTACCCTTTTTATTTTCAGCGGCGATGCGATTGAGTACGCCGTTTTTCTCACCTTCATCCAGTGCGTAATACACTTCTTTGCCTATGTCGATACGGTACAGCGGCGGCATAGCCACATAGACAAAACCGTTGCGCACCAACACCGGAAAATGTTTTACAAACAGTGCACACAAAAGCGTGGCGATATGCAAACCATCTGAGTCCGCATCCGCCAGAATACAAATTTTGTGATAGCGCAGCTCGCTCAGATCTTCGCTACCCGGGTCCATACCAATCGCGACGGAAATATCATGCACTTCCTGGCTCGCCAAAATCTCGCCGGAATCAACTTCCCACGTGTTCAGGATTTTTCCGCGCAATGGCATGATCGCTTGAAATTCACGGTCGCGGCTCTGCCAAGCGGGCGCCCGCTGAATCCCCTTCCACTAAAAACAATTCACTGCGCGCCGGGTCACCACTGGAGCAGTCGGCCAATTTTCCCGGTAATGCTGGACCTTGGGTGACACGTTTACGCTCAATTTTTTTACTGGCACGCACACGTTTTTGCGCATTGCTAATACAAAATTCGGCGAGTTTATCGCCATCTTCCGTGTGCTGATTCAACCAAAGTGCAAACGCATCTTTTGCAATGCCCGATACAAACGCAGCTGCTTCACGCGAGGTTAACCGCTCTTTGGTTTGACCAGAAAATTGTGGGTCGGCGTGTTTATACGAAAGTACATAACAGCAAGCGTTCCACAAATCTTCCGGTGCGAGTTTTATGCCGCGCGGCAACAAATTGCGAAACTCACAGTAATCGCGCAGCGCATCGAGTAAGCCGGTGCGCAAACCATTAACGTGAGTGCCGCCCTGCGCAGTAGGAATCAGGTTGACGTAACTTTCTTGCACTAATTCGCCGCCATCCATCAACCATTGCACCGCCCAAGTCGCGGCTTCAGTTTGGCCGCTGAAATCGCCGACAAACGGATGTTCAGGTAAGGTGAGCCATTCTTGTGTTGCGCCGGCGAGATAATCGGTTAAACCGTCTTCGTAATACCACTCATCTTTTTCGCCGGTTTGTTCATCTAAAAAGGTGACCGATAAACCGGGGCACAATACTGCTTTTGCGCGCAGCACATGGCGCATACGAGTGACAGAAAATTTATTCGAATCAAAATACATCGGGTTCGGCAAAAAATGCACGCTGGTGCCAGTTTGGCGCTTGGGGCAAGTATCGATAATTTCCAGATCGCTGGCTTTATCACCGTTGGCGAAACCCATCTGGTACACATTGCCATCGCGCTTCACTGTGACAATTAATTTTTCTGACAATGCGTTTACTACCGACACACCCACGCCGTGCAAGCCGCCGGAGAATTGGTAATTTTTATTAGAAAATTTACCGCCTGCATGGAGCGTACACAAAATAACTTCAACACCGGGTTTACCCTGCTCCGGGTGAATATCTACCGGCATACCGCGACCGTCATCGATCACGGTAATCGATTGATCTTTGTGCAAAATAACATTGATTGTTTTTGCATGACCTGCAAGCGCCTCATCGACCGAGTTGTCGATAATTTCTTGCGCGAGATGATTCGGGCGCGTGGTTTCGGTATACATACCGGGGCGCTTTTTAACCGGGTCTAATCCCGTGAGTACTTCAATATCTTCTGCGGAATAATTAGCCATTTTATTTTCTATTTACCGATGAGTTTAAAAAAAGCCGAGCAATTTAAACAGGCCTATTGTTTAAAAAATGTTATGCACTCTGCGAGATAACGTTCAAAGCCTTGAAACGAATGATCACCGCCATCTTCGATTGTTTGTTTGCAGTGCGCATATTTTTGCACGGCGTGCCGGTAATCGAGTGTTTCGTCGCCCGTTTGTACCAGCAGCCAATAATTGTGTGGACGCGCAACGGGCACATCAACCGCAATGATCTCGTCGATGTGGGGAGCGCTTAAGCGGTAGCTATCATCCGTGTGATAACTTTTCAGGTCAACCTCTAAATAAGCAGGCATAAATTCTTGCGGGCGCACAGCAGGGTTAATCAGCACTGCGCGCAAATCGTATTTCTCTGCTAGCCAAGTCGCCCAAAAGCCACCGAGCGAACTGCCCATCAAATAAATCGGCTCAGGCAGCCGCTGCTCAATGATAGATTCCAATAATTGTTGTGCCCGCGCAGGATAAGGCGTTAATTGCGGGCAAATAAACTCAATGTCTGGATGCGCAACAGCCAACCATTGTGCGGTTTGCTGCGCTTTAAACGAAAGAGGGGAACTGAGAAATCCATGGATATACAACAATACAGCCATGGGCGATCAATAGCCTGCAGATTTGTAATCAATCACGTATTGTTTATTGGTCACGCGCGCAACACCGGTTGCGAAGGTGCCATCGTCGTTGAGCTCAAACCAGCGATAACCCGGCATTTGAGTATCTACCGTAAAATCATCACACAGGGGTTTAAATTGTACGCAGGTTGATGGGGTTGCTAGCAAGGTGAGATTATTATGCTGTGCTTGAAACTCTTGGTGAACATGACCCCAGACAACTATTTTGACTTGCGGATAACTATCAACCAATTGAAAAAAAGCATCGGCGTTACGCACAATATATTGATCAATCCACACACTTCCCACTGGCACAGGCTGATGGTGCAGCGAAACGATGATATGTTTGTCGGGATTTGCCGCTAGCACATGAGCGAGAAAGTCCAATTCACTGGCGGCAAGCTGACCATACACATGACCTGGCACGCTGGAGTCGAGCAATACCAACAACCATTCATCCAAATTAATCAAGCGCCCTTCAATGCCAAGCGCATCTTGTAGAGATGCCATGATATCGGCGGAATCGTGATTACCTGGAAGCCAGCTCAGCGGCTGAGAAAAGTAACGCCGAATCGATTGGGCAAACCGCTGGTAGCAATCTACATGACCCGCGCTGGCAACATCGCCCGTGCAAATCAAGTGATCAAAGCGCGGCTCGGCCTCTTGGATAAGCTGCAGCACATCCTCAAGGCTCTGGTCGGTATTTAACCCCAGTAGGGTTTCGCTCTGCTGCGGCCCTAAATGGCAATCGGTTATCTGAATCAGACGCACTGGCAGCTCTCGTCCCTCGATAGTCGGGTTCTGTAATTGATTAACAGACTGTGTTCCACTCACATTTAGGCGTGGACTTAAGTGTCAAATTGGATAAGTTTCATTCGCAACGATATACGCTAATCAGGCTTTTCGCCACCCTACAATCATTGAAAAATAGCATTTGTAGCCAAGAAGTGTAAATTTTGTGAGGAAGTTAAGCATTGCTCATGTCGGTCAAGCGCAGGCACCTTAAACTGGCTTGCGCCTTACTCGCTCAAGCGCCAACTAAAACACATATAGAAAGGATGGTTTTTAATCAAAACAAAAGTGGGTATCCAAGCTGTGCCCATGCTCAAGGCATTGCGTTAACCACTCACCAAGGAAACGATTGAGTTGATATTTCTCATCGCTTTGGTACATAGACTGATTAGGATACTCATAACGCGGACGCAACCGTCTATGCCCCTCCCAGGCTAACACTTCTGCCAATTTTGCATCGTGATACATGCGCAGGGTGAGTTTTGGCATTTTTAACCAATTAGAACTGAGTTCCATTGTTGTACGGCTTAACACCAATGTGGTGGTGTAAGGCGAGCGCTCGGTAATGCACAGCGAATGTAGCCACTGCTGCGCACCGCGAGTCACCATAAAGCGAAACTCATTTTGCAGTTTGTCGCTTGGGTTCTGTTGATGGCTGGCCAGTAATTTGATGAGACGGGCGTAATTGGTTTCGCACTCAGCCATCTGCTGGGGCAAATCTACCTTATAACGCTCTTTATAAGTTACATAGGCAGGCTGGGCATTGACGGCACGCAATGTGAACATAGAGGCCTTTAAAAAAATTGCCAAACAAAGGCAGCCAAAAGATAAAAAAATGAACCGGCGATTCATTAATCAATTAAATCGCCCGTTGTTAGAAGTGTTAGTCAGACTCGATACTAAGTCAATGGCTGTAAAAAATTATTCCTCAGCAACTAACTGTGCGCGCAAACGCTTGCGGTTCATTTGCAGCCACTGCAAACAGATGAGCGCCGCTGCGTTATTAAAAGCGCCGTTTAATAACTCAGCAAACACCTCATCAGCAGCCAAAATATGGAAGCGAATATCTTCCCCCTCTTCCGGCAAACCGTAAATACCGCCAGCTTGACTTAAATCGCATAAGCCGCAAAATAAATGCAACTTTTCATCGCAACCACCAGGGCTAGACAAATAGTTGCAAATATATTCCATTGCGTAAGGTACTATGTTTGCCTCTTCGATCAGCTCGCGTCGTGCAACCTCTTCGGGCGACTCACCTTCTTCCAACATGCCTGCAACAACTTCGTAACACCAAGGCCCATTGGGCTCGTCGAGTGCACCCACACGAAACTGTTCCACCATACCGATCAAATCATGTTTTGGATCATAAAGCACAACCGCAACTGCTTCACCGCGCACAAAAAGTTCGCGACCAATTTCCTTGCCCCAACCACCTTCAAATAATTTATGGCGAAGAAATATTTTTTCTACGCGGAAGAAACGTTTGTACATTTCTTCACGGCGAATAATTTCAACATCCGTGCGACTGAACTCCGGTTTTTTGATCATAAGCCTATTCTTGTTGATTTTTTAAATTTCCCTATCCCGCATTCCAAGAAAGGGGATAGGAGGAATTCAACACTTTAGAGAAGATTTAAACTTTGTGGTACAACTCAGAACCTTTTTCCAAAAACTCCTTCGATTTTTGTTTCATTTCTGCTTCAACATCGATCATGCGAATCACTTGATCATCGCCAATGGCGGAAATATCGGTGCCGTTTTTTGCCGCGTAATCGCGCACTTCCTGGGTGATTTTCATCGAGCAAAATTTCGGTCCACACATGGAACAGAAATGCGCTACTTTTGCCGAATCTTTCGGCAAGGTTTCATCGTGATAAGAACGCGCTGTATCTGGATCGAGACCCAAATTAAATTGATCTTCCCAACGGAATTCAAAACGCGCCTTAGAAAGTGCATTGTCGCGCAACTGGGCGCCCGGATGGCCTTTGGCCAAATCGGCCGCGTGCGCCGCAATTTTGTAGGTGATGATGCCTTCTTTTACATCGTCTTTGTTGGGCAACCCCAAATGCTCTTTGGGTGTTACATAACACAACATGGCGCAGCCGAACCAACCAATCATGGCCGCACCAATACCGGAAGTAATGTGATCGTAACCCGGTGCGATATCGGTAGTTAATGGGCCAAGCGTATAGAAAGGTGCTTCGTCGCAGACTTCCAATTGCTTTTCCATATTTTCTTTGATCATGTGCATAGGTACATGGCCTGGGCCTTCGATCATGCATTGCACATCGTGTTTCCATGCAATTTTGGTCAGTTCACCGAGGGTTTCCAACTCGCCAAATTGTGCTTCGTCGTTGGCGTCCGCAATCGAGCCGGGGCGCAAACCATCACCCAATGAAAAACTTACATCGTAAGCTTTCATGATTTGGCAAATTTCTTCGAAGTGGGTGTAGAGGAAATTTTCTTGGTGATGCGCTAAGCACCACTTGGCCATGATTGAACCGCCACGCGAAACAATACCCGTCACACGCTTGGCGGTGAGCGGAACATAACGCAGTAATACACCGGCGTGGATGGTGAAATAATCTACGCCCTGCTCTGCTTGTTCGATCAGGGTATCGCGGAAAATTTCCCAGGTGAGGTTTTCCGCAACGCCGTCGACTTTTTCCAGTGCTTGATAAATAGGTACAGTACCAATCGGCACATGAGAGTTGCGAATAATCCACTCGCGGGTTTCATGAATGTTTTTGCCGGTAGACAAATCCATCACCGTATCTGCACCCCAGCGTGCACCCCAAGTGAGTTTTTCTACCTCTTCTTCGATCGATGAGCCCAGCGCCGAGTTGCCGATATTGCCGTTAATCTTTACCAAAAAATTACGGCCAATAATCATCGGCTCCACTTCAGGGTGATTGATGTTAAGCGGGATAATCGCACGGCCACGGGCCACTTCATCGCGCACAAATTCAGGGGTAATTTCGGCGGGAATACTCGCACCAAAACTCTCGCCTTTGTGTTGTTGGTCGGCAATGCCCAGCTCGCGCGCTTGCGCTAGAGCCATGTTTTCACGAATCGCAATGTATTCCATTTCGGGCGTGATAATGCCTTGCTTTGCATAGTGCATTTGCGACACATTTCTGCCCGCTTTTGCACGGCGCGCTTTGCGGGTCAGGTTAAAACGCAAATGTTCTAACTTAGGATCATTCAAGCGCTCGGTGGTAAACACTGAATCGCTATCTTCGATCACTTCGGTGTCGTTGCGCTCTTCAATCCACGCGGTGCGCAGCGCTTTTAATCCAGTGCGCAAATCAATTTTTACATTCGGATCAGTGTAGGGGCCTGATGTGTCGTACACGCGCACCGGTGGATTTTTTTCGCCACCAAAATCAGTCGGCGTATCCGCCAGAATAATTTCACGCATCGGCACCTGAATATCCGGGCGCGAGCCCTGCACATAAATTTTGCGCGAGCCGGTGAAGGGTTGGATTGATGCCTTATCGACTTCGGCAGTTTGACTGAGAATTTTTTCGACGCTGGTATTCATAATGTCCTCTATCCCGATTAGTAGGGGTTTGATTTATCAAACCCGATTTATCAAACCCGATTTATCAAACCTAATGTATAAAATTTAATTACTCAATTTCTGGGCGCAATAAATTGCGTCCCTACGGGTAAAAATTGTAGAAGTGATGGACCGGACCTGAGCCCTGCCCTATGTGTAATGTTTCGGAGCGAAGCAGTGCATTGTGCAAATAGTCTTTTGCCTGTTTGACTGAGTCGCTGAGCGACAATTGTTTCGCCAAACCAGCCGCAATGGCCGAGGCCAACGTACAGCCCGTGCCATGGGTGTTATTCGTCTGCAAACGCGGGGCAGAAAAAGCCTCAACGCCCGCTGCCGTAATTAATAAATCGGTAGCTTGATCGCCATGGGTGTGGCCACCCTTCATCAACACCGCACGTGCGCCCAAGGCGATAATCTGTTCACCTTGCACTCGCATTTGTTCAAGATTCTGCGCGACGCCGGTATTTAACAAAACCGCCGCTTCGTGCAAATTGGGAGTAATCACGGTCGCCAGAGGCATGAGTTTTTCGATCAGGGTTTGCACCGCATCTGGCGCTAATAATCTATCGCCACTGGTAGCGACCATCACCGGGTCAAGCACCAGCGGGATGTGCGCATAAGCGGTCAAAGATTCAGCTACTGCCGCGATAATATCGGCGGTTGCCAGCATGCCGGTTTTGATCGCGCCAGCCTGAATATCGCTCAACACTGACTGAATTTGCTGCTGCACAAATGCGGGGGGGATGGGCAATACTCCCTGTACGCCCAGGGTATTTTGGGCGGTGAGCGAAGCAATCGCACTGCAGCCATACACACCCAGCGCGGAAAAGGTTTTGAGATCCGCTTGAATACCTGCGCCGCCGCCGCTGTCGCTACCGGCAATGGTGAGTGCTATGGGTGTGTATATGGGTAAATTCATTGGGCTTCCGCAATTCATTAGCGAGTTAGTAATGACGCGGAAAAGAGAGAAAAAACCAAGGCATGAGGCATGCAAAAACTGGAGACTCTCGTTCCCTACGCCGGTACTAACCGGATCAGGTCGGCGGGTATATCTCAGCCTTATTGCTGCGTACCGCTAGCAAAAAGCACCCCGACAAGAAAACCGGCAGTCTATTGGAGTTAGCAAGGAGAGTAAAGGCAGAGGCATTGCTTGCTGCGCCCGGTGGTGAGTTAAACACTGGATAGCAGCGAGCAATACCCATGCTGGGAGGTTATTTTTGTTGCGATTTCAACAGACCCAACTTACCCGCCAGCAACGCCGTAGTAGGTGCTTGAATCAGAATAGTGCCCAGAATAAAAATAAACGTGATCGCCCCTACCACATCGATACCGGGCACTTTCATGCCCGCCAGAATACCGACCAAGGCCGCTGGAATCACACCGGTTTCCCGCGTCCAACTCATAAAGACCAATTCCTTCCAGGTCCATTTGGCGCGGCGGTCGGGACCGGCGCAGACAAATACAGTCAGTGGCCGCGCGATGAAAATAAAGATAAACAGCAGAATCAAACCAACACCTAAATATTCCTTGAGCAGATGGAAATCTACCTGTGAGCCCAGCAGGATAAAAATAAACATCCGCATTAACAGCGCCGTATTGCCCACATAATCCTCTAGATATTCATGCTCATGGTGATCCAGGGGCAAATTAAATGTCTCTTTATTGCCGATCATCACACCACAGGTAAATACCGCCATAAAACCGGAGGCATGAATGGCATCGGCCAAGAGGAATACAGTAATCACCGCAAGGATAATAACGAACGGTGTTACTTCGCGAAAAATACCGAAGCTGTTATGCGCCATCAAAAAAGCAGCGCTATAGCCAACAATTGCGCCCAACAATAGCCCCATACCAGCTTCATAGGCCAGCTCGCCCAGGGAGTGAGTAATGCTGAAACCTTCGCCCGTACCCATCACATAAGCAACTACCGCAAAGGTTGCGATTGCTCCCATGGCATCGTTGAGCGCAGATTCACTCATCACCGTTTGTGATACACGGTCTTTAATTGGTACCTGCTTGAAAATAGGCACCAGAGTGGCCGGGTCGGTTGATGCGGTCAATGCACCTAGCACCAAGGCAACACCGACAGGAATACCCAGCCAAATACCGGCGTAAGTAATGATCGCACCGGTAATTAACACACCGAGCGTGGCAATCACCAGCAAGGTAATCCAGATTTGTTTTAACACCGCAAACCGCAGGGTTGCACCACCTTCAAACAGCAAGTAACAAGCACCGATGGTAAGAATCATTTGATTCATAGTGGAATCTGCTGGGACATGCAGTAAACCGCCAACCGTGGGGCCAAGGCCTATGCCTATCAGCAGAAACAACACTATATCCGGCACTTTGATTTTTTTGGCGATCACCCCGCCCAACAAACCGGTGAAAATAATAATCCCGACATACATAAGATCGAGCTTGGCAATATCTAAAGGCGACATGACGACTCCGCAATAAAAGGTAAAAACCGTAAAGCTGAAGATGCGCGCATGCTGACAGTAAACCGCCAAAGCCTTTATAAATTGTGTGTAAATTCCAAACACCAGAAACACAAAAGCCGGGAAGAGTCCCGGCTTGTGAATACGCACTTAATAATGCTTAGTGAGGAAACACTACATTAGCCAGTGTTAACGCCACAACATAACCACAGGTATAGGCAATTAGCACCAACGGCGTGTAGCGCAAAAAGGCACCAAAGGTCAGCCCTTTTACTTTACTCATCGCGATAATCCCGGAGGCCGAACCAATCGCTAACAATGATCCACCGACCCCTACACCATAAGTCAGCGCCAACCACTCGGACGTTGGCAAGATCGGCTCTGATTTTAAAAGTGCCGCAGTTAACGGCACGTTATCGATCAACGCCGAGAACAGTCCCATTAAGGAGTTAGCGTATTGCGGGGCAATTTGCGCATAGAAGTTGGTAAGCAGGTCCAGCGTACCAATTTCTTTTAACATGCCAACCAACAACAAAATACCGAGGAAGAACAACAAGGTTTCGTATTCGATCTGGCGCACATATTCCAGAATACGTATTTCATCCTGATCCATATCCATAAAGTGGCCGATAAAAAACATCACCGACAAACCAACCAGAAAGGTCAGTACCGGAGGAACATGGAAGAAGAAATTGAATAACATGGTGCACAAGATCGTACTGAAGAAAGTACCTACTATCGCCCAATCCATACCGGTAAAGGTACGCGGATCTTTTTCCGTGGTGACTTGACCAGACACACCGGGAAACATCAAGGCAGCCAATACCATCACCCCAGCAATTGCCGGAACCCACAGCAACAGCAATTGCGGCATGGTCACATGACCCGAGAGGAAAATCATCAGCGTGGTTACATCACCTGTAATCAAGGCTACACCACCCGAGTTCACCGCAAACACCACCAATACGGCCAATTTGATACGGGTTTTCTGGTCGACTTCAAAAGCATGCACCAATCCCAGGGTTACCAATGTCGCTGTAACGTTGTCACAAATCATTGATAGCATCATGGCAAACAGCGCTACCAGAATCATTAAACTACGGGTACTCATCCGAGCGGGGCAAAGACGTTGCACCACCGATTGCACTATCCCCTTAGCGTTGAGATAAGCCACAAAGGTCATAGTCGCCATCAAGAACAGCCAGAGGGTGGCGATTTCCAATAGATTGTGATTGAGCTTTTCCAGCATGATTTCTTGCTGCTCACTACCACCGGAAAACATAAATAACACTAGCCATGACAAGCTGCCAAAAAACAGCGTGGTTTTGGCTTTATTGATATGAATTACCTCCTCGAAGACCACCCCAAGCAGTGCAAGCACTGCAAATATGATCAGAACAACTTCCAATGACATAGGCATATAAGACCTTTATATATAGATTGAAGAAATCGTGTGGGAGACAACTGACTGGACACATCTGAATGGCAGCGCGACCGGCGTGCCGATGTGGCAGAGGGCAAATGAGTAAACTCAAATTCGCCGATGCTCAAATTGGGCGCGCATGATAAAAGTTGCACTGCAATGAAGCAATCAAACACTGCCAGAAAAGACGAGAAAACCAACAACTTGTATCCATCCGCCCAGATAAGATCAAAACTAACGCAATAACCGCTCCATAAATGTAAATTGACCAAAAGTAAAAGCCGCTACACTCACTGACAATTTTCTGCACAATGAATCTGTATGCTGCACTCCTGCGTCTAATGGTTTGCATTAACAGGGTATTTCACCGCGAATGCAGGAATTATTCGGGAGTATAGAAAGGTAAATCCATGGCTGAGCTTACATTTGTAACTTCACGGCAAGTGCCACGCGTTTTACCCTTTTTAACCACTGAACTCTCGTTCATTTCTCGACCCCAAGGCGACAAGCGGCTAAACTCCCCCGCAACTTGCCCTGTTAGTACTTATACCCAGACTGATCAAGGCAATACGCCTAATCTGCTTCTGTGTCGAACTGGAATTCTCAACTCTGGACTTTGGAAACCTCTATGAAAAAGACCAAGCCTTATCTGCTCGTCAGCCTGATGGCTCTTGTTCCATTTACCGCCAGCGCCAATAGCCTGCTGGATGTGTACGAGCTCGCGGTTCAAAACGACGCCCAATTAAAGGCCGACAAAGCAAAATATGACGCGGGCCTGGCAAATAAAACGATTGGCCGCTCCGGCTTACTCCCACAAATTAACGCTAGAGCGCAATTCTCAAATAGCGATGAAGATTTAACCAACAACCTAACCAATGTCACCCTGAAGACTGATAGCGACTCGACTGGTTGGGATCTCTCTTTATCGCAACCCCTCTTTAATATGTCCGCTTGGTATGGCTATCAACAAGGCATTAAATTAAGTGAGCAAGCAGAAGCACAATTTGGCGCGGATCAGCAAAGTTTGATTGTGCGCACCGCAGAGGCTTACTTTAATGTGCTGCGCAGCATAGACACACTGGAAGCCACTGTTGCCGAAGAAAAAGCCTTGGCAAAACAACTAGAGCAAACCAAGCAACGCTTTGAAGTAGGCTTGACCGCAATTACAGAAGTACATGAAGCGCAAGCGGCCTTCGACAGCGCCAGAGCGGCAACATTGGAAGCGCGCGGTAACCTAGGCATCAGCTATGAAGCTCTGGAAGTGCTGACAGGCAAACCAGAAGATAAGGTTGCCCCGCTCTCCGTCAAATTTCCGGTTGTTAACCCCTCTCCTGCAAACCGCGCGGAATGGGTCGAATTCTCACTCAAGAACAACTACAACCTGAAAGCATCGAGACTGCAAGCAGATGCAGCCTTGCAGAATGCCAAAGCGAATAAATCCAATCATTTACCCACGCTTGGCGCCAACCTCGGTTACTCGGACTACGATAGCGATGGCACTAGCCGCGGCGAAACCTTTGATAGCACTACCGATGGCAGCTCCATCAATTTACGTCTAGACATTCCCATTTACAGTGGTGGAGCAACATCTGGCCGCAGCCGTCAAGCGTATGCGCAGTACACTCAAGCGCAGGAGCTTTACAACAGCACTCAGCGCAATGTTATTCAAAGCACTCGTGCACTACACCTGACCGTTGAAACCGATGTGGCCAGCGTACAGGCGCGGAAACAGGCGATTGTGTCTAACCAGTCAGCGCTGGAAGCTACACAGTCAGGTTATGAGGTCGGCACACGCAATCTGGTAGAAGTCTTGTTAGCACAGCGCAATTTGTATCAGGCGCGCCGCAACTACTCAGATGTGCTTTATAACTATGTGATAGACACCATTAAATTGCGCGAAGTAGCAGGCATGCTAACGCCAGCCGATGTACAAGAAATTGATAAGTGGCTGCTGGACGACTCTCTGGTAAGCCGTAGTCAATACGAAAACTAATCGCAATAATATTGACACTGTTAATGACAAAATGCCGGACTAATACTCCGGCATTTTTTTATTAATGAATTACTCTTTCGCTCCAAGCGCACTAGTTCATAACAAATTAACCAATTCACTCACAAAAACAATTTTTGTCGCGTCAATGAATTTTACTATTTGCGATAGAGTTGTATAGTCCTCTCGCTTTTCGCTGTATCAAGAGCGCACATAACAATAAATAGTCTGCCCTTATTTCTCTGGAAAGCTGTAACTCCCCTGAATTTAGCAGACGTCATTATTCGGTCAATCCGTTCATTTATCCCAATAACTGACGAGATTGAAATCATGCTAAAAAAAATCTTTATTGCAACTGCTCTACTCGGTTGCGCTGCCAGCGCATTTTCTGCCTCCAACCGCCCTGACGGCTACGTCACCATTTGTAAAACCGGGCAAACCTGTTCAGTTAGCAGCTCCACTAATGTTGCATTTGGTGCATCAGGAAAATTTGTCTATAAAATTCTTAGCGGCAGTTTTTCCTGCTCTGTAGCAACTTTTGGCTCAGATCCCATCCCATCCAAGTCGGTAAAAGAGTGCTCCATCCCAGCATCAGGCTCTGGTGGCACTACATCATCATCCTCCAGCAGCACTAGCAGCAGCGGCGGTGGAAGTGGCGGTGGAAGCGGTTCAATTACAGGAGCAACCTGTACGGCTAATGGTTCAGTGAGCGTCAGCTCAACCATTAAAGTCACCAGCGGTGTTTATGATGGCGGTTGTAAAGTATTCAACGCCACCAGCGCACTAGGTGATGGCAGCCAAAGCGAATCGCAGAAACCTGTGTTCAGAGTAGAAAATGGTGCAACTTTAAAAAATGTAATCCTCGGCAATAACTCAGCCGATGGTATTCACGTTTACAATGGCGGCACGCTCGACAATATTCGTTGGACCAATGTGGGTGAAGATGCAATGACTATTAAATCTTCCGGTACAGTGAATGTAAAAAACATTTCCGGTTTTGCAGGTTCAGATAAATTTATTCAAGTGAACGCGGCATCTACACTCAATGTTTCTAATTGCGTGGTCGACAACATGGGTAAATTCCTGCGGCAGAATGGCGGCACCACGTTCAAAATTGCGGTGACTGTCGATAGATGCCAGATCTCCAATATGGGTGAAGGTATTTTCCGTACTGACAGTTCTACTAGCACCGCTAAAATTACCAATAGCCGGCTGAAAAATGCAGGCAGCATTTGTATTGGTAAGTGGGCAAGCTGTACCAGTTCGGGAATTACCAACTACTAATGGCGGTTAGTAATTAATTACTGGATAAAAAAACGCCGGAATTTTCCGGCGTTTTTTAATGGAAAACATAATATGCTTATTTTATATAGGTGCTGATGATTGCCAAGGCTCTATCCAATGCGCCGCGATTTTCTATCGCCACACGCAACGCATGTTCACCTTTACGGGCGCGTTCGTCGGCGTCAAGCAATAAGCGATGCAAACAAGCAGTCAGTTCTTCGGTATTGTGCACCACATCCAATGCACCCGCCTTTATTAACAAGGCAGACACTTCAGCGAAATTAAATAAAGACTCTCCACTTATCAGCGGCAAACCCCAAGCGGCTGGCTCGATAAAATTGTGCCCCCCATTGGGCACAAGGCTACCGCCAACAAATGCAACATTGCTGGCACCAAACAACAACAGCAACTCGCCCATAGTATTGCCGAGCAAAATATCGTTTTCGTCATTCCAACTAAGCTCACTGCGCCGAGCAGTGTTAAAACCGCGCGCAACACATAACTGCCTCACTCGCTCAAATCGCTCAGGATGACGAGGAACCAGTACGAGCACTGCACGCGCTAATTCAGGTGAGCTCGCACGAACTCGCGCAAAGGCATCGAGAATAATGTCATCCTCACCCTGATGAGTGCTAGCTGCAATCACAACCAGCCGTTGACCTTCATTGGACAACTGACGCTTTAACATCATGGCCTGCTCACGCAGATCATCACTTAAATTCAAATCAAATTTAATATTGCCAGTCACTCGCACGTTTTGCACAGACAACCCCAAAGCAATGAAACGGTTTGCATCAGTTGCGTTTTGTATTGCAGCGCAAGATAAGTTCTGCAACATAGGTTTAGTCAGTGCACCAAAGCGCGCATAACCACGCGCAGATTTCTCCGACAAGCGACCATTAACCAATATTGCTGATATATTGCGCTTGGCGCAGGCAGCCAATGTGTTAGGCCAAAGCTCGGTTTCCATCACTAAATAAACAGACGGTTTGATGCGATGTAAAAATCGCATCAGCACATCGGGCAAATCATAGGGAGCATATACATGAAAGACAGAATCCCCCAAGGTTGCACGCACGCGCTCAGAGCCCGTTGGTGTAGTCGTAGTAATCACTAATTGCAGGTCTTTATCAGTCTGCAAGCGGCGAATCAAAGGTAGTGCAGCTAAAAACTCCCCTACTGATACGGTGTGCAGCCAGACGACTTTTTTATGGGTAGTTAATGCAGGAAAGTAGCCAAATCGCTCCGCCCAGCGCTTAGCGTAGGCAGGAGCGGCTAATGAACGCCACAATAACCGGAGTAAAATAACAGGTAAAATAAGATAAAAAATAAGACTATAGAGAATGCGCATAAGCGGGCAGCTAACTAAGATGTCGGGCGGCCAGCATAACAAATCACAAAGCCCCTCGAACACCTAGAAACATAGGAATCACTTAGCTGCTCAATTAATCAACAAAGATCCAGAGGACTGCGCACGCCCAACCCACCTTTGTTTAAAACGTGAGTATAAATTTCGGTGGTCTTTACATCACTATGCCCCAGCAACTCCTGCACTGTACGAATATCATACCCAGCAGACAATAGTTGCGTGGCAAAACTATGGCGAAAGGTATGGCAAGAGGCTTGTTTGAAAATCTTCGCAGCCTTTAAAGCATCTTTGATTCTGCGCTGCAAAGTTCCGTCATATAAATGATGGCGACGCGTTACACCTGAGCGAGGATCTTGAGCGCGGAAACTGGAGGGAAATAAAAACTGCCAAATGAGTGAGCGAGCCTGCTCCGGATATTTTTGTGCTAGCCGGTTGGGCATATACACCTCGCCAAACCCCTCTGCCAGATCTAGCTGGTGCAATTTATCCACCACGACTATCTGTTGACGCCGATCCTTCACTAAA
>CAXAVL010000061.1:0-20515 GCA_963971905.1 uncultured Cellvibrio sp.
AGCGAACCAATTCAAATTAGCACCAACAAACGCACCCTCGGCACTAAAATTAATGATGAGCAACTGGAAACAATTGCGCGGGTTAATTTGAATAAAGCGAGCCAGCAGCTTGAAGATGCACACATCAATATAGACAGCTTTAATGGCATCATTTTATTAACCGGCCAAGCCCCCACTGAACAACTGCGTATGCTCGCAGGTGAAACTGTGGGTAAAATAAACTCCGTGCGACAAGTGCATAACGAACTCACTGTTGGTCCTGCCGCTTACCTTAAAGCGCGCAGCAAAGACAGTTGGATTACCACCAAAATAAAAACCAAATTAGTCGTCAGCAGTATTCAAAGCCGCCGCATTTTGATTACTACCGAAGCGCAGACGGTATTTTTAATGGGTTTAGTGTCGCGTTATGAAGCAGATCGCATTACCAAAGTCGTGCAAAATACCGCTGGGGTAAAACAAGTCGTCAAAGTGTTTGAATACGTCGATTGATTTGCGTTTCAGACCCACAGCATCACGCCGCCAGCCTAACTAGCGCCAGACCGCTATCTCTAACCTCTGGCATTATTTTCACATCCTGCTAGTATCCTGCACGCAAGCGTTTTTTATTTCCCCCCAACTCAAAGGAAACATCCATGATCTCTACCATCATTTTTATCGTGATTATTGCTGTATTGGTGTTCTACGTGATTGGGGTTTACAACCAATTGGTTGCCTTAAAAAACCGCTTTGAAAACGCGTTTTCGCAAATCGAAGTACAGTTAAAACGCCGCTATGACTTAATTCCCAACCTGATCGAAACCGCAAAAGGCTATATCAAACACGAGCGCGAGACACTTGAAGCGGTAATCAGCGCGCGCAATCAAGCAATGAATGGTTTGCAAGCAGCAGCAGCCAACCCAGGTAGCGCAGTTGCGATGAGCGATCTCGCCGGTGCGGAGAGTTTGCTGACCAGTGCTATGGGGCGATTAAATGTGGTGATGGAAGCCTACCCGGATTTAAAAGCCTCACAAAATATGATGCAGGTATCCGAAGAACTTACCAGCACAGAAAATAAAATCGCCTTCGCACGCCAAGCGTTTAACGATGCAGTCACCAGTTATAACACTTACAAACAAAGTTTCCCGCCAGTGGTGTTCGCGAAAAGTTTTGGCCACAGTGAAGATGCAAGCCTTTTGGTATTTGCCGACAGCGCCGAGATCCAAGCGGCTCCCAAAGTTCAATTTTAACTGTGTACGATAAAAGTCTTCCTTCTATATATAGAAGGAAGACTTTTAATACCAAACCTATAATACCAACACCTCCCGCCAAGTCTTCCTTCTTTATATAAAGTCTTTTCTCACTTTTCATTGATAGGTTGAGCGCATGAATTTTTTCGAACATCAGGATCGCGCCAGACGCAAAACCCATCACCTGATTTTGCTGCTAATCTTGGCTGTGTTTACCCTCATCGCCATTACGACTTTATTGTTTGCGGCCTTTGTTTATTTTGGTCAGGAACAAAACTCCATCAATGCCAATGGAACAACACCGGGCGTGTGGCAGGGAATTATTCACGCACTCAGTTTTGAAACCTTTCTCTGGATTGCGCTGAGTGTTAGCAGCGTGGTGTTTATCGGCAGTTTATTTCGCTTTTTCCAACTGCGCGCTGGCGGCCAAGCAATCGCCGAAGCCTTGGGCGGTCATCTTTTATCAGGTAGTACTCAAGATGCCGACGAGCGCAAAATACTGAACGTGGTTGAAGAAATGGCAATTGCTTCTGGCGCGGCGGTCCCGCCGGTTTTTCTGATTGAGGACGATGCAATTAACGCATTTGCCGCAGGCTATCACCCCCAGGATGCCGTCATAGGTATTACTCGCGGCTGCATCCATGCATTAAGTCGCGATGAGTTACAGGGTGTCATTGCCCATGAGTTTAGCCATATCTATCACGGTGACATGCGCATCAATATGCGATTGATTGCCCTCTTACACGGCATTTTAGTAGTCGGTTTGATCGGCGAGTTTTTAATGCGCAGTGCGAGCAATCGCAGCATTCGTCGCCCCAGTAAAGATAACTCCCCCGCCGCGCTTTTGGCGCTCGGTTTGGGTTTATTGGTGATTGGTTACAGCGGGATATTTTTTGGCAACTTGATTAAAGCTGCCGTGAGCCGCCAGCGTGAATTTCTCGCCGATGCCTCTGCCGTGCAATTTACTCGCAACCCCGATGGCATAGCGGGCGCGCTGAAAAAAATCGGAGGCAGCAGCAGCGGCTCACAATTACAGAATGAACATGCCGCTGAATTCAGCCATATGTATTTTGGGCAGGGGGTAAAATCGTTTTTCAATTTAATGGCGACACATCCGCCACTTGAAGATCGCATTAAACGTATTATCCCGAACTGGGATGGCGAATTTACACAGGTGAGTAATATAAGAAGCAAGACTTCATTTAGCGAATCCGGCGCACTGGGTTTTAGCTCTGGAGAAGCTACAGCCGATAAAGCATCTAACGACGCAGCCATTGATGTAGATGCAACCCTGAATCAGATTGCACAACCCAGCCAACCCCAAATTGAATATGCACGCGAGCGCATCGCCGAAATACCGCCATATTTAAAAGCTGCAACCCAAGAACCCTTCAGCGCACGCGGAATCATTTTTGGATTACTGCTGGATCGCCACAGCGAATTGCGCCAGCAGCAACTCACATTGCTGAGCGAACATTTATCGCCAGCCGATGTAAATGGCTTAACACATATAGTCACCAGCACTGCCGATGTGGATGCAAGCCTGCGCCTGCCCTTAATTGAATTGTGTTTAAGTGCACTAAAACAGTTGTCGGCAGATCAGCAAAATACGTTTATGAATTGTGTGCACTTATTAATTCGCGCCGACAATAAAGTCAGCCTGATGGAATGGGCGATTTATCGCATAGTGCTGCACAACACCCGCTCGCACACCCAACAAATTCGCAAACACAATTTGCGCGACCTGCAAAATGAATGTCAATTATTGCTCTCACTGCTCGCCTTCGCGGGTGCAGCAAGTGAGGCAGAAGCCAAGGCAGCATTTTCCCAAGCTGCTGCTATCTTGAACTTTCCCGAGCTTGAACTTTTACCGCGCAACCAGATTAAACTGCCACTTGCCGATACCGCACTAGAACAGCTGAACCGCATCAAACCGCTGCAAAAACCACAATTATTGAAAGCCATGAGCCAATGTATTTTGCATGATGGCAAGGTATCAACTATCGAGGCAGAGGTGTTTCGCGCAATCGCCGATAGCCTCGACTGCCCCATACCGCCACTCATTCCCCGAATGAATCAGTAAGTGTGTATTTGCAAGCAAACGCTCTACAACAATGGGGGGCTGACCGGTTATAATGCGCCGCACTTAATTCGCAATACTTAATTTGCACCCCTAAAGAACTTCGCCAACCAAACTGGACAACGCAGCTGTAGCGCAATTGCGCGAATGGGAAAGCCAACTGACTGAACAATATCAGGCTATCCTCGCCAAAAAACTCAACCTGGATTTAACCCGCGGTAAGCCCTCGGCAGAGCAATTGAATCTGTCAGATGAGCTGGATGGTTTGTTGAAGGGCAACTACATCGCTGCTGACGGCACCGACACCCGCAACTACGGCGGCCTCGACGGCTTGCCCGAAGCCAAACAATTGGGCGCTAACATCATGGGTGTTGAGCCAGCCAACGTATTGGTAGGTGGCAGCTCCAGTTTGACCCTGATGTTCCAAATGATGCTGACCGCTTATCAATTCGGCTTGAAGGATGCTGCAAGCGCCTGGAAAAACGAAGGCGAAGTAAAGTTTATCTGCCCGGTTCCCGGTTATGACCGCCACTACACCGTGTGCGAGCAACTCGGCATCAAGATGATCAATGTGCCCATGACCTCTACCGGCCCGGATATGGATGCGGTTGAAGCATTGCTCAAAGCCGACAAGTCCATTAAAGGCATGTGGTGTGTACCCAAATACTCCAACCCTACCGGTGTGGTGTATAGCGATGAGACTGTTGAGCGCATCGCCAAACTCGGCCAAATCGCCAGTGCTAACTTCCGTGTCTTCTGGGACAACGCCTACTCAGTTCACGACCTGACCGCCAATGCACCGCAGCTTGCAAGCATCCTCGAAGCAACTCGTCGCAACGGCACTGAAGATTCAGTTGTGCAATTTGCATCAACCTCAAAAATCACTCACGCCGGTTCAGGTGTTGCTTTTGTTGCTGCTAGCGCCGCCAACCTTGCCGGTTTCAAAAAGTTTTTGAACAGCTGCACTATTGGCCCGGACAAAGTAAATCAAATCCGCCACACTCGCTTGCTGCCAAACAAAGAAGCATTGATGGCACATATGGGTAAACACGCCGCATTGTTGAATCCACGTTTTGATGCAGTACTCACAGCATTAAGCAAAGCATTCGATGGCACTGATTTAGGTGCATGGGAAAAACCCGTTGGCGGTTATTTTGTTTCTTTTGATACACGCAAAAATTGCGCAAAAGAAACAGTTCGCCTCGCAGCAGAAGCAGGCGTGAAATTAACACCTGCAGGTGCAACCTATCCCTACGGCAAAGACCCTGAAGATCGCAATATTCGTATCGCACCTTCAGTACCCACAGTACCTGAAGTTGTTGGCGCAATGGAAGTATTCGTAACCTGCGTAAAATTGGCATCAGTAAAACAGCAACTAGCCAGCATCAGCTAATTGCCCACAGCTAATCGCCAAATAACAAAAAGCCGCTTATACAGCGGCTTTTTGCTTTATTGCTTATATATTATTGCCCTGCAAGTCACAGCAGTTCAGCTTTACTTCAGCACCCCGGCCTCACAACAATCAGTTCTAACAAATCGCGATTAATTCCAAAACACTTGGCGCATTTTTTTCAATCCTTTCTATACTCCAATTAACCAGCAGTTAATTACTAATGGCGCTATCAATTCATTTGTTTAACTATTTATGGATCCGATGCGTATTAACTATTGGTTATGACTGTAAGAAATAGTGTTCAACCCTTTTCTCTGCGCGTTTCGCCACAGGAGATATAAGTATGGGTGTTGCTGCTACTGTAGAAAAATATTTAAAAGCAAAACAAATCAACTTCACGCTGCTGGAACACGATTATTGTGAAGGGTCATACAACACTGCACGTGTTGCCCGAATCGATGATCATTGCCTTGCCAAAGGCGTACTGCTACGCGATGAAGATTTCCATTACACACTTTGTATATTGCCAACGCGCAATAAGATCCTCCGCCACACGCTGAACCAAATTTTTGATCGTCACATGGAGCTAGTTGATGAAGAGGAGTTGATTGAAATATTTAAAGACTGCGCAGAAGGGGCAATTCCCGCATTAGGTGAGGCCTATGGCCTTGACGTAATTTGGGACGAGGAGCTGCTGGGCGTGGAAGAAATTTATATCGAAGCAGGTGACCATCGCCATCTAATCCGCCTGAAGCAACCCGACTTTGTGCAACTGATGCAAAACAAGCTGCACGATCACTTCAGTGCTGAACGCACCCGTTTTAGCACCCTCCCCAAGAAATACATACGCCACGAATACGAACTTTAGTTACACAACGACCAATTGACGAGCATAAAAAAACCGCCTGTCGCCAGGCGGTTTTTTTATGGCGCAGAATCGACCATCAATCTTTCATAGGCACCAGCACCACGCTTGGTGCATTGGCAGCACGGGCAGCATCGGCAACCGTCACATAAACGCCTGTATTAGCCGCACCACTTGCCTGAATAATCACCGCAGCCTTGGGCAGTTCAGCACGTAAGCGCTCGATGTTGGAGCGCACTGCGCGTGCGTCAACGCGACGCTCACCCTCTTTCTCCAACAACCAAATTTGGTCGTCCGCAGAAATACGTACCAGAATGTTCGGCTCAGCATCATCCGGCGGAGGATTATTGTTTGGCTCAGGAACGTTAGGATTGATGCCTGACTCTTTCACAAAGGAAGCGGTCACAATAAAGAAGATCAGCATGATGAACACCACATCGAGCATGGGCGTCAGGTCAATCTCATTAGTATCATCGCCAGCACGGTTCTTTTTTCTGCGGCTCACTGTGGGAACTCCTCGTGTTATATAGAACGTTATAGTAAGTCTAGGGGGTAAAACATCAATTCTAGCAGTTTTGCCGAAGCAAAAACCAACCCTTTATCCGGCCAGCATAACGAATTTACGCGAAATATTCAGGCCTCCCAACCGGCAAGCTTACTTATTGACCAAGCAATGAGCATCCCTTCAAAACAAGCCCAAACGTCAAAAACCAGTCACCCCTACACGAGGGGCGCAAAGAGAAGGCGCCCAGCTCATTACTTTAGTTAGCATCCCTAAACAGATCTAGTCTACAGCCAATAAGCCGCCAATATTAATCCCCATGTCAGAGGCAAAGGGCTCATGGCGCAGCAAAGTTTTTCCCACACACAGGCATCAGACCTAAAACTGTTACCCAGCGCACCAAAAAATAATTTGGTGCATTCACTTGGTAAAAAGCATTGCACCACACAAGCTCCCTCGCGAAACAATATTGAGCCGAAACATCAAAATTAGAAACACTGGAGCCAATCAAGTACGCAACGGTTCCTATCGCAACACGAGCGCACTGCCAGATCGAATTTCTCTTCACCTTAACAACGCCACACCTGTTGCAATTTCATTGAACAACATAACGTCTGACCTTGCTGCAATAAAAGTTCATTCACCTAACCTCATTTACCGCAAAGCTCTCATCCTCACAATGCCCGATTGCATGAGCATTTAGCATCGCGGCCATCACGTCAAATAAATATAGTTTGAGTTAAGCAGCCAACACTAAGCCAAACTTAACGCCGAAGCGATGCCCCCCTAACACTCCCGTTGACAGCAAACCATTTGCACAACAAAACATATCCACCAAAAAACCAGCCAACATTCGCTACAAATACCTCTGCTCTTATAGCAATTCATGTGGAATTGCCCTAAAGACGATTTTCGTTATCTCAATGCAAGATAAATCAACTTATGCATGGCTCGAACGGCAAAAATACAAAGCTATCTGACAATGCAATCTGAAATTATGCATAAACAACATCCCACCACCTGAAACACGCACCTAAACCATTTCCGATAACGGTCGAATTAATATTTACTCAATGGGTTTACATTAAGTTACGGACCTATCTCACTTAGCAATAACATGCCTGAACCGCATTCCAAACAAAAAATACAATAGCCATTTAGAACCTCAACACAACCTGAAAAAGCTTTAAAAATATCGCACGAAAATAAATGTTGCCCTTTGCAACAACAAAAAAGAACCGAGGTTGTATGACTAAAATTTTCTAATACAGAACGAAACAACCATAAAAACTTTCCCGAATTTTCAGGAAAAGACATTTTTTCACTTAAATTCATCAAAAAAGCACATTTTTATTGACTATTTAACGCAAAAAACTTGAATTTTTTTAATAAAGTTTTAACTTATACATGTTGGACTTTTTAATCCATTTATCGACTTTTCGAAAACTATAAAGGAAGCACACCATGGCTGCACGTAAACAAACCGCTGTTAATACTGTTGCAAGTTTAGAACAGCAATTGGCTCAACTGAAAGCGCAACTGACAAAAGCTCGCGCAGCTCAAGCGGCTGATGCCGGTAAAGCTGTTGCAGGTTTGGTAAAAGATGCGGCAAAAGCAACTGCTGCATTGAAAGCTGCGCAAAGTAAATTGGCTGCCGCTGCCAAGAAAAAAACCCCAGCCGCTGCGAAACAAGTTGCTGCTGCCAAGGCAGTTGTTGCTTCTGCTAAGAAAGAAGCTGCTGCTGCTAAAGCAAAAGTTGTTACTGCCAAGAAAGAAGCTGCTGCTGCTAAAGCTGCTGCCAAACTTGCTGCGGCTCATGACAAAGCAGTTGCAAAAGCAGAAGCTGCTGTTGCTAAACGCGCGAAAGCATCAGCTAAGAAAGCTGCTGCAAAAAGCAAAGTAGCTGAGAAGAAAGCGGCTGCTAAAGCCAAGTTAGCAGCTAAGAAAGCTGCTGCCAAAGCTAAATTAGCTGCTAAGAAACAAGCTGTTAAAGCTAAAGCTGCCGCTAAGAAAGCTGCTTTAAAAACCAAAGCTGCCGCTAAGAAAGCTGCTGCCAAAGCTAAAATCGCTGCCAAAAAAGCTGCAATTAAAGCAAAAGCTGCCGCCAAGAAAACTGCAGCTAAAGCTAAAGTTGCCGCAAAAAAGCCAACCGCTAAGAAAGTTGCTGTAAAAAAAGTAGCTGCTAAAAAGCCAGTTGCTAAGAAAGCAGCAGCCAAAAAGCCAGCTGCTAAGAAAGTTGCTGTAAAAAAAGTAGCCGCTAAAAAGCCAGCTGGTACCGCACCAGCTAAACGTGGCCGCAAGCCAAAAGCTGCTGCTCCTGTAGCTGCCGCTTAATTCCAAGCACCAATAAAAAAGGCACCTTCGGGTGCCTTTTTTATTGTTAGTGCTACACAAAGAAAAGCTATGGAACTGAATTCTCCTGCAACACCATTTGATTAAATACATATGCATACATTATCAGGCGCTGCTCATTTGACTGGCTCACGAACTCCAAGCCATAACTAACCAACGCTCCATCTGCAAGATTATCCGTCGGATCAACACGAGACCGAATCACGCCAATTAAGGTTAGCTCTTGCCTTACGTCGCGAATGCTCACCTGCGCTTTCAACTCAAGTGTATCGCCGATTTCAGCAATATCGTCACCCAATTCTATTCTGGTGCCACTGATACTCATATCAGATAGGAAACCAGATACTTTTGTTTTTCCCTCTCTACTAATATTGGTAACGTCAATTTTTTCGCGCACGGCAACACGTGTCGCACCACGAATACCCTTGAAGGTTACGGCGTCAGGGTAACTAAGATGTAAAATTGGGTATGGGTCTTGGGTTTGACTTTCAACAGCACCAGCAAAAACGCCAATACCATTATCAATCATAAAGCGTACAACTAATTTCTGCCCCGCCCGGAACTTAATTAGTTTTCCGGCCTGTTTAGGCACTGAGAGTAAGACGCTTCGCCCAGGTAAACATCCAATCAAACGGCAAGAAAAGCGCTCGATCTGCCCTGCCACAGCAGCAGTTTGCAATTGCAATGGGTAACCATAGGTGAGTTTGAGTTCTTCAAATTTCATCGCTGCAACTACGCCAATTATTAAGTTGTTATTTGAGCAGTGTAGCAGCAGATGACAGGATTGCCGTAAGAGCGAGGAGCAGTTGCTAATCTAGTGCTCAGACTCTGTTATGTGTCGGTTTTGATTTAAGGTTTCTGCCGATAACACACCGAACTCTTTATTCCATTCCAGCAGCAGCGATGCCAAGGCTTGGGATTGTTCATGTAGCGACACCAACTCTTCCAATGTGTCCTTGGGGCCAATATATAACTTTATTTGTCGATGCTTATTGGCCAACTCATGCTGTAAATGCTGGGATCGATAAACTTCTAGCTTCCAGCGTAGATTGTGCGCGGTATTACGATAGTAAGTGAGCTTGGTTGGCCGAGATATTGGGGACACAGAGTTTAATGGTCCAAACACATTGAAATCCAACGCTAGCACCATCGACTCTTTCGCGGCCGGGTCAGCAATTACCGTTGCCGTCCGCGCTTGCCCCATCAGTTGCGCCAAATCGCCAAACACTTCTCCCGGTGTCACATAGTTTATCAAGTCACCTTGTAATGCCTGATCCACATAAACCGCTAATTTTCCTTTGAGTAAAAAATAGAGCCAATTACCCGTATCGCCTTTTTGCAGAACAACTTCTCCTGGAACAAAAGAAACAATACGCGAAGCTTGCAGCAATAAATCAAATTGCTTCAAATCCTGCTGCCTAACAGATTTAAAGAATGGGATACCCGACAATAAGTGTTCTAACGTCTCTCTAGGTACCTTATGCAGAGGTTTCGTTTCCATCATCTACTCGTAATATATGTTTTTATTAATGCCCCTGAGGCAAACAGGCTGGCATGAGTTTTCCCGTCTCAAAAACTCCTGCAGGTATGATACTACTGAAAATTCATATAACAACTATAAGTCAAATTATCACTGATGTACGCTCCAATGCTTTTTTTCTATATGATATCTGGGTTGTACCATCAACATTCAGCCTAAAGACTGGACAATAAACTAAACTAAAACCACAAAGTCCCTAAAAGTATAGAGAGTAGCAAGACTATGCGCTTCAACCATCTATTCCGAGTTCTCGCCAGTATCGTATTACTTATGTTATGCCAGATCGCCCGTGCCGAGCCCATGCTCAATGGTATTGGCGTGCATCAGGAGTTGGGCCAAGAAGTATTTATTGGCGCACTCTATTCTGAATCACTCAGTAATGATGCAGAGACACTAATGAACAGTGCCCAACCTATGCGCATGGAGTTAAAAATTGTTGCTCCAGATGGATTGACCACCCGCCGCTTTAGCCGCATGTGGATCGAAGGTATGGCAGTGAACAGCAAGGTAGATGTACTCACTGCTCAGGCTGACAACATGGTGAAGTTTGATGGCTTATTTAAAGGCCGCTTCCAAAAAAATGATTTCATTAGCTTTATTAACAACCCAGGCAAAGGCGTGGATGTCGCCGTCAACGGTGTTCTGCTTGGCAATATTGGCGACAACGAATTTTTTTCCATGCTTTTATCGACCTGGATAGGAAAGATTCCTCTGTCTTCTGATTATCGCGACAGCTTGCTCAAAGTCGGTGATGTGGATGCAGGTTTACGCGGCCGTTACAGTGCTATATCGACAACTGCAGCACGTACGGCAGAAATTAAAGCCTGGACCGGCACTCAAGTTGAAGTAAAAACTGCAGAGGCCTCTTCAGCTAAGTCTTCAGCAAAAGCGAAAACAGAAACTGCTGTAGTAGCAAAGCCCGAAGTACCCAAGTTTGATGTACCGACTATTGAAAAACCAACATTGAACATCCCTATTCCAACCACTCAAGCAGAAAAAGCCTCATCTGTTGCAACTGTGGCAGCAACCAGCAGTGCCGCCGCGAAACCAGTTGCTGCAACCCTAGCGGAAGAAGATGAAGAGGAAGGCCCCGCATTAACCGCACAAACATTATTAGCTCGTCAATTTTATGTTTCAGATGCCATCAAAAAAATTCGTAGCAAAACCAGATACCCACAGCGAGCATTGGATCGAGGGCAAGCAGGAAGCTTGCGGGTTGCAATTGTGATCGATCGTCAAGGCAACGTGCTTAGCTCCAATCTTTTGGAGAGCAGTAAGTTTGACATGCTAAACAAAGAAGCCCTTGATGCAATTCAACGCTCAGCGCCGTTCCCTCCATTACCGGTAGAAATAGCAGGTGCGAGATTCGAGTTTACTGTACCCATGCGCTGGGCATTACCAGAATAGATGTTCACAGCTCTTCGCAGAGCAAAATCGCATGTGTAAAAAAGCCACCCAATGCGGTGGCTTTTTTATGATATCGAGTTAACTGCAAGGCTTAGCTCAACTGCCGCAAGCGCTGGTCGATTACCTTATAAATCCCGTTGCGCTCCAATGTCGAATGTTCAATTAAGCGATCCACATGAATTGCATGCAAATGTAAACATGGGGTTGAGGCATCTAACTCACGCAAATCCCCTTTCATCAACACCGGCAAAAAGGGTTTATGGGGTGGCAGCTTTTGACGAACAATACTCAAGCCCATTTGCAGCGGTACCGCGCGATACTTAACAGTGCCACTGCGAAAAGGAATGCGCAAAAACAAACAGGGGCGAGATTGATAGACGCCGGGGATAATTTCCATCCCTGTGGGTGTCACCGCATTAGAAGGTATGCCGTTAAACGTATCGTGCGGCATATAAGGATTAGGCAAAATCACCAACTTTCTATCTTCTTCTTTAGGAAAAAAAATATTGTAGTTAGTGTAGAGTTGATCTACCGAGCTGGAATAAACACAGAGTTTGTTTTCAAACCCCATAACAAAATCCACCGCACGCTGGCGTTGGTTAAAGGCATCCAGATCCCAAATAAGATCCTTATTATCGGAAGTTGCGGTCAAGGCAGAACCTGTTTTGATTAATAATGAATAGGCTGAGTATAGCTGAGTAGACTCTCGCTAACACTCACCTTAGCAATCCAGCGCCTTGACTTCTTCCAGAATCCAGCGAATTTGTGCCAAGCCCTTCTCGCTTAACAAAAAACCAGTGCGGGTGTGGCCAAGATATTCCTTTTCATCTATAGCGACGCAAGCATCGCGAAATGGCTCTAACTCAGGACAGTGACGAAAGGACGAGGATAAAAAAATCGCCCAGTCGTTTTCACTTGCCTGCCCCACCAAAATGTTTTGCAGGAGCCGTATCAAGTCTGCCCGGCTCATTTGGTAGTGCGGTGTTTTTACCCAAAGCAAAACACCTATTACACCTAGAAATACTACCAATGTGCCAATAAACACTAGCATAAATATTAATGCTCGCGAGTTGCCCGGAAGACCACCTCGGGGTGACGCTCTTGAGTGAGCGATAAGTTCACCCGCGATGGCGCGAGGTAAGTGAGATGACCGCCGCCATCCAATGCCAAATTTTCAGCACACTTACGTTTAAACTCTTCCAGTTTTTTGAAGTCGGTACAATCGCACCAGCGCGCGGTGGTCACATTCACCGGCTCATAAATCGCTTCAACTTTGTATTCATCTTTCAACCGGTAAGCAACCACCTCAAACTGCAGCACACCAACCGCCCCCACAACAATGTCATTGTTATTAACTGGGAAAAATACTTGCGTAGATCCCTCTTCTGACAACTGCTGCAAACCTTTTTGCAACTGTTTCATTTTAAGTGGATCTTTCAGGCGTATACGGCGAAATAATTCTGGCGCGAAGTGCGGAATACCAGTGAACTTCAAGCCTTCACCTTCGGTAAAGGTATCGCCAATTTGAATCGTGCCGTGATTGTGCAGGCCGATAATGTCCCCCGCAATTGCCTCTTCGACCGCACTACGGTCGCCCGCCATAAAGGTCACTGCATCGGCGATTTTTACATCCTTGCCCAAACGCACGTGCTTCATTTTCATGGCCTGGATTTTAAACACAAATCCGCTAAATTTTTCTTCACTCGGTTCAACAACACGCTCATGGGTAGCGCGCGCGCGCGGTGTTGGCGCCCACTCGACAAAACCATCGAGCATCTCACGCACACCAAAATTACCCAAAGCAGTACCGAAAAATACCGGCGTCATTCGCCCGGCAAGATATTCTTCTAAATCAAATTGATTAGTTGCACCGCGCACAAAATCAATTTGGTCGCGTACATCCTGCGCATAGGAGCCCAACAATTTTGTCGCTTCATCGCTATCCAAACCTTTAATTTGGATGTCATCGGGAATGGTGTGCCCCATGCCCTGCTGATAAACATGAATAACATCAGTATAAAAATTGTAAACGCCGACAAATTCTTTGCCACTGCCCAAGGGCCAGTTAATCGGTGCCGCAGTGATTTTTAATACGCTTTCAATTTCATCGAGCAACTCAACGGCATCGCGGCTTTCGCGATCCATTTTGTTGATGAAAGTTAAAATTGGTGTGTCGCGCAGACGGCATACTTCCATCAATTTGATGGTGCGATCTTCAACACCTTTGGCGCCGTCGATCATCATCAATACCGAGTCCACTGCAGTGAGTGTGCGATAAGTATCTTCCGAGAAATCTTCATGGCCGGGGGTATCGAGCAAATTGACGATGCGGTCTTTGTAGGGAAATTGCATCACCGATGAAGTTACCGAGATTCCACGCTCTTGCTCCATGGTCATCCAGTCTGATTTGGCATGGGGGCCGCGTTTGCCCTTAACCGAACCGGCTAATTGAATGGCATTACCCCACAACAATAACTTTTCCGTCACGGTGGTTTTACCGGCATCCGGGTGGGAAATAATCGCAAAGGTGCGACGCTTGGCAAGCTCAGCAGTTAAATTAATCATAAAAATATCGCGTTAAAAGACAAAGAATAAAAAGATGAAGAGAAAAGTGCGGGAATTATACCCTGCGGGCGTTCACTTAGTGGCTAACGCCGGGGGAGAATTATTAGCGTGCTATGGCTCGGCAGAAGCCGTCTGCTGCTGAATATGCTTGCGCAGCCACAACCATGCCCAGAGGCCGAGCAAAAAATTAGCCAGTGCAGTGGCGATGAAAAGACCCGTGATGCCCCACCAATACTGCCCCAACCATGCGAGCGGTAGATACACGTAAAGTACCCGTCCGGCCGAGATAATCATCGCCGGCCAAGGATGACCTAATCCATTAAACGCGGCATTAACAGCCATCACCAAACCATAGGCGCCGTAGCTGATTGGCACAATCATTAAATAGGTTGCAGTGATGGCAACTACTTCGGCGTGACCGCCAAACACTCCGGCGATTTCGGCTCCAAACACACCCAGAATCAATGCCAACAACAAACCAAATACCAAACAAAAAACCGTGAGCACTCGCAGCGCGTCATATAGCCGCTCTAATTTGCCTGCGCCAAAGTTTTGCCCGAAAAAAGGCCCGACCACACCGGAGAGCGCATAAAACACAATTAACGCCAGCGGCTCGATACGCATAGCAATACCCCATGCGGCCACCGCATCTGTGCCATAAGCCGCTACCATCGCGACCACAATCGCGCTCGCAAAGGGAATAATTACATTGGCAACCATTGCGGGTAGCCCGACTTCTACAATCGTCATCCAAGAATGTTTTAACTTTTCCCAGGGCAAAAATGGATTGACCAGCATATGTACGCGCGCGTGCAAAATATACAGCGCCACCACCAGCATCAATACCCGAGTAATTAGAGTGGCCAGCGCCGCGCCCTGTAATCCTAATGCGGGAAAGCCAAACAGGCCAAAAATCAAGATGGGATCGAGCATCACATTCAGCAATGCAGCGCCACCCATTAAATACCCTTGCACCTGACTCATTCCCATTGCGCGCAGCGCCGACAAACACACCATGGGCACCAGTAAACAGGGCGCACTGAAATACCAAATAGACATGTAAGAGCGAATCAATGGAATTAAATCCGGCGTTGCGCCCAATGCAAAAAACAGTGGTTCGAGAGTGAGCCAGCCCAGTAAACAGACGCTGGCGGAAATGATAAAGGTCAGGCTCATGGCATCAGTAGCGAGCCGGCGCGCCTTGTTCGAATCACCCTCGCCGATTGCTCTGGCTACCGCCGATGAAGTGCCCGCCCCCAAGCCAATCCCTAAGCTGGTGAGCACCATAATCACAGGAAAGGTAAAGCTGAGCGCGGCGAGTGGTTCACGCCCTAACTGAGCGATAAAAAAAGTTTCTATCGCATTGAGCGACATGGTCGCCATCAAGCCCCAAACCAGTGGCAACGCGAGGAGTTTTAGCTGTTCAGAGACCCGTCCTTCGGTGAGAGTTGCTTGTAAGGGGGTTGCCATAAACACTGCCGGATGTAGTAACCAGAAAAATATGATCAAAAAATGGCGTGCAGTATACACCACTCCCCTCACCGCGCCCTGCCCAAGCAATAACCAAGCGCGACAATGTGTCGCACCGCCGATATGGTTGATTAACGGTTTACGTCATCTCAGTTCGCTATAATCAAATACTAATCCCTGCTGACGTATCGGTTGCTAATGCCTAAGAAAAACATCATCAATCCTCCTTTTACACTGGCTGATCACGCGCAGCATCTGGGCTATTGGGTGATTATCCGTACGTTAATTTTGATTTGCCTTGGCATTGCTGTAGTAATTTTTTTGTGGGATGGCACGGTCAATCTACCGTTTAGCGAAATTCTTACCGCGCTAGTGATTTTAACCAGCGTCAATCTACTTACGTTTATGCGCCTACGCAAACCCTTGCCAGTCGCCCCGCTGGAATTTTTTATCCAGCTATTGGTGGATTTAGGCTGCTTAAGCGCCGTGTTTTATTTTAGTGGCGGCGCGAACAATCCTTTTGTGTCTTATTTTCTGGTGCCTATTTGTATTTGCGCGGCAACCTTGAGTGGCACTTACACCCTGGCGATTGCTGGCGTGAGTGTGTTGAGTTATTCGCTGTTATTATTTTTTCACATCCCTTTGCCAATCCTCTCGCCACACCATCATCAAGCCGACAACTCTATCAACCTGCATGTGATGGGCATGTGGTTGAACTTTTTTATCAGCGCCTGTTTGATTACCTATTTTATTGTGAAAATGGCACGCGACCTGCGCGCTCAAGAAGCGCAATTAAATCGCTGGCGTGAAGATCAGTTACGCGATGAGCAGGTCATGGCAGTTGCCACTCTCGCGGCGGGAACTGCCCATGAACTGGGGACCCCTTTATCAACCATGAAACTTTTGCTTAGCGAATTGCGCACTGAATACCAGCAATTGGAGCCGCTGCAAAACGACTTAAAACTTTTACAAAACCAGGTAAATCAGTGCGCTAACACCTTGCGCGAATTAGTCGCTACTGCAGAACACACTAAAGATGGACAATTGCCTAGCGAACAAATTGATATTTACTGCACGAGCGTAATTGAACGCTGGAAAATTATGCGCCCGGATGTGATTGCCCGTATTCATTTTGCTGATCACAACACCAACGCCGATATTTGCGCGCAGTTTCATCCCACTATCGCGCAGGCCATTATTAATTTGTTAAACAATGCTGCCGATGCCAGCCCGCAAGAGATCGAGATTGAGATCAATTGGGACGAACAACAACTTATCTGGATAATTAAAGATATGGGTGCAGGTATTGCTGAAGAAGTCACCGCTCATCTCGGAAAATCGTTTATCTCCACCAAAACCAAAGGGCTAGGTATTGGTTTGCTGCTCACGCAAGCGACGATTAATCGCTATGGTGGCACTGTATCACTTCACAATCGAACACCGCGCGGCACCATTACAAAACTCACTTTACCCATCATGCGTGGGACATCTATTGAGCCAGATACACTATGAGTGCGACCACCACAGATTTTCTAATTATCGATGACGACCCTACTCTGGCGGGCATGCTTGAGCGCGTATTGCAGAGACGCGGCTTTTCAACACAATCGGGCAGCAATGCAGCTCAGGCATTACAATTAACAAGCAACACTGTATTTACAAGGGCAATTATCGATTTAAAACTGGGTAATGATTCCGGCTTACAACTAATTCGCGAATTAAAATTACGTCAGCCCAATATGGCAATTGTGATGTTGACTGGCTACTCCAGTATTTCAACCGCCGTAGAAGCGGTAAAACTGGGCGCAGTAAATTATTTGTGCAAACCGGCGGATGCCGATGAAATTCTGGCGGCCTTCGGCGAACAAAAATCATCGACCACTACCGAGACGATCTACACTCCGCTCTCGATTGATCGCTTAGAGTGGGAACACATACAAAAAATACTGCAGGAAAATGATGGCAATATCTCAGCCACCGCGAGAGCGCTAGGTATGCATCGCCGCACACTGCAGCGCAAATTACACAAGCGGCCGGTAAAACAATAACAAAATAATCTGTCTACAAAAGCTGTCGCGCCATCAAGATGGCATCTTCGTGGCCATTTGCTGTTGGATAATAATTTTTGCGCTGGCCGACCTCAAAAAAATCTTCACGCTCATAAAGTGCAATCGCCTTACGGTTAGATCTACGCACTTCCAGAAATAACATGTCCGCTTTTTCTTTTACGCAATTCACCGCATGAGATAGTAAGGTTTGACCTATTCCTTTGCGCTGATAATTAGGCGCGACAGAAATATTCAGCAACTCTGCATCACCACCGCCATGAGTAACAACCACGTAACCCACTAAAATGCCTTTATGTTCTGCCAACCAACACTTTTGCCGACCATTCAAACAATCTTCAAAACTGGATTGCCGCCACGGATGCGAATGCGCACTGCGCTCCAATAGCATTACCTGCGGAATATCCTCGGCGGTAATTAGGCGAAAATGTAGTGTCATGCCCGTGTAGGTTTCGCACACCAGAGAAAAATCTTCAGTCATGACATTAACTTCAACTTAAACAGCAATTGATGCGGGATTAGATTAAGGCAAACAGGCCCATAAGTTGGATTTTTGCGCGGGATTTTGTAGCAATTGATTGAGGCTGGGTAAAATCAACGCCTGCAGTGGCAAATCCTTGATAGGTTGCATTGTCCAACATACTGCTGACCAATCACTGCCAGATTCCAGCCAGTAACGCGCAGCGTTCTCGCCCATTAACCATAGCGTCTGAATAGGTCGCAATTCATTTTCTACTGCAAGCCAGGTCTGCAATTCATTGCGCGCATCATCTTCTGTGCGCGATACAAAGCGATTCTCAATCATCGGCCAGCGTAAAGTCTCTTCTGCCAGTGTAAATTGACTCGCTTTTAAATGAGCGCGCAAAAGATTGTTGAGCAGTAATTCTGTCGGCAATGCCAAGGCTGGATTTCGCGTATCGACAATTAAAAAACCCGCTTGCGGCCGATACACACTCAGCGAAAAAGGTTGGACAACAGGCGCTTTTTTTTCTTCTAACTTCTGCAGAATCGCCGCCGCATTGATAGCCAAAGGCGCTTTTTTGGGTTCTTTTATCTCGACAATCGCCGTTAATAACTCAGAGGCAGAATTATTACTTTCTATACGGCTATCAATCGCAGTCGCTACGGAAGGCATTATTGTTACTACTGGATCAACGACAGGAATATCAAATACCGGCATCACACAGGCAACAGATGCGGGGGCAGAGGGCAATAACCAGCGCGGGGCATAGTTTTCTATGCCGAGCGCAGATAAGTAAACTTGCCGCTGCAACTCATTCATAATCAGCTCAGATTCCGTCGCGCTGCGGATGCGCTTTTGCTGCATGTGCACTGAGCAAGTTAAGCGCATGCAAATAGGCTTTTGCTGATGCGGTGACAATATCCGTATCAGCACCAACCCCATTTACAATTTGACCTTCGTGCTCCAAGCGCACGGTTACATCACCCAACGAATCAGTGCCTTGGGTAATCGCATTAACTGAATAAAGTTTTAAATTCGAACCACTCTTGACCAAGCTTTCGATCGCTTTAAACGTCGCATCAACCGGGCCTGAACCAATCGCTTCAGCCGTTACAGATTTACCATGAATCTTTACTTCGACAGTTGCGCGAGGGCTCTGGCCAGTTTTACACACCACTTCCATCTCACCCAACTCATATACATCCACCACAGTGTGAGAATGGGTATGACTGACGAGTGACTGTAGGTCTTCATCAAAAATTTCGTGTTTTTTATCGGCCAAATCTTTAAATTTTACAAAGGCAGCATTGAGTGCATCGTTATCCGCAAAACTAATACCCAGCGCTTCGAACCTCGCCTTGACTGCAGCACGACCAGAGTGTTTGCCTAACACTAATTTATTGGTGTTCCAGCCCACATCCTCTGCACGCATAATTTCATAGGTTTCACGATGTTTTAAAATGCCGTCCTGATGAATACCTGATTCGTGTGCAAATGCGTTTGCACCAACAATGGCTTTATTAGGCTGCACTGGGAAACCGGTAATACTGGACACCAAGCGCGATGTGGGAACAATGTGGCTAATATCAATTTGCGTCTCAACAGGCATTAAATCTTTGCGTGTTTTCACTGCCATTACAATTTCTTCCAGAGCAGCATTTCCAGCACGCTCACCCAATCCATTAATTGTGCACTCAACTTGTCGCGCACCGTGCATCACCGCAGATAGTGAATTTGCTACGGCGAGACCGAGATCGTTATGACAATGGGTGGAAAAAATTGCTTTATCTGAATTGGGGATTGCCTCGATCAAACGGCGAAATAACAATCCATATTCGCCAGGCTCACCGTAACCGACCGTGTCCGGTAAATTAATAGTGCGCGCACCGGCATTAATAACCGATTCAATGATGCGGCACATAAAATCAAATTCGGAACGGCTGGCATCTTCGAGGGAAAACTCAACATCATCGGTAAATTGACGCGCTAATTGAATCGCCGCAACTGCCTGCTCCAATACTTTGGGCGGCTCCATTTGCAGCTTGTATTTCATATGAATTGGAGAGGTTGCGATAAACGTATGAATACGACCAGAGTTTGCAGGTTTAATTGCCTCACCCGCACGCTCAATATCACCCTTAATTGCACGCGCCAAACTACAGACAGTTGAATCTTTAATAGCTTCAGCAACCGCTCGCACTGACTCAAAATCGCCTTGGCTGGCAATTGCAAATCCTGCCTCAATGACATCGACATGCATCTTCTCTAACATCTTTGCAATGCGCACCTTCTCATCGCGCGTCATCGACGCACCGGGGCTTTGTTCGCCATCACGCAACGTTGTATCGAAAATTACAAGCTTATCTTTTTGAGTCATCGCTGCTTACTCGAGAGAAATTTTGGTAATTATAGATGAATACGAAAGCAATAAGTATTAACGAGAGCTTAATCGGCCCGGTAGGAACGTTTCAAAGAAAATAAAACAAGAGCTAAAAAATAAACTCAACTGAAAGCGAATGAATTTTCCAAAAGCGAAAATCAAAAAAAACGCCCTGCAGATAATTCTACAGGGCGTTTTTAGTATTA
>CAXAVL010000062.1:0-20281 GCA_963971905.1 uncultured Cellvibrio sp.
CGGTGAGCGCGATGCGCGGCACGTTAGGAAAGCGCTGGTGCAGGTGGGAGAGCTGGCGATACTCGGGGCGGAAATCGTGCCCCCATTGGGATACACAGTGGGCTTCATCAATCGCAAACAGGGAGATTTTTATCTGGTGAAATAATTCCAGCGTGCGCGGCTGAATCAAACGTTCGGGCGCGACATAGAGCATATCCAATTCGCCGCGCTGCAAGGCCAACTCGGTCGCACGCATTTCCTGCGCGCTGAGCGATGAATTTAAAAACCCGGCGCGCACACCCAGTTCGCGCAGTGCACTGACCTGATCTTGCATAAGGGCAATCAGCGGTGAAATCACCACACCCACACCCTCACGCACCAGCGCGGGAATTTGGTAACACAGAGATTTACCACCGCCAGTGGGCATCAGCACCAGCACATCGTCACCGGCCACCAAGGCATCAATCACTGCCGCCTGCGGGCCGCGAAATTCGTGGTAGCCGAAAGTGGAGTTTAAAATAGCAAGCGGAGTATTCATCTATCACAACATCCTTTGCTGCAATAATTTTGCTATTTCTTCACCAATCACCTGAAACCCAGTGTGAGTGTTCATTAGCTTTTCCAATAACGCATGGCTGGACGCACATGATTCTTCAACATCGCTCACAATTTTCTCGATAGTTTTGCCATTCAAACGGCAATGAATTTTGGCGAATTTTTCCAGCACTTTCCACTTTGGCCAGCGTTTGCTGCCGGTCAAGGTGAGCGCCATGGAATCGCGGGGAATATAGGGTGTAGTGCTGATTAAATCAAATACCGGCGCAAGCTTGCGGGTGACTGAAGGCATTTGCCCTGTGCGATACTCCGTTAAACCGGAGTAGAGCACACCCAGATTTTTTAAATGTGCATCGCCATTTTTTATTTTGATATTCAGTAGAGTTAGCTTAAATAAATCTTCCAGACTTTGCTGAACATGTTCAGGCGATACAAATTGGATTATCGTACCGGCACAGGCTTCTATGCTGGATTCATATTTTTGTTGCGTGGTTTTGCCCTGCAATACACAAAAATCCTCAAACCCCAGTGGCTGCTCTTGCTCGTCAATATCAAACCGCTCACACACCAACAACTTGCCGTTATCGCTGAAAAAAATTCGGTGTTGATAATCCAGCATTGCGCGCAAGGGTTAAACAGAAAAATTCATTGCAGGCCAACTCGGGAAACTCGGGGCCCCAACTTTTTACAATATATTTTTTTAATGGCACGCTTGCTTTATCGGTCAGCGGGTTCGAATTGGTATTGTGTGCATCCATCAATACTTTAGGTTGCACACCCGCTACACCTGAATGAATCGCATAGCGGTCAAATAATTGCTGGAATAGTTCGGCATCATCACTATTTAACAGCTCATCGAGTGATAGATTTGCGGCGGTTTCATCTGGCAATTTTTTGTCAGCCAGACTGTAGCGCAAGCGTCCAATCTGATGATTGCCCAGCAGGGTGAGATAGCTTAAATCATCGCTGCCAAAATGTTTTGCGGCAAAACGTTCAATTGCCTGACGCAAGTAACCCTCAGGCAAATTCATTTGAAACAGCGGATGCAAACCCTGCTCGTAATTATAGGTTTCTAGCCGCAGCGGCATAGTAAGCGAGAGCGCCTCGGTTGTATCCAGGCCATAGGTGAAACTGTGGCGCTGTTGCACGCGCGCCAACCGCCCAACACGCTGGCTGGCGACAAACACATCGAGCTTATCCTGCATGCTGCGACCCCTCCGCCTGAGCTGCTACCAGCTCGTCCAGCGTGGGCAAACCCGCATTCGCCAGAGTCAATTTTTTCCCCAATAAGGCCAGCACTCGCTCAATCTTGCGGATGCCAATATCGGTGTAATCGTTGCGCTCCAGCATACCCAAGGTGGTGCGATCAAGACCGGCCATTTCGGCAAGCTGCAACTGACTCCACCCGCGCTGTTTGCGCAGGGTTTTGATTTGTGAGCCGAGCTGTTCAAGGGTAGAGTTCATAGGTGTATGAGGTGATCAGCCATTATGATGAATATATACATCATAATGGCTGATATCAACATCGATGATGAATATATTCATCATTTTTTAGAAAGGTCTATATTTTCCAGAATGTCATCCCCGCGTGCGGGGATCCATAGGTTTTAAGGCCTAAAGCTGGGCTCCCGCAAGCGGGAGTGACGAAGTGCGGTGTGACTGGCGGGTTGGCCTAGTTTTCCAACGTCTTATTGAGAAAGCGAATGATATCGCCCACCGGCCAAAGCGCGTCCCGCGCAAAGCAGCTGCCCGCCCAGTTGCAGCCGTTATCCAAATAGGCATGATTTTTATTGGGGTAGACCTTGTACTCCACCGGTTGCTTGGCCGCTTTTAATAAATCAACATAATGTTGCGCCGCTGCGGGTGGCGTGGCGGTATCCAGACTGCCCACGTGTACAAATTGCGGGGGCAATTTATATTCACTCGCCTTGGGTACAAAATAAATCGGCGATACCGCTTTGTAGTAATCGCTGTTGTCTTTCACATTAATATGATTGCCGAACAAACCGCGCGCCTCGGCGTTGGCAAACTTCCAAAAACTATTTTTATCTGTCTCAAAATTACCTAAAGCCGCACGTGTATAAAGATCAAACCCCGCGTAACTCAGCACTGCCGCCTGCACCTTTAAACCGTCCTCTTGTGCCACCTGCTCGGCGGTTTTGCCAGCCGGTAGATAACTTGGATTAAAGCCTAAACTATCACCCGCAAAACCATCGCTCTCCAACTGGCGCCCGCGCAACAGAATCATCGCCGTAAGGTGCCCACCGGCGCTATCACCCGTTATGGCGACACGCGCTGGATCGCCACCGTATTGCGCGATATGGTCTTTCACCCACAGCAGACCGCCGAATGCATCTTCCACAATTTGATTCATAGTGACGCTATTATTTTGATCTACCAGCAGCCGGTAATTCATGTTCGCCACCACCATATCGCCATCGCGCGCGATTTTGGTCGCAAAATCATTCATGATCGAATTGTTATTAATTAACCAGCCGCCGCCGTGGTAAACCACCAGTACTGGATAGGTTTTTTTACCGGTCTTCGGCACATAAATATCCAGTGTGAGCGGGAAATTGTCGGGCTTGGCAAACTGGATTGCCTTGTAGACTGTGACTTCTGCATCCGCATCATCAGCCTGCGCGGACAACGCGCATAAACCAAATAACAGGGCGATGAATAAGTTGATGGGGCAACGCATAAAAACCTCTCTTTCGCTGTGGATTACTGTCACTGTGTTTTTTGTGGTGTAGACAAGCATAGAAGGAGCAGCTAAAGGGGGAAAGGGATAATCGTCAACTTCATGTGCATTAGCAAACAGCATCTTCACTAGGCTCCATTTACAGTCATCTGCCATTTTCCTGGAGGGCATAGATATGTACGAAGACATTCTCAACTTCTGGTTTAACGAACTAACACCCGTACACTGGTGGAAGAAAGATCAATCCTTGGATGCAGAGATCAAACGCCGCTACTCCGCAATTCATAGCCAAGCAATACGCTGTGAATTATTTGATTGGCGCATAGCCGCAAAAGGGCGCCTGGCAGAAATTATTATTCTCGACCAATTCTCCCGCAATATTTTCCGCGACACCCCACAAGCTTTCACCAATGACTCATTAGCCTTAGCACTTGCACAAGAGGCGCTGGCCGTAGACGCCGACAAAGCCTTATCCCCCACCGAGCGCAGTTTTCTTTACATGCCCTTTATGCACAGCGAATCCGCCGTAATCCACCAGATTGCGGTGACTTTATTTAGCGCACCGGGCATGGAAAATAATCTCGACTTTGAGCTAAAACACCAAGCCATCATCACCCGCTTTGGTCGCTATCCCCATCGCAATAAGATTCTTGGACGGGAATCGACGGAGGAGGAGATTGAGTTTTTGAAGCAGCCTGGGTCGGGGTTTTAGGTTGGATAAAGCGTAGATTGGTTTAAGTTTTGGTGGATTTGTTCAGTCAAACTGAACAAATCCGAGATTTTTTAAACCGAATCGACCATTTTCGTGACGTCACGAAAATGGTCGGCGGCCAGATGTAATCCCGTGTATTTCCAAAACCATCGTCTATAGTGGAGAATTCAACGACAGAACTGGTGATGGATAATCGAATGAATAAGAACACCCTTGCAGCAAGCAGGCCGCACTATGGCGAATAACTGGCAAGAAGACGAACTGTTGCTAACGCTACACCTTTACTGCCGCACGCCGTTTGGCAAATTGCATCAGACCAATCCCGAGATCATTAAACTCGCCCAAATCATTGGCCGCACGCCATCCGCAGTGGCGATGAAAGCCTGCAACTTCGCAAGCTTAGATCCCGCACTCGCACAAAAAGGTTTGGCCGGTGCGAGCAAAGCCGACCGCGCGTTGTGGGATGCGTTTATGACCAACTCCACCGATACTGCCGATAAAGCCGAAGCGTTGTATGAAACGCGCGTACTCCCTACAGAACCAATCACACCTGATATAGAAAAGCCCCTCGTATTCCCCACAGGCCCAACTGAAACAATACGCGAAGTAAAAGTCCGCCGCGTGCAACGCTTCTTCCGTCAAACCGTTTTAGAAAGCTACAACAACCGCTGTGCAATTTCGGGCTTGGCAATTCCTGAGTTGTTGGTTGCAAGCCATATTATTCCGTGGGCGGAAGATGAATCGCGCAGAGCAGATCCGACAAATGGCATTGCATTGAATGCGCTTTATGACAAAGCGTTTGATCGCGGATTGATTACGATTGATGAAAATTATAGATTGCTAGTGTCCAACTCGCTCAAACGAGAGAAAATAGATGATGTAATAAAACGGTATTTCATTGATCCAGAAGGTCAAAAACTAAATTTACCATACAGATTTTTACCGAATAGGGAATGGTGCGCTCATCACTACCGGACTATATTCAGGGTTGATGATTGAATTAATTCTTAGGGGCTAAAATGATTGTTATTGAAAGCCTAAAAAAAGGCATCGAAAATAATGAAAGAAATATCGACATTGCGAGAAAAATATTTCTTTCTTATCAATCACATGCATTTAAAAACAGTCAAGATATTGAATATGAAATTAAAAATTCCATCAAAAATCACCTTAAAGTGCCATTTTTAAGTGTTCAAGTAACTGGTTCAGCCAAGACCGGATTTAGCTTTTTCAAGCACACTTTGTTCACGCAGGGGAAATCTGATTTAGACATCTCCATTATCAGCCTTGAGCTATACAACCGATTTCTTGAAATAGCCCATGAACAAACTAAAGCGTTTACAGATCTCTCGGTTTTTCCAATTTATCGAGGGCAAACGACTGATAAACAGTTTATTAAAAACCTTAAAAAGGGCTTTATTAACCCATTTTTTATGCCTGACTCAAAAGAAAAAACAGAATGGCTGGATTTTTTTAGACACTTATCAAACGAACATTACTTGATGTTTAAGAAAATCAATGGAGGAATTTATTCCTCTGAGTATTTTTTCGAGTGCAAACAAGCAGAATGCATTGAGCTATTTCAAGAGGACACAGAACAATATGATTCGCTACCAAGTAAGATCTAAAGAACTAATAGACTTAGTAAACGAAATAAAATACAAAAGACTGATTATTTCACCATACTTCCAGAGAAATTTGGTGTGGAGAAATATTCATAAAGTTGATTTTATAAAAACTATTTTAATGGGATTACCGTTCCCTCAGATTTTTATTGCAAAGGGATCAATTGACTTAGAAACAATGAAAACAACATCTTGTATAGTAGATGGGCAACAAAGAATGTCTACTATCACCGAATATGTGAACAGTGTTTTTCCAGTAGATGGAAAGTATTTTAAAGACTTACCCCCTGAAAAAATGGAAGAAATATTAAAATATCAAGTCCCCATCATAGATCTTGATATAAATAATGATTCCCACGAAATAAAAGAAATATTTCAAAGACTAAACCGAACATTCTATTCATTAAATTCTGTAGAAAAACTAGCAACTGAATATGCATCATCGGATTTTATGCTTTTCGCAAAACACCTTACCGGTGAAATTGCATTTGATGATGAAGAGTCAGATTCATCATTGTCCGTTGACCCCACTATCCCGCAAGAATTTATTGAATGGGCAAGTACAAACAAGGTAAATTATTTCAAAAAATTGATAGTGGAAGGCCCAGTCTTCACTCCTTATGAAATAAGTAGACAGACCCATCTAATGTATACGCTGAACCTGTTAGCAACTTATATGGGAGGAATATATACAAGGAATGAGCTAGTAAATAGATACTTAAACGATCACAAAGAAAGTTTTCCAGAAAGAAATGGAACATTGCTTGCGTTTGAAGAAGCAGCAAAATTCATATCATCCCTTGAATTGGAGAAAGATTCTTATTGGTACAACAAAGCCAACATGTTTAGCTTATTTATTTGTATTTTATCGAATAAGAAATTTATCAATGAAAAATATATAAGTTTAATTAAAGAAAAACTCGAAGAATTTGCAAATAATGCGCCAGACGATTATAGAATATCCGCAAAAGAAGGCGTAAATAACAGAAAGGAACGTTTATTAAGAAATGACTATATCAATAAAATACTTAATCAAAGTATAAGCTGATTAGCATGAATAATTTATCAGTCAATCTTTATGAATGCAGGCACTGCGAAGGTCAAGGAACCTGCCGAAACGGAAAGGAAGGAAGCACTTGTGCAGCTTGCATAAAACGCAATGAACTAAGCGGAAAGGATCACTTCGGTTTGTTATGTGGGTCGTGTGGCGGCATCGGCAAGGCAGAGCCGATGACGGAAAGAGTGAATAAGCGTATTGCGCCTATTCTTGCTGCAATTTTGATTGTTTCACTATTGGTTATAATAATTTTTTCATCAGCAACACGCAGCCCATATTTTAGTGAACTATTAGCTTTTTCTAGCGCGATCATCGGGTCACTTGTTGGATTCTACTTTTCCCATCAGAAGAATTAAAATGTCAACAGACCAACGTATCGATTCACTCAAAGAAATTGATCAAATAACAACGCCTGACCCGCGTCAAATGCTCTTTTCTCAATCACTTGAAGATCGACATACCCGGCTTGCAGAAATAACTTTAAAAAAATCGGTGCCTCCTGAGGTGAGACAGCTATTTGAAACAGCGAAAAATATTTCGCTGTATTCTTGGTTTGTTTATCGATTTCATCAAGCTTCTGAAATGATTGCTTATTCTGTATTGGAAATGTCATTGCGATTACGATATGAGTTGGAAAATCCAGATTGTAAGAAACCTCCGATGCTGTACGGATTAATTGAGCACGCCATAAATCAACAATGGATCTCTAAAGAAAATTTTCCACAGTTACTATTACAGGCAAAAAATGCAGCTGATTTTCAAAAAACAATCGAGGCAGCCAAAAAACTAAACCAGCCCGGTGATGAAATTGCAATAGATGAACCATCGGAAGAGGATATTAAGTATCATCTTCAAAACACCAATCTGAAATTTCTATTTTCCATACCAAAATTAAGAAATGATTTGGCGCATGGTTCAGATGCATTATCGCCAAGTAGCATTTCTACTCTGCGAAGAATTGCCAATATAATCAATCAAATACATTAAAAGTAGTAGCCAGTTAATAATTGCATTTACAGATAGAAGTAATCGCCTTTTTTCAAACTAAAAGCAAGCTGTAACTTCCCAATCATCAAGTTCGGAGAACATTCATGAAACGCAGCAATTACAAATGGACTTTACCCAGCGAAATTACTGCTCGCTTGGGTAGCGAGAGCTGGGGGGCGCAGCGGGCGATTTTTGAGGCGGATCATTTGTTATTGGTTTTGCATGCGCCGCCGAAGGCGGATAGCAATGAGCGGGAGCATGAGATTTTTTTGCGCTTGCCGCAAGGTAAATGGTTGCATAAGGGAATTGATCATGGCGACCATGGGCTAGCCAAGTTTATGGAAGACTATCGCTTGCTGTACAACGAACTTGAAGATCGGTTTGAAAAAGTGAGCAGTATTGATTCACTGTTTGCCATTATCGATAGATTAATTCCGCTTGCGCGTTCTTCAAACAATATGAAACAGGCACTACAAACGGCACGTGAAGCGCTTGGCAATGACGCGTTTATTATCGACATGCGCGACCGCAGTGTGGATATTGCGCGCGGCTTTGAATTGCTATTGGCCGATGCGCGTTTGGCGTTGGAATTTCGTTTGGCGCGCAGCGCAGAAGCACAGGCGCGCGCCGCTGAAGTTGGCAACCGCGCGCAACACAAACTCAATATTCTTGCCGCTATCGCATTTCCGTTGATGAGTGTGTCTGCCGTGTTTGGCATGAACCTGCCAAGCGGATTGGAAAACAAACCGCTATTTTTATTTTGGTTGGTGTTTCTGGGTGGTTTGGGCTTGGGGTTGTTTGTCAAAGGTTGGGTTTCATCAGCCGCTGCGCCGGAGAAGAAACGGCAACCACCTAAGCGATAGATTTACAAATTAAAAAGAAGATACTTATGATCCCAGCTCACATCCATACCGAAATCCTGAAACGCATTAAAGCCGCAGAGCAAGAACACAATGTTAAAGTTCTGCACGCGATTGAATCGGGCAGCCGTGCGTGGGGCTTTGCATCGCCGAACAGCGATTTTGATGTGCGGTTTATTTATGCGCATCCGCGCGATTGGTATTTGACGATTGATGTGGAAGACAAGCGTGATGTGATTGAATACCCGATTGTGGATGAGATTGATATTAACGGTTGGGATATTCGCAAGGCCTTACAACTCTTGTGGCGGTCAAACCCCGGTATTGTGGAGTGGTTGCAATCGCCCATTGTGTATGTGGACGACGGTGTGTTTGCGCCTGCGGCGCGGGCATTGTTGCCGGAGATTTATTCACCGGCGAAGGGGATTTATCACTATCGCAGTATGGCCAAAACGAATTATCGCGGTTATCTCAAAGAAGAAATTGTGCCACTTAAAAAGTATTTTTATGTATTGCGCCCGCTGCTTTCCATTATGTGGTTGGAAAAATACCAAACACCGGCACCCATTGAATTTCACCGGCTGCGTGACTTATTAACCGATTTCCCCCAGGTGAATGAAGAGATTGAATTGTTATTAGAGCGCAAAAAACAAAGTATGGAAAAGGAATTGGCACCTGCGATTCCGGTACTTAACCAATTTATTGAAAGCATGTTGGAACATTATGAACAGCATAAGCCCGTTGAAGTAGATACTGAGCGGGATATTGAACAATTAAATCTGTTATTTAAGAGATCTTTAACCGTATAAATTCGGTGAATTCATCATGAAATATTTAAGTGGCCAGGACATCAAGCTTCATGATCAAGTCCAGCTTTGGAAAGACAAGTGTGGAATAGTTGTCTGCATAATCGAAGACAGTCTTTTCAGTCACGAATTTCCACAGGCAGACTGGGCGTTTTTACAAAAAGGACTACTAGTCAACATGGATGACGGCCAGTTCATCCACTACCCTGAAATAGATGAAGATTTGACTTTTGTTGTTCCGCAATAAAAGCGCCCGCATTGCGCTAAACCTCATACGGGCAACTATCGAGAGCTTAGGATTTCACGACGGCATTACCAGTTAATGCTTGTAGGTAAAGCTAATACTTAGTTACTTTTTAATTACTTCTTAATTCCGTAAGTATCATAACTAGTAAGTGCTATGTTGGTGGCTCCATCCGGAATTTCTCTTTGCTTTTTAAGATAATCAATTACTTCTGCCGAATGATCAATATGTCCTTTCGGGTGACTTTTCGTGGTGAATAAAACATCACTACCTTTACTTCCTTGTCTAAAAGTAAATGTCTGAGATGTACCTTCAGCATCTGTGTAAGTTCCCGATGCTGATTTAAGGCATACATCTGTTTGCTGCAATTGCGCAACTAACGATTTCAGTTGAGTAGTGACACCTGCGAAATTTTTATCTTTTTTAGATTGGATCGGTTTGGCCTGTATTGACAAGGCTTTACTACCCATCACATCCGCCTCAGTTTCCAACCCCACATCATCATTAACCGACGTGCCTTTCATTTGCGTAGTCGGTTGTACACGGCCTTGCGCCTGTTGCACAACATGCCATGCTTCGTGGGGTAAATGCTGTTCCTGACCGGGAGCGACGTGAATGTCAGTGCCTTGCGCGTAGGCGTGGGCGTTTAGTTGAGCGGGTTTGTCTGAGTTGTAATGAACTTTTACGCCATCCATACTCATCCCAGACAGAGATTCAATGCCAGATTTCAGTTGATTAGGTAATCCGGTGTTGTTAGGTTTTTCTTCTAATTGTGCAGTGGCAACATTAGCAAACTTACCCTGTAGTAATTCCTCGTCTTCGGCGAGCTGCGCTGTTTCAAGTTTTCCCTGCAGGGGTTCCTCTTCTTCCACTAATTGTGCCGTTTCAAATTTGCCCTGTAGTGGCTCTTCCTCTTCCATACGCTGTGCGACAAATTTTCCCTGCAACGGCTCTTCTTCCTCCATTAATTGTGCTATTTGGAATTTTCCTTGCAACAATTCTTCATCTTCCGCGCGTTGCAGAGGTGTGATTGATGATGAGGTCATCATCTGTTGTTGCTTGAGTTGCGCCGCGGTGGAGGCGCGCTGATCGTTAAATAATTGCACACTGGGTTTGTCAGCCGCTTGTTGCGCCGATTTTTCTTCGCTAGCAGTTTGGCGAGTTGTGAAGGCCATGGTGTTCTCCCGGGATTTCCCTGATAGTAGATCAATGATAAAAACAGCAACGTTTGTTCGTACCGCTACTTCCTTCTACTGACTAGTGGCGAAACGCCCAGACAGTGCAAATAAACAGTGCGCCAGAAATAGCTGGCCAATAAAACAGTTTAGGTAATAAATTGTCGTGAAACTGAATAAATGAAAATTTTACTTTTAACGACAACAAAACCGCATTTGCGGTAATAAGTAGAATAATCACGTAGGTTATTAAATAAAAATATTCTAAATACACCACCGAATTAGCGGCTAGCTCATTGCGCATTTGGACGTGGGATATAAGTGCGACAAAAAATAGTGCTGAACAAGACGCCACTACGCCAGCCGCGTTAAAACCGAGAAAGTCTTTCTTTTCCTCATCGGTAGACATAGTGATGACAATAGCATAGAGCATCAGCACAACAACAAATAACGGAAATAGATGTGCGAGAAATGGATTGATAAAGTTGCGCATAATTTCAATATTAAAATACAACTCCGGCACTACCCCACCGGGAGTTTTGCTCGCAATGCCAAGGCGAGTGTTGTACTGATTTTCACGCATCTCAAAATATGAGCGAAATAACGACCAACCAGACAGCACAAAATCTTTTTCTATGCCCGGCAATGAGCGGGTATTAAGGCTGTCGTAAGACTTTAGATCTGGCACTAGCACTATGTTATCGCCAATTTTTTCGTGCCAGAGCCTTATCCATACCGATTGCCGATCTAGCGGAAACAGATCGGGGGAAAAGTTTTCGCGCAGGGTCGTTTCAAAATACCAGCCTTTTAACGTCTCACCATTTTTTTCCTGCTCATATGCCAATTTGATATTAGTTGTGATTGCCTCAGGAAAGACTGTGCCAATTTCGTAATTGGAATCTTGCCCTTCCTGATAGCGGTGCCAAATATAGCCGGTAATGTTGACATTGCTAGCGCTGAGAAATTCGATGGATTGAATAAATAATCCAACCGGCACATAGATGGGAGCATCATCGTAAGCATTGAGTGAGCGCAAAGCGTTTTTACGTTCAAACTTTTCGATGATGGCTTTATTAGCCAAGATAATTGATTGATTTTTGGGTGGGTTAATAACACCATATTCCACTACCCAAATACTGATAACGCCGGAAAAGAAAATTACAGTATAAATTCCGGTATCAATCCACAGCTGTAATCTACTGGTTCTTTTACGCTGCAAGCGCACACAGCTATAAAACAAAATGCCAATAATAACTAATAGGGTCACCCAATCCACACGATCATTTTTAGTAAGTTTATGCAGTAAGTTACTATCTGTGTTGCGCGCGGTAGACGCCTCAACAATTTCCGCAATCGTAGTTTTGGCAATCACACTTGTAAGCTGCCATTGGGTTGCGGGAATCGCTACACTGTGTTGCCATGCCTCTTCACCTGTTAATACATTAGTTGTGCTATTAATTGCGGTGTTAACTAATGTCCTCCGGGCAAGTTGTTGGGTCGTCTGGGCGATACCAATTAAGCTGTGGTACAACTCATTACCCTGCGCGGTGACAAGATTTAAATAGTTGTTGTCTTTAACGTCATATTTCTCGATTTGATCATGTAGCCATTCAAAATTGATATCGACAAAAACCACGCCAATTTTTTTCTGCTGCGCACTGTAGACTGGCGCGGTATAACGAATGACATGTTGCTCCAGTGCTGCCTCATAAAACGGTGCCAGCCATTGACGCTCCTGGATTTTAGCAATTTGATACCAAGCCTCAGGGTTGTGCAGTAAATCCTGCGGCTGATTATTACCGACAAAATAATCGTAATAGCTATCTAACCGTTCAATTCTGGCGCCTTTGGCGTTCTGCCGAATAAAGGGGGCATAAAGGCGAAAATGAGTCCCGGAAGTCTCTGCATCAAATGCTACGCCAAGGGCGGCAAATTCAGTGTGCTGTAGATAGGTAGCACGCAGATTTTCTTCTATTTTGCATGGGCTACAATCAGCTGCACTCAAGAGTGCGGCAAGTTCGTCGGCAACACCTGCAATCGCCTGAATTTTGTTGGATAAATCATCGGCCAAAAATCGTGTTTGCTGCTCCGCCCATAATTTGGAGCTGTGTTGACCTTGTTGATATTTATTAAACACGTAGATTGCCTGAACTACAGCAAATAGGATAAGTGCCGCTGTTATGAGGTTCAAGCCAAGCAAAAATAAGCGCGATTTATTATTTAACATGTTCGGCATCACCTTGCACATTGTTTGCATTTTTATCGTGTAAGTGCGTCAACCACACCCTATCCATCATTTGATGATCACCCACCTCACCGGGTAGCTCGCGCTCTAATTGCACCAAACTCGCACGCAATGTCTGGCTATTGATAGCATCTTTAATGTTGCGTATTGCACTTAATAACAATTCAGTTTCTAAATAACCTTCGTGATACACCTCATTCGGTATTGATCCATATTCGTAAACCTTGGCGCTTTCACTATTGGGATTTGGTACTACTTGCGAAAGCGTAAGATTAAGATCTTTCATAGCTAACTTTTCTGTCAATGCAGTCGCGCTGGTAAATGACAAACTATAAAAACGAGTAGCAGGCGACAAGCGCTGCGCAAAACGAATGAATTCAGCGGTTGGCTCAACCGCGCCCACCAAAATAACTACTTTGGGCTTTACACTGGCCTTAATAAATTCTTGCAATGCGGCATTGGTTTTTAAGCTGTTGCGCTCGTAGCGCATTTGCAACACATTTTCCTGGCACTCATTGCATAACTTGGCTAAAGACTTTTGCAAAGAGGCTAAACCAGCATTGCCAAATGAATCATTTTGCAAAAATAAACCGATGGATTTAATTGAGATACCTTGTTTAACAATATCGGCAACTATCGCGTCCATTTCCTGATCATAACTAGGGCGATAATTAAAGACATAAGCAGCGGGAGGGCTGAGCCGTAATATATTTGCGCCAGTGTACGCACCGTAAAATACCACTTGTCTTTCATTGGCAATCTTCCAGGTTTTATCGGCCGTTGGCGTACCGACATTGCCCACAATGGCAATCACTTTGTGCTGCTCAATAAGTTCATGGGTATTATGTGCTGCGGCCTCTGGGTCGTAACTATCATCCAACACAATGAGCTCGAACTGAATGCCTTGGCGGCGCCAAAAAACATCGCAATTGGCTTCTGCAATTCGCTGCTGCACACCTTGGGACATAGACACACCCAGATATTGAATCGGGCCACTCAAGGCCGTGCTCATACCCAATTTAATCGTGTTAGTGGCGGCCGGGAAATGTTCTGCGCAATCAATTTGAGCAACACTATTAGATACCCAAAAATACGTGCCTAGCCCCAACAGGGCTCCGACCCACAAACCAATTCTACCGCCCGAATTATTTTGTTGTTTCATATTAAATGCGGTCATCATATTCACCGTCATCTAATTCTGAATCTGATTCACTTGCTTGCTCTAGGCTTGTTGTGGGTAAGTCACGTTGAGGTAAGCTAGCGATTTTTTGGTGGTGCAATAGATTGCGATTTGGTTTTTGTTCCTTCAGTGCTGTAACAGCATTAATACCAGCCTTTAACGCGAGACCTAATAACACCAAGCCTAACAGACTGGATAAGTTGACCATATTAAACAGCGGATCAACCGCAATTAAATATACCCACACTATAATGGGTGGTAAGAGCGCACTTATGACGGTTAACGGATGAGGCAACCATGCAATAACAGTAGGAAGTTTTTTGCAGCGATGTGGATAGATGTAGAACACAATCAATACGTACATCAACGCCACCACTAACCAAATATTCATGATAGCGATTAGCAACCAGCGGTAACCGCAGAGCACTTCATTCCACAAGGATTCAGAATAACCGGGTGCGAAATGTGTACCAATATAACTATTAACTGCTTGATAGTCTTTGCCATCGCTTGCGCCAATGTATTCCAGTATTGGCCAGAAGCTTCCACCACCAAAACTTTCATGAATGTATTCCAACCGTTTTTGTCGCTCATCAATTTGTTCCATTCCTTTGTTAAGTGATTTATTTTCCATTGCGGAATAATCAATAAACATCAACGGGGCGAGAAGATCGCGATTCATGCTTTTAGTCACTGCATAAATTTCATCAAGCGCGGTGTAATAGGGGTCTTCCATAATCAACACTATCAAGCTGCCGACTTTTTCCTGCACCTCGGGAATTGAAAGATTGTTATGCGAGTAACGATTAACCCCGGTTAACAAATCAAGATGATTGTTACTAAATACAAAATCCGATTCTAAGAATTCGGATTGTCTAACCATAATATTGATATAGGTGTTATGTTTTATCGCATGAAAGCGATTGCGGACTTTATCCTGCAATGCAAGTTCCGCCTTTAGCTCTTTAAAAAAGGCATCAAATCTATCTTTGGCCGGTTGCGACCGAGGATAATTTTTAAAGTAAAACGTTACCCCATCGCCATTATTGGGCTGGCTGATTAACCCCAAGGTTAACCAGGGAAGTAGGCGCGCCTCAGTAGAAGTAAGGGGTAGCGATAAAAACGTGGTTAGTTGATGTTTCAAATTATCAAAAAATATTTTTAAGTTTTTATCGTCTTCCAGTTCAGGTGACAGTGAAAACTCCTTTTCAATAATCCAATCTACTTTGCTACCGTAGCGGCGCGCTTCGTGAATAAATGCCTTGGCGCTATCGCTATTGTCAGTCAATAGATTTGCGACGCCAGGGCGACTATTTATTTGATTTAATTGGCCGGTATCACTAACAGTTAAGCCAAAATACGCCACCCGATTAAACGTGCTGAAATCAAATATCTGTACTGTATCGGTTGTTTTCCAATAAGGGAAAATGCCATAGGCAGTTGTTTGTATCTCTTTTGGTACACAGCCGCAATTTTCATGGGCGCCGCTCCAAAGGATGGGCTTGCCCGTGTAGGGTGGCATGGGCTCACTATAGAACTGTTCGAGGATAGGCATCAGTTCTTTGTTAAAATACTTGCCTAAAGACTGCACGTGATCTTCATTGCAAAATTTAATCGGCCCATCCGTAGTATCTTTAAAGTAAGTCTGTAACTCATTAAATAGCAGGGCTTTTTCGGCGGGCTCAAGGTTGCCTAATTGCGTGTCCAGGGTATTGGATTTATCCAGTTTGCAAATGCCCGAGGCTTTGAAAATTTTGTTTTTAATCGCTAACTGTAAAAGTTCTGCACTAGGGTATTCAACATCCTTGAGGGTCTGCATTAATTTTATAACAACATTAGCAAGGGGCTTTTTACTGCTGCGCATTGAATCTGCCATTGCATCGCTCAGCATAAAGTAGCTGCTTTGACTGGCGATCTGAATTTGTAAGATCAGCTTGTCAACATTGACAGCTGCAACCTCTGCGCTATTTTCAGCAGCAGTTGAACTAATTGCCGAGCTAGTTTGCGCTTGCTCAGCAGCAATCGGTGGAGGGTTAGTTGGCTTAGACTTTTCTATTGCCGCTGTTATCGCCTTTCTAAATGCATTTTGATCTTTAAACGATTTAACTTTCATTGCGGACAGCGTTTCAAATAGTGCATCGCTAATACCCTGCTGCACAAGCGTGTTTAATACATCGTCATTTATTTCATAACGCCTGTATTCCACAATACCGCTACTGATTTTATCGGTAATTTTTTGACTTTCTTCTGGCGGCAATTTTGTTAGGAGTGCAGCGATTTCCGCCGTTGCTGACTGCTTATCGGGAAACTCCTTCCCTTTGATTACATCCAACACAGTTTCTGCAGTACTTATCTTTTTCACCGCCCCGGCCATAGCTTCAAAATCATCTTCACGCAGTACGTAGAGATGAAAAGGCTTAACCGGTTGCGGTACAACAATTCGCTGTTCTGCGGCTGGTGCTGGTGGTTTTCGATAACAATCTAGTAGCGTTTGTAACTCCTCATCCTTGCCTTGCGCTAGAGTTTCTTTCACATCCAGGTCACATGCGGTGAAATGTGTGGCCGCCCAGAGGGCAAATTCTTTGCTGATAAGAGTATCTGTGTCGGTGCGGTGTTTTTCTGAAAAGCTGGCGATAGCCGTCGCTCTTGCTGGCAACACAACTACCGCTTCACCATCCTTATCCAAGGCAAAACTATTACAAAAGCGCTGCATCCACGACCAGGTAATTGGCCCTAGAATGCCATCGTTTAACGGCTTGCCGGGGCGGCCTGCGTCTTTTTTCCACTCCGGTTCCAGATGGTACAGCTGGTACATATCCGCCTGTACTTGGGCAATAACGGGTTTGGGATATTTTTTATATTCCAACTCATAACCGAGACATTTGTCTTTGTTAAATGTTGCACCTGCAGGAGCAGCCTGAGTATGCAAACTACATGCGACTGCGAATAAAAAACCTAACAGTAGTAACGGTGATTTTTTTGTTAAGGCAGTAATCATAGCAGTTAGAGCGTACGCCCCTCCTTGAGAAGTTCTTTATTGATGCCTTGCACTAAATCAGCTTGTTCAAGGGTGTCGCGCTGCATGCGAGTTGCGCGGATGGCTGCGTAGCGCACCACATTGGTTAGTGAGCCGCCAGAGAGCTCATATTTTTCTGCCAATGCTTCCAGATCAACATCGTTGGCTAACAGGGAAGTGTCTGGCAATAGATTTCTCCACAAGCGCAACCGCTCAGTTTCATCAGGCAATGGAAAATAGATTATCGATTGAAATCGGCGCGCAAAGGCTTCATCGATATTCGCTTTAATATTGCTCGCGAGGATAACAACACCAGGAAAATCTTCTACACGCTGCAACAGGTAGGAAATTTCCTGATTTGCGTGGCGATCATTTGAACTGCTCGTTTGAGTGCGCTTACCAAACAAGGCATCGGCTTCATCAAAAAATAAGATCCAATTTTTATTTTCTGCCTGGTCAAATACACCAGCGAGATTTTTTTCCGTTTCACCTATGTATTTGGAAACCACCATGGATAAATCAATGCGGTACACATCTACACCTACACTGGCACCCAATAATGTAGCTGTTAGGGTTTTTCCTGTTCCCGGTGGCCCAAAAAATAAACTGCGATAGCCTGCTTTAATGGATTTTTCCAATCCCCAGCGGCTCACCAACTCCTTGCCTTGACGCAGCCATGTGTGCAAATGATCAATTTCATCCATTACGTCAGCCGACAAGACCAAATCATCCCAAGTGAGTTTGCTGGTGATTAATTTTGCTGGAAATTCAATGCTGTAATCCGGTTTATGTACATGGCCATGTGTACAGCGATGTAAGAATTCTGCAGTGACCGAAATAGTTGCATTCAAAAAGGGTTCGCCACTGGCTTGATGCTCTAGCTTAATCAACCGCTGCTTCAAAAAATAATGCTGCTCATCAAATAACTGCAATGCATCAAAACGGCGATTTAATTCCTGCCCGGCTAAGATAAATACCGCAGTTTCCGCTGTGGGCAAGAAGCCGCTATGAGCTTTGCCGCGCCAACCACCAAACTCAGTATAAGTGCGGCCAGTAACCTGACTTTGGGTAAAAAAGATATCCAATGCCTGCGGCCGCAAATGTGGGATTAGGCATAAAATAAAAATTAGTCGCTCATCAAATCCCATCGTGTAGGTGCGCACGATCTCAGCGTAGGGCGATGCGTCATTCTGTAGATCCGGCGGCATTAGGCTGCGCACATCGGCAGTGGCTTGTTGCGTTTCAGGCGCACCGAAATAATGGGTAAAACGTAAATTCAATACAGCATCAAACCAGGCAAGTTCCTGTTCGAGTGTTTTAGCATTAGCTTGGCTAATCATCATGGCACACTTATCTCAGTCGATTATCAGGAAAAATCGCGCCAGGAAACGCGCAGCGGTTTATCCATCCACCCGTGTTTAATCAGGCTGATACTCCATGGCAGGCGATCGAGCAGCAAATCAAATGTCTGCTCCTTTACTTTCAATCGCCAACAATCTTCTTCCAGTACCAACCAACCCTGACGCTGGAAAAATGTTTCGCGTAGCCCGCTAATGGAAGTTGAGCCTAGAACTTTCCAATGTTGGATCATGCTAGTGAGCATTTGCTCGATTAGTGTTCGCTCTTGTTCAGTTATCTCAATGCCAGCACTGATTGGAATACTGCTGCTGATCCCACATAAAATTTTATTCAGAATCAAATCGTATTCCGGCGTGCTGCTTTGTCCCGTCACCATAAATTGCACTAAATGCACCGCGCGATCTGCCGCAGCTGGATGGATAAATTTTCCATCCTGAATCAAGTTCAACATAGAAAATAGACGTGGAAGAAATGCGCCAGCTAATACCTGACCTGCATTGTTGATATGCAAGCCCGATTCCCATTGCGGGGTGGTCTCGTCGTTATTAGTTGTGGGATTGGTATTTATCTCCTGCAATCGCATCGCTGGTTTTAGCGTCGCCGGCGGTCTTAATAACGCAAGACGGCGCTGCGTGAGATTTACCAGGCGCTGCTCATCCTCAATACCCGTCGCATTTGCCAGACGGCCACAGAGTTCAATTGCAAGATCTAATGCCTGCGCAGGGGTTTGACTGGTGTTAATAACAGCAGCTGAGAATACATAATTGAAAATAAATTCCCATTTTGTTTGTTTAATAAGGAGACTATTGGTATCAGCCACTAATAGCGCCAAGGCTTCCATCACAATTTTTACTACTGCATCGAGCCACGGGTAACGCTCCGGCTGCAAACGCATTATTATTCTATGCAGTAGATGCGCAGGGATTGAATTGATAAGCACTCGCGCATGTTGTGCAATTGCTAACAATGCCCGCCATTCTGCAAAAATCGCCTGAGTTGGGCGATTCAGAAGCTGATTAATATATTGTTGCAAGGCCAACAGTTGCTCTCGATTGAGAGGCAATTCGGCCCCTAGCAACGCTGGTAGCAGTAACCCAGTATTATCTATGCTGCGATCTTTTTCACTGATTGGTAGATAGTCCATTGCCTGATGTAATATTGGTTGTTCTGATTGCCTATTATCTGTATCGAGTAAATTCTCGTTATTGGTGTTTTTATTAACCAGACCAGCACCATCAACAGCAGCGGCTACACAAGCTTCAAGATCGATTGGTTGTCTCTGTAAAATCGAATTAATTAATAATTGATAATAGGCCGATACCCGTACCGTTTTTAAGGCGTGAAGTTGAATCGCTTTTATTAAGTCAGTATTTGAGCTGAGGTGAATAAGCGGTTCTTGCTGCATTAAGGCGACTGTTAGCTGCTGCCATTGCGCTTGATCAAACCGCAAACCTTGCAATAGGGATAATGGTTCGCGCTCGGACAAAAGAACCTGTGCGATATCGACAATACTTTTAACGGAGGTTGTTGGCGCAGGTGCAGATTGCGTAATATCTTGCTTTGAAGTTTGCGCAACTTTTTGCGCACTATGGCGAGTTGAATTTTCAGTATCCGACTCTATTGCTTGCTGAACTGTTTCTTGTTTTTGTTCAACGCCAGCGTTTTCTTCATGCAAGCGAGTCCCAACAAGTAATTCGGGTGCGACTTTTGCAGAGTCTTGAATAGATATTTGCCCAACATCGACGGTAGTGGTTCGCGCTGGGTTTTGCATGCCCGTCTT